>NZ_CP070978.1:2706314-3007016 GCF_018417535.1 Burkholderia pyrrocinia | reverse complement strand
CCCGTGGTCAGCAGCACCTGTGCGTCGTCGCCGGGCCGCAGCCCTTCGACGTCGCACACGCTGCCATCGCCGCGCACGAATTCAAGGTAGTGGCTATCGATCGCCAGCGGGCAGCCGTCACCCTCGCCGAACGGAATGCTGGCGACGCCTTCGGTCGCGAACAGCCCCTTCGGCAGCCATTGCACGCTCGGGAACCGCACGCGCAACGCATCGGCGTAATGCTTGCTGGGGCCGTCCAGCCAGCAGCTCACGGCGGCCAGACGCGGCCACAGCGCGCGGCAATCGCCGTCCGCGATCGTGCGGTGCAGTGCCGCGCGACGGTCGGCCGGCAACGATGCTTCGACCCACGCGAGATCGCGCGCGCCGTCGGCATCGTCGCGATCGAACAGCGGACGCAGCACGCTCGTCAGGAACGTCGGGCTCCACACGCTGATGAACGCGAGCGCTTCGTCGGCGACCAGCGTGCGCAACGTCTCGCGCCGCCACGTCGACGCATCGCCGGTCAGCGGCGGCACGAGCAGCGTCGACGCGAGCGCAGCCGCGCTGCTGTCGCCGAGATAATCGAGATCGCTCGCCGAGCCGACCGGAATGCCGTTCGGCGCGACGCCGGGCGCCTGCAGCGACGGCGACATCGACCAGTACGCGCGCCCTTCGCCGAGCGCCGGACACCCGCGATACATGTCGGCCAGCCACACGATCATCGCAGCCTGCAGTTCGCGCAGGAACGCGGGCGTATACGGAATCAGCTTCTGGCGCGCGGTGCTGCCGCTCGTCCGTTCGAGGAACACCGGGCGCTCGGCGGTCAGCACCGGTTCCCGTTCGTGCGATACGCGATCGAGCCACGGCAGGAAGTCGGCGGCCGTATGTACGGGCACGCGCTCGCGGAACTGCGCGGGGCTGTCGATCCGGTCGAATCCGAACCGGCGCCCGAACGCCGTGTCGCGGTTCGCGGCGAGCAGCGCCATCAGCCGCCGCGCCTGCGCATCGCCCGGCGCATCGAGGCCGGCCAGCCAGCGGTCGACGTCCGGCTGCGCGGCGCGCGCGAACGCGCGCCATGCGTCGGCCGGGCTGCGGGCGGTGGCGTCCATCAGAAATAGGTCTTGTCGAGTTGCGCGAGATCGTCGGGCAGCCGGCGCGGCGCCACGAAGATCGTGAGCCAGCCGTACCACAACGGCCGCGTCTCGCGCAGGTCCGACGCGGCGTGCATGTCCTGCCAGCGCAGCGCGGGGCGGCGATGGTGCGTCAGGTTGTAGTTGAAGTTCAGCAGCAGCCAGCGCACGGGCGTCGGTGCACGCATGTTGTACGTGCCTTCGACGACATCAAGCGGCGTGCGCATGTGGTACACCCATTGCAGCGACGACCACGAGAACGCGAACGCGACGTACGCGATCAGTACCGCCGACACCGACCAGTCGAGCAGCCAGCCGGCCAGCAGCCACGCGCCGACAGCGGCGAGCGTTTCGTAGCGGATGCGGCGGAAGTCGGCCGTCGTGAATTCCTTGAAGGCGGCCGCATAGGTGTTGTCGTCGCCGCGCGCGGCGAGCCGCTGAATCGTGCGGCCGGGCACCAGCGCGAGCACGAAGCTGCCGACGACACTGCCGAGCCAGATGCCACCGAGGATCGCCGCGTAGTATTCGATGCGCTTGCGCAGCAGCGATTCGTCCGCCGTCGCGAAATCCGCGCGCTCGGCGCGCGTGCGGTTGCGCACGTGATGGCCGAGATGGTTCACGTGAATGAGTGTCGCGGCCGAACCGAACATCGTGGAAGCCCACCACATCATCATATAATTCGCGATCGGCCGGCGATGCCCGAACCCGTGAAAGGTTTCGTGCATCATCGAGAACACGCCCTGCATCACGAGGCAGAACGGCACGAGCACGAGCCACTTGATCGCGCCGGCACCCGTATGCGAGAGCCACGTGAGCGTGCCGGCCCACACGATGCTCTGCAGCGCGAGCACCAGCAGGTTCGCGCGATCGTAACGTCGGGTCTGTGCCGCAGCGGCTTGCGCGCTCGGTCGGTTCATGGCTCGGAATGGCGGTTGTTTGCACGGGAGGATACAACAGATGCGTCAGCCGCCGGTAACGGCCCGGGCCGCGCGCGGAACGAGGCCGAACTAGCATGCGCCCGGGTCGCTCCACCGACACCTCCCCCGCCGCGTCGCGGATGCCGGCGCGCGCCGTGCGCTTCGACATCGACGAACGCATTCCGCGCCATTGGTATCGCGGCCTGTGCCATGTCACGCGCTTTTTCGACGCGTTTTCCGTGATGTTCCCGCTCGGCGAGCGCTTCTTCATCGAAAGCGTGCGACCGTTTCGCGACCGCATCGGCGACGATGCGTCGCTGGCGGCCGAGGTCGATGCGTTCGTGCGGCAGGAAGCGTCGCATATCCGCGTGCACCGGCTCTACAACGCGCGCCTCGCGTCGCAACGCGTGCCGGTCGACGCGCTCGAAGCGCTGCTCGAAAAGCGCCAGCGCAACGCCGCGCGCCAGGTGTCGCCCGTCACGCGGCTCGCGCTGACCGCGTGCCTCGAACACTATACGACGATCCTCGCGCACCGCCTGCTGAGCGACCCGGCGATCCTCGACGGCGCCGATCCGACAATGGCGGCCGTGTGGCGCTGGCATGCGATCGAGGAAACCGAGCACAAGACCGTCGCGTTCGACGTGTTCGCGGCGGCCATGCCGAACGCGGTGCGGCGCTATGTCGTGCGCTGTGCGGCGATGCTCGGGATCTCGGTCTACTTCGTGATCGACCTGGTCTTTTTCGTGCATCGCCTCGTCGCGATCGACGGGCAGACGCGGAACGTGCGCGGCTGGCTGCAACTGCTGCGCTGGCTGTTCGTCGCGCCGGGCATCTTCACGCGCGTGATGCCGCTGTGGCTGTTCTGGTTCTCGCCGCGCTTCCATCCCGATCGCATCGACAGCGACGCGGCGCTGCGTGCCGCGCGTGCCACCCTCGAACCGTATCTGGCCGCAGCCGAACGCGAACCGGAATCGCACGCATGATGCGCGCGCCGTGGACGCCCGACGGGTTCGACGACTGGCGCCGCCACTATCCGGCGACGCCGTTCGCACGGGCCGACGCGGCGCTCGACCGGACCGACGCGTTCATCGACGGCTGGATGCAACGCACCGCCCGCCTGCCGCTGACGACGACGATCGTGCTCGTCGCCGGGCTGTACTCCGAATGGCTGCCCGGCTGCAATCGCAGCGCGCGGCAGACGCTCGGCGCGGCCGGCTACCGCGTGCTGATGGTGCCCGTGCGCTCCGCTCGCGGCGTGGTCGATCAGGGCGCGCATATCGGCGTGTACCTGCGTGCGCATCTGCCGGCCGGCGGCGAATTCGTCGCGCTCGCGCATAGCAAGGGCGGCATCGATACGCTCGCCGCGCTCGTCGGCGATCCGGTGTTAGCGAAGCGTTGTGCGGGCATCGCGCTCGTGCAGCCGCCGATCGGCCCGTCGTCGATCGTCGATACGATCTTCCGTCATGGCCTGCCGCCGCACGCGGCCGCGCCGTGGCCCGACCGCATCGCGCACCGCCTGCTGCGCACGCGCTGGGCGGACGGCGGGACGCGCGACATCAGCAGCCGGCGCGATCCGCGCGTCGGCGCGATGCTCGCGGCGCTGCCGCGCGACCTGCATCTCGTGCATGCGGTGAGCTGGTCCGTCGAAGCGTCCACGCGCTTCGATTCGCATCACGCGCGGCTGAACGGCCATCGCCCAGGCTGCGCGCACGACGGGCAGTTCTATCTCGAACACCAGGTGATGCCGGGCAAACCGCAGATCTGCCTGCCTCGGCTCGATCACGGCCAGCCCGTGCTCGGCGGGCTCGGCTTCGACGCGGGGCGCTTCTGGCTCGCCGTTGCCGACCTGCTGCACGTCACGCGGCCGGCGTGAGCCGCACCGCCCGTCGTCAGACCAGATAGATTTCGAAGCCCGGCACGCGGCCGGCCAGCAGCCCGTCGATCGGCTCGGTCGGCTCGCCGGTCGACAGCGTATAAAGGTCCATCGGCGTACGCGCCGCACGATAGCGCGCGAGCGCCGGCCACAACGGATCGGCGTCGTACAGGCAAAGCTGCAGCAGCGCATGGCGATCGCGCACGCGCGCCCACGCGGCGTCGAGCAGCGCCGCGAACACGGCCGGATCGCGGCCGCGCACCTGCAGGTGCGTCAGGTAGACGTCGCGCAACGGTTCGCCGGGCCCCGCGATGCGCGGGCGGCGCAACGCGGGCGCCAGCGCGTTGAACGCGACGCGGATCGCATTCAGCGGCAACGGCAGGCGTTCCAGCACGATCCGCTTGATGTCGCCGGCATCCCACGGCGCGACGCAGCCGAGCAGGTTGTCGCGCGCGTCGAGCGCCAGCAGGAACGAATCGATGCCGAACGCGGGCCACGTATCGAGCCGGCGCGCGAATTCCGCGTCGGAGAACACGCAGCCGAACGGCTGGCGGCGCGACTCGGCGTCGAGCAAGGCGCGCAATGCGTCGGCGTGATGCGGCTGTGCATTGACGATCCGCACGCCGGGCGGCAAGCGCACGGCGGACGACAGGCCGCGTTGCGCGTAGATCGACACGTTCTCGTAGCCGTGCCAATGCGCGAAGCGCAACCGGTGCTCGCGCCGCGATCGCGCGAGCGATTGCATCGCGAGCCGGTTGTCTCGAATCATGCAGCAATACGCGTGATGCACGCCCGCCTCGCGCCGCAAGGCGGCGAAACGCTCGCGCACCGCGTCCGTCCATCCGCGCGACAGCCGGCGGTCGGGCATCAGCCGCAGATCGCCGAGATAGGCGACGGGCTGCACGCGTTCGCCGAGATAGCCGTCGCGCACGACGAGGCTCGCGATCCCCTTCAGCGCCGCCTGCTCGTCCTCCGCGAGCCACACTTCGTGGGCGGACGCGTGGCAACGGTGCAGTGCGAAGTAGTCGGGTGCCCGGTCGAAACGCAACGGCAGGCTGCCCTGCATCGCATGGCGGGTCTGGAAATCGAGGATGCGCGCGTTGTCGGCCGGCTGCGCGAGACGAATCTGCATGCGTGCCGGCTCACGCGCCGTCGAACAGCCGGCGCGCCAGCGGCCGCAGGTTCGCCGCCGACAGCTCGCACAGACACACAAGCTCGTCGCCGCGCGCATACCCGGGGTTGCGCGCCAGGAAATAATCGACGTCGGCGAGCCGCTGGTGCGCGGCCGGCACCTCCGCGAGCGTGGGTGTCAGCCGGCCTTGCGGTGTGTCGAACGACAGGATGCCTGTCGCAGGGTCGTAGGCACGCCCGTAGCGGTCGGCGGCCAGATGGTCCATCAGGTCCTGCGTGGCCGATGCGCTTGTGCCGCCCGCGCGCGGCGCGTAATCGCGCGCGAACGCGCGCAGGTAGCGGTATGTGCGATGCCCCTTGCAGATGAGGAACCAGTACAGCGGCACCGCAGGCGCCTGCCGCCACACGTCGCCCGCATGACGGATCCACGCGAATGCGAGATGCTGCGTGCCCCAGTGCGCGGGATCGATGATCGTGTCGCCGGAAAAGATCACGCGAATCGACGCGTCGCGCCAGCGGGTCTCGTACTGCTTGAGCGTCGAGAAGCCCTGGATTGCACCGCCGCCGTCGCGCAGCACGATGCAGTGCGTCTTGTCGCCGAGATCGCGGTCGAACTGCGCGCGCCCCGTGTCGCAATAGGACGCCGCATACAACGAGAACATCCGGTCGATGTCGTCCGGGCGCAAGGCCGCACGGTCGACGGCGGTGGCGCGCAACTCCATCGGGCACTCCTGCAAGGCTGAACACCTTGCTATGATAGCCGGTCATCCGCCCGCTCCCACCATGTCCCAGGTCCTTTCCCGCCAGGATGCGAACGTCGCGCCGATCGCCCGGCCATGGTTCGTGCTCGTCGCCTACCTGATCGTGACGGGCATGCTCTATCGCTTCGTCACACACCGGCCGCTCGGCCCGGTCGAGATCATTCCGGCGAGCGCGCTCGATCAGGCGATTCCCGTGCTGCCCGGCACCGTGCCGCTCTACCTGACCTACCTGTTCGTGATGCCCGCGCTCGTGTGGCTCGGGCGCGGCCGCGCGTGGCTGCTGCCGGCGTTCTTCGCCGGCGCGCTCGCGGCCGGGCTCTGCCTGACAAGCCATCTGCTTCACCCCACCGCGATCGTGTGGCCCACCGCCGATACCGGCTGGATCGCGTGGCTGCAGCGGCTCGATACGCCGCTGGCCGCGTCGCCGAGCGGGCACATCGCACTGCCCGTCGCGATCGCGAGCGTGCTGCTCGCGCTGCGCAAGCGGCCGGCCCTGCTGTTCGTCGCGTGGAGCGCGCTGCTGGCGGCGACGGTGCTGACCACCGGCCAGCATCGGGTGGCGGATGTCGCAGCGGGCGGTACGGTCGGCCTCACTGCGGGCGCGTTGACGATCGCACTGTTGCGGCTGCGAGCGAATCTGCGTACGACAGCCGCGCTGCTGATCGAATGGGCGTGCATCGTCGTCGCGCTGCGTGTCGCGATCGCGCTCGATGCGTGGTACCTGACCGCGCTTGCGGCGCTCGTCGTCGCGACCCGACAGCATGCACTGTTCATCCTGTATCACGACGCGGCGCACTATCACCTTGCGCGTGGCCGTGGCCTCAATGACTTCCTGATCAACCTCGCGATCGGCGTACCGGGGCTCGTGCCCGTCGAGTTCTACCGGCCGCTGCATCTCGCGCATCACCGGCATCTCGGCACCGCGCAAGACCCCGAGCGTCGGTTTCTCTATCACGGCCAGCCATGGCGGTTCCGGCCGCTCGACGCGCTCGCGCTCGCGCGGCAACTGCTCGGCGATCTGTTCGTGCTGAACATGGTGCGCAACATGGCCGCGTTTCGACGCGCCGGCGCGCCGCCCGTGCGGCTCGGGCGGCCGTTTCATGCGGCGGCGGCGGTATGGGTGGCGATCGTCGCACTGCTCGTGTGGGCCTGTTCCGCGCGAACGATTCTGCTGGTCGCGGCGCTGTGGTTCGTGCCGCTGCTCACGCTGTCGGTGCTGCTGCAAAAGATTCGCAGCATGGCCGAGCACAGCGGCGGGCCCGATGCAACGCCGGGCTGGAGCGACTGGACGTATTCATGGCGAACCGGATGGATCGGCCGCGTGCTCGTGTGGCCATACCACATCAATCTGCATCTGCAGCATCACCGCAATCCGTCGATTCCGTGGCATGCGTTGCCGGAGGCGGTGGGTAGCAACGAACGCCGACTGGAGTCGCGCGAACTCGTCGCGCTGCTCTGGCGCGGGCGCCCGGTCGCCGAACGGCGTGCCGCGGCCTTCGAGCAACCCGATACGGGCACCCGAGCTGCAGACGCCGATATTTCATCCAGTCGATACGCGGAACACCAAGCATCGCCCGACCTGCCGCCAGGCCATGCGGCGGCATTACCGAGGATGCCTGGCATTCAGGTGCTGCGCGGTGTCGCCATCCTGCTCGTTCTGATCCAGCACTATCTGCTGGCGCTACCCGATGCCGGTGCCGCGGTCGACAAGCTGTCGCTCTGGGGCGGGGTCGATCTCTTCTTCGCGATATCGGGGTTCGTGATCAGCCGCTCGCTGCTGGCCGGACGCGCAACCGATCGCATCGATGGCGCCACATGGCGCGCGTTCTGGATCAGGCGAATTGGCCGGTTGCTGCCCGCCGCCTGGACGTGGCTCGCCATCGGCATCGCACTCGGCTTCACGCTGACGGCGTTCGGCCGCCTCGACACGGCCGCACAACTGCGCGCAACGGCCGCCGGTGCGTTCGGCTACGCCAACCTCTTCTGGGCCGGGTGCCATGCGAGCGGCGCCGCGGTGCAATGCGGATTGCCGCAGTTGACGGCGATCTACTGGAGCCTGTCGCTCGAAGAACAGTTCTACGTCGTGCTCGCGACTGCGTTGCTCGTGGTGCGGCTGCGCACGTTGCTCATCGTCTCGCTGACGGGTGTCGCACTGCTCAATACCCTGTCCTATCATGCGCTCGATCTGCGCTGGTTCCTGCGTGTCGACGCGCTTGTGCTCGGCGCAGGCGTGTATGCGTTCCACCGAACGCAGGCATCTCGTCGCCTTGCGGCCATGCTCGCCGTCCGAAGCCTCATGTCGCCGGCCAGGATCGCGCTGCTGGCAATCCTCGTCTGCGCCCCGCTCATCTCGGCACGCGCACCCATTGCCGTCATCGCGCTGGCTGCCGCCGGCCTCGTCTGGCTGGAAGCGGCCGGCAACCATCGACGCGGCGTGCCGCGCCCAGGCCGGTTCAGCGTCGCGATGTGCTGGGTGGGCGAACGAGCGTATTCGATCTATCTCTGCCACCTTCCGGTCCTGCTCGTCACCTACGAAATACTGTGGCGCGCCGGGGGATTCGCGTCCGTCGGAGGGTCGCAACTGGCGCTGGCCGGCATCGGGTCGCTGAGCGCGATCGCGCTGATTGCCTCACTCTCGTACCGCTATCTGGAGCAGCCCGGCATTCGATGGAGCCAGCACCTGACACGCCCGGCAACCGAGTCGACATGAAATTTCCCTTCCGGCGTTCGCGCACGCCCGATGCGATGCGTGCCTCGCCCCCGATCCCGCAACGCGACCTGCGTTTCCCGCTCGACGACACCATCCCGCGATACTGGTATCGCGGCCGGTGTCACGTCACGCGCTTCTTCGATGCGTTCTCGATCATGTTCCCGCTCGGCGAACGGTTTTTCATCGACAGCGTCAGCCATTTTCGTGACAGGATTCCCCGCGATACGCCGCTCGCTGAAGACGTCGCAGGATTCATCCACCAGGAAGCCACGCATATTCGCGAACACCGGCGCTACAACGACCGTCTCGTCGCACAAGGCGCCCCGGTCGAACAACTCGAAGCGCTGATCCGGCGCCGCCAGCAAAACAGCCTGTCGGCCATGCCGGCCATCACGCGTCTCGCGTCGACGGCCTGTCTCGAACACTTCACGGCGATCCTGGCCCACCAACTGTTGCGGCACTCGGAGGTGCTCGACGGGGCGGATCCGCGAATGGCAGCGATCTGGAGATGGCATGCGATCGAGGAAACCGAACACAAGGCGGTCGCATTCGACGTGCTTGCCGCCATCGAGCCGCGATCGCTCAGGTGCTACCTGATTCGCTGCGGCGCCATGCTGGCGGTCTCGGTGTATTTCGTCTTCGATCTAACCTATTTCATGTACCGCCTCGCCGCCGCTGATCGGCAGCGCAGCAATCTGCGCGAATGGGCGCGCCTGCAATGGTGGCTGTTCGTGCATCCGGGCATCTTCACGCGGATCCTGCCAGCCTGGCTGTTCTGGTTCGCGCCGCGGTTTCACCCTGACCGGATCGACAGCGGCGAGGTGCTGCGAACCGCACGTCGAGCACTCGAGGAACGGGTCTGAGATCCCGGGGCGGCAGCCGTCGCCATGCATGCCGGAACAGTTCGGCACACGCCGGCCGGCATGCCGCTGCCGACCGGCGAACCCCGCGTTACTTCGCGATATACACGCCCGACGTCGGGCACGTGCCCTGCGTATTGCCGTCCGTCACGAGCGACGCGGCGCTCGGGAACTGCGTGGTCGCATTCGTCTTCACCGCGATCCACGCTTCGGTGAAATAGCTGACGCCATTGGTCTTCGTGCACTTCAGCGACACCGCGCTGCGCGTATTGCTGCCGAACGCGCCTTCGAACGCGGACAGCAACTGGTTACGCGTGACCGTGTTGCCCGCGTTCGCCTGCAGGTATGCATTGAACGACGTGTTGCCGAGCCGGCTGATCATGCCGGACGCCTGGTTCCAGTACGCATCGGGCGACGCCGAATTCGAGCAGGTGCCGTGCTTGAACCATTCGTGCTTGTCGAGGCACGACGCGACGCCCGGCATGTACGTCGACAGCGTGTTGCGGGTCGCGCTGCTGATCGGGTAGGCGTCCATGCTGCACCACTGGTGCGCGTTGTCGAGATCGACGTCGCTCTGCGGCACGCCGCAGTAGAACGGCTGGTTGCCGTCATATCGGTTCGGCCACAGGCCATGCAGCGACAGGCTCGTCGCCGCATACGAGCCGGCGAGGTTCGTGCATTCGGGCGTGTCGTGCGACGCGCAGAAGCCGGGCTCCCACGAGGCGGCGAGCAACAGGTAGTCGTAGCTGGTCTGCGCGGTGGCGTGCAGTGAAGCGGAAGCGACGGCGAGTGCGGCAGCGGCGCGGGCGAGCGTCTTGAGCATGGCGTTTCCTCGGAAAAGGCTTGCGGTCGCGGGATGCGCCGCAAGATTGTCGAATGTCTGCCCGGGATTGTTGCTGCCGCAACGTGGCACGAATGTGAAGGTGGCCGAATTATGTGCGGTGGCACGGCCACGCGCCGTCGCGCCGCGCGAAATCGTCGCGAACCGCAGGCGCGGGCGCTCATACCGCGCCCCGCCCGATACCGCGCACGGCCGATGCGTGCCGCGTTCCCGGCGGCACGCCGTCGCTCACGATCCGGCACCCAGCTGCGTGCACGCACGCGCGGCCGATTCGGGGCCTTCGAGCACGAGGATCTGCCACACGCCGACGCTGACGCGCCGGCGCGCCGCCGTCGACGAATCGGCCAGCAACGCCTCGACGCGCGGCGCAGCGCCCGGCGCCTGCTGCTTCAGCGCCGCGTGATGCCGCGCGCGCGACGCCGGCTCGGATTCGTACACGTCGCACAGGTGCACCATGCCGGCGAGGCCGGCCACGTCGTCGTCCTTGTCGATCGCGCCCGCCTCGACCGGCGCGAGCCCGTCGCGCTCGGCCGCCGGCAGCTTGCTGCGCGCGCCTTCGTCGATCGACGTGGCGAACGCCGGCGGCAGCCCGCCGATCGCCGCAACGATCCGGCTGCCCGCGGCGATCATGTCGCCCTGGCACTCGATCTTCTCGTCGGCTGCGACATTCGAGCAGAACGACACCGAGGTCCGGTACACGTCGTTGCTCATGCGCGGCACTTCGTCTTCGGCCGCATGCGCGAAGCCGGCGCTTGCCAGCGCCAGCGCAGCGGGAATCAGGATGCGGAAAGCGCTCGTCTTGTTCATTGTTGTTCGACCGTATGGGGGTTCTTGTCGCGGGCAATCTCGCCGGGCCGCACGGTAGCAGCCCCTGCGGCGCCGGGCCCTCGTCCGGCGCCACGCGATCACTTCGTCGACGCAGCCTCCGATCCGCCGGGCGACAGCGCCGCGCTGTCCTGCTCGCGCCACGCGCGGCGCGACGTCATGATCGCCTTCACCGCCGAGCGCGCGACCTTCCACCACGCGAACGGCCGCGGGTCGGCGAGCATGCTGAGCGCGCGCGCATAGTCAAGCGTGAGCCCGGGCGTCCACGCCATCGTCACCGCGCGCTTGCGGATCTGCGCGGCAACCCACAGCTCGGGCGTGAGCAGCAGCCGGACGAACGCGCCCCACCCGGCCCGCGCGCCCTTCAGCCGCCACACCGCGCCGTCGAGCGCGGCTTCGAGCGCGTTCGACACGGTGCTCGAGCAGTTGCGGTGCGTGAGGTTGTACGTCACGTTCTGCCGGTATGCCGACCAGAATGCATCCAGCTTCGCCGGATCGTAGTTGCGGATCCGCACGCGCACGGTCGACGGGCACCACGCCTTCGACTCGGTCGCGTAGTCGGGCTGGAACAGGCCCGGGACATCGTTCTCGCGCGTCGCACGCAGAATGCGCGTGAATTCGTCCGGAGAACGATCGATTTCGACACCCGGATACAGGCTGATATAGATGCCCTCAGGCGACTCCAGCGCCGCGTGCCCGGTCGAGATCACACCGTTGACGTCCACCGCCGCGATATAGCGGTCGATCACCGGATAGCGCTGCGCTTCGGCCTTCGACGTGCCGGTCGGCGTCCACACGTGCACGGTGAGCGCGCGCTCGCCGTCGGCCGGCGGGCCGTCCCATTCGCTTTGCGCGAAATGCGGCCGGTCGCGCGCATCGTCGAGATCCGGCGCGAGCGCCGGCGCGGGCGACGTCGCGAACGCGGGATTGCGCGTGAGCCGCCGCACGCGTGCGGCGAGGCTCAGCATGTGCATCCCGCCAAATATCAGCAGCAGGCCGAGGCAGTACGGCACGGTGCCCACGTAGTGCGTCGGGTACGGCTGGAAGAAGAAGATCGCCAGCAGAATCTCGACAACACCCCACGCGAACGCGACGTTCCAGCGGCGGTAGCGCACCATCCATGCGGACGTGCATTGCAGCAGCCCGTCGACGAGGAACAGCGTGCCGAAGATCATCGACAGCAGGAAGTGGCCGTGGTGATGCCCGGCGAACACGAGCCCCGCGGCCACCACGACGACGATGCCCTTCACGTAGCGCAGGATGCGCTGCCCGCCGACGCCGCTGCCGGCCACCGCGAGCGTCGCGAGCCCCTCGATCAGGAACAGCCACGCAAACAGCTCGATCGGGAAATGCAGCGCACCGTCGAGCGCGTCGACGAAGATGACGGCACCCGCGACGACCCACAGCCAGCCGAGCACGGTCAGCCCGCGCCAGCGGGTTCGCAGATATTCGATGCCCAGCAGCAGCAAGACCAGTCGTACCATCGCGCCCTCGTGTCATTTTTCTGGATACGCGCGGCCACGCGTTTCCTGTCATGTCGACCGTGCGTCGTGCCACGCGCCGGTCGGAAAGCGGCAATCGGTGCCGGCGCGTCATGCCGTCGACATGACCGATGGCGGCCGGCACGCGCCGCTCTGGCCGAATAATAAGATATGACGGAGTCGGTTGAAAGCCTGCCGAAAACGTTTTCGGCAGGCCCGGGGATCCCGGTGCGCCGCCGGATGCGGCGCGATCGACAACGCTGCCATGGCAGATTTCCCGTTCGACAACGGGCGGCGAATGCGCCAGAATCCCCGCTCCGAGGGCGAAAGCCACTGCACCGCACCAGACGGGACGACAAACAATGAACGTATCGATCACGCGCCGGCGCCTGCTGGCCGCCGGCGTGGCCGCGAGCAGCCTCGCGCTGTCGGGCTGTTTCACGCCGAAGCTGTACAAGGACGACGCCTACAGCGAAGAGGTGTCCGGATTCATGATTACCGAGGACGGCAAGAGGCTGGTCGTCCTCGGCACGCGCTACCACTACATCGTCGATCTGCCGGCCCAATTGCGGCCGGTACTGCAGTCCGGCTACCGGAAATCGCTGCGCACGACGTTCGCCGGCTTTCATGCGAGCGGCGGCAGCATCACCGGCCACTACCGGATCCTGTTGCCGAAGGTCGCGTCGGAAGACGATCGACAGGCAGCCACCGCCGACGGATTCACGAGCGCGCCGGCCGGTCTCGTGCTCGAAGGCGACATCGACGGCAAGCGCTATTCGACGGAAGGCTTCGCCGCGAAGGACAACGGGCCCGCGCAGCCGTTCAACCGGCCGTATTCGGTGTACATCAGGGAATCGCCATCCGTGGTCGGCATGGGTCTGCGGATTCTCGCCACGCCGATCACGGTTGCCGCCGACGGCGTGCTCGTGCTCGGCGGCATCGTGCTCGTGCCGTTCGCGGCGATTGCGATCCAGGCAAACGGCGGCCTCCGGATCATGTAACGGCGCGCGCGTCGCCCCTGCAGCACCGGTGGCAGCGGCCCGCGACACGCGAGCGCACACAACGACCGCAACCGGAGCATCGCCATGACCGCCTCACCGCTTCACACGCCACCGCTCGGCCCGCAGCTCAAGCGCTGGCGCGCGCTGCACCGCGTGAAGCAAAGCCACGCGGCCGAACTGTTCGGCGTCGGGCAATCGACGATCTCCCGCTGGGAAGCCGGCCTGCAGCAGATGTCGCCCGACGAGCGCACGACGGCCGAGCGGCTGCTCGCCGCGCGCCTCGATTCCGCGGGCGACCACGCGCTCGCGCGCCTCATCGCGGGCAGCGCGGGCCGCATGCATCTCGTGTGCGACCTCACGCACCGCCTGCTCGCCAGTTCGCCGGCGCGTGCGGCCGAATTCTCGCAGCCGCTGCCGATGCTGCTCGGCACATCGCTGTGGCGCTACGCGACGCCGGAGATCGTCCGCATGGAAGCCGCGCTCGACACGCTCGGCTGGCACGACCGCGCGGGGCCGCCGAGCGTCGAATTCGACACCGGCGCGAATGCGTCGCGCGTCGTGCCGATCCGCGGCAGCAGGTGCCGGTGGACGCGGATGACGCTGTCGGACGGTTCGGCCGCGCGGCTCGTGGAAACGCTGTAGCACGCCGCGCATATTTCATGCGTGGACGAACTGCGCCCGGCCGCCTTACGCTTGATGGCCCATCGCAAGGACTCCGACCATGACCCCCGACACGATCCACGCGCGGCTCGATTTCCTGCGCGAAGCCGAACGCCTGAAGGACGTGCTGCGCAGCGGCCACACGTCGGCCGGGCGCGCGGAAAGCACGGCCGAGCATAGCTGGCGGCTGTGCCTGATGGCGCTCGTGTTCGCCGACGCGCTGCCCGGCATCGATACGCTGAAGCTGCTGAAGCTGTGCGTCGTCCACGATCTCGGCGAGGCGCTGCACGGCGACATCCCCGCGATCGAGCAGGCCGCACACCCGGACAAAAGCGCGCACGAACGCGACGACCTGCTGACCCTGACGGCGTCGCTCGATCGCACGCTGCGCGACGAGATCGTCGCGCTGTGGGATGAATACGAAGCAGCCGCGTCGCCGGAAGCGCGCGCGGCGAAAGCGCTCGACAAACTCGAGACGATCCTGCAGCACAACCAGGGCAGCAATCCGCCCGATTTCGACTACGCGTTCAATCTCGGCTACGGCCGGCGCTATACCGATGCCGCGCCGCTGTTCAGTGCGATCCGCGATATCGTGGACGCGGATACGCAACGCAGGATCGATGCGGGCGGGCAGCGCGCGTAAGCTCGCGAGATCGGGCGCGCGGCACCGCGCGCCCTGCTCGCACGAGGCTCGCCGCATGACGCGGAACATCTACGACGACCCGGCCTTCTTCCAAGGCTACAGCCGCCTGGTCCGCTCGGTTCACAGCCTCGACGGCGCGCCGGATCAGGTCGATTCAATGCCCGCGCTCGACGAGGAACACGACCGGCCGATGATGGCAATCGTCGCCGCACAGCGGTAACACGGGCCGCAGCACGCGCTGCGGGCCCTCGCTCCCCCCTTTTCACAGATCGCAACAATGATGCCGCCCGGCCCCCGCGCCGGCGCGGCGCTCGCACAATTCAGCACAATTTCCACACGATTTGGCGAGAATTCCTCGCTTACCATGAGCGCCTGATTCGAATCGGCACGCCCGCGCGATGCGTACGCGGAGGCCGTCGCGGGCGACATGCCCGGCATGCGACGCCGACAGGATCGTCCCGCCCGGCCGCACGCATCGCCGGCGCCCGCTTCATCCTCGCCGCATTCTCATGACTCAGAAGACCCATCGCCGCCGGCGCATCGTGCTCGCCACCCTTGCCGTCGTCGCGATCGCCGCCGGCGTCGCGCTGAAGGCCTGCGCGCCCGACAAGCATCCGCAGTACCTGTCCGCGCCCGTCACGCGCGGCGATCTCGAGAACGCCGTGCTCGCGACCGGCGCGCTGCAGGCGTTCAAGCAGGTCGACGTCGGCGCGCAGGTGTCGGGGCAGTTGAAGACGCTGAAGGTCAAGCTCGGCGACAAGGTCGCGAAGGGCCAGTGGCTCGCCGAAATCGATCCGGTGATTTCCGAAAACGCGCTGCGCCAGGCGCGCGCCGGCGAAGAAAGCCTGCGCGCGCAGCACCAGTCGACCGCCGCGCAACTGACACAGGCGGAGCTCGCGTTCCGGCGTCAGCAGGCGATGCTGCCCGACGATGCGACGTCGCGCGAAGCGTTCGAGGCCGCGCGCGCGACGCTCGACGTGCAGCGCTCGACGCTCGCGTCGCTCGCCGCGCAGATCCGCTCGGCCCGCATCCAGATCGAGACCGCGCAGGCCAACCTCGGCTATACGCGCATCGTCGCGCCGATCGACGGCGAGGTCGTCGCGATCGTCACGCAGGAAGGCCAGACCGTGATCGCGCAGCAGCAGGCGCCGGTGATCCTGAAGCTCGCGGATCTCGACACGATGACCGTGAAGGCGCAGGTGTCGGAAGCCGACGTGATCCGCGTGAGCGCCGGCCAGACCGCGTATTTCACGATCCTCGGCGAACCGGACAAGCGCCACTACGGCAAGCTGCGCGCGATCGAGCCGGCGCCGCAGAACTACGCGGAAGCGCAGAGCGCGCTCGGCGGCGGCGCGGGCGGCGGCGCGAAGCCGAACGCCGCGGTGTTCTACAACGCGCTGTTCGAAGTGCCGAATCCCGAGCATCGGCTGCGCATCTCGATGACCGCGCAGGTCGGCATCGTGCTCGGCAACGCGCGCAACGCACTCAACATCCCGGCCGCCGCGCTCGGCGAGAAGCGCAAGGACGGCAGCTATGCGGTCCGCGTGCTGCGCGCCGACGGCAGCACGGATACGCGCAACATCCGCATCGGCATCAACAACAACGTACGCGTCGAAGTGCTGGCCGGCCTGAAGGACGGCGAGCGCGTCGTGATCGGCGAAGCCGCCGCCGACGAGCACGCACCGCTGGCGGACGTGGTGTGACGATGCGCCAGCCCCTGCTGAAACTCTCGAGCGTCACGCGGCGCTTTCCGGCCGGCGACAAGGACGTCGTCGTCCTGAACAACGTCAACCTGTCGATCGACGCGGGCGAGATCGTCGCGATCGTCGGCGCGTCGGGTTCAGGCAAGTCGACGCTGATGAACATCCTCGGCTGCCTCGATCACCCGAGCGAAGGCACCTACACGGTCGGCGAACGCGACACGCACATGCTCGACAGCGACGAGCTCGCACAACTGCGCCGCGAGCACTTCGGCTTCGTGTTCCAGCGCTATCACCTGCTGCCGCACGTCGATGCGGTCGCGAACCTCGAAATGCCCGCGATCTATGCAGGCACCACGCGCGCGGAGCGGCACGAACGCGCGCGCGAGCTGCTCGCGCGCCTCGGGCTCGCGGATCGCGCGCACCACCGGCCCGGGCAACTGTCCGGCGGCCAGCAGCAGCGCGTGAGCATTGCGCGCGCGCTGATGAACGGCGGCCAGGTGATCCTCGCCGACGAGCCGACCGGCGCGCTCGACACGAAAAGCGGCCAGGACGTGATCCGCATCCTGCACGAGCTGAACGCGCTCGGCCATACGATCGTCATCGTCACGCACGACAAGGACGTCGCGCGCCATGCGCGGCGCATCATCGAGATCAGCGACGGCGAGATCGTCGCCGACCGGCGGAATCGCCACTATGCGGAAGCGCTCGCGGAAGCCTGCGTCGACACGACCGAAGAATCGGCCGGCGCGCCGTCCGCACGCGATCGGCACGACGACCCGCCGCCCGCCGACGCAGACACCGGCACGCGCGCGCGCCGCTTCGCGGCCGGCACCGGCCGCTTCGCCGAGGCTTGCCGGATGGCGTGGATCGCGCTCGTGTCGCACCGGCTGCGCACGCTGCTGACGATGCTCGGCATCATCATCGGCATCACGTCGGTCGTGTCGATCGTCGCGATCGGTGAAGGTGCGAAGCGCTACATGCTCGACGAGATCGGCAGCATCGGCACGAACACGATCAACGTCTATCCGGGCACCGACTGGGGCGACAGCCGCGCGGACTCGATCCAGACGCTCGTGCCGGCCGATGTCGCCGCGCTCGCCGAGCAGCCGTACGTCGACAGCGCGACGCCCGAAACGTCGCGCACGCTGCTGCTGCGCTACCGCAACATCGACGTCAACGCGCTCGTGAGCGGCGTCGGCGACCGCTTCTTCCAGGCGCGCGGGATGCGTTTCGCGCTGGGGGTCGCGTTCGACGAGGACGCGGTACGCCGCCAGGCGCAGGTGGCCGTGATCGACCAGAACACGCGCCGCAAGCTGTTCGGCGCGACGCGCAATCCGGTCGGCGAAGTGATCCTGGTCGACAATGTGCCGTGCGTCGTGATCGGCGTCACGGCCGACAAGAAGAGCGCATTCGGCAGCGTGAAGAGCCTGAACGTGTGGGTGCCGTACACGACCGCGAGCGGACGCCTGTTCGGTCAGCGCCATCTCGACAGCATCACCGTGCGCGTGCGCGACGGGCAACCGAGCGCCGCCGCCGAGAAAAGCCTCGAAAAGCTGATGATCCAGCGCCACGGCCGCAAGGATTTCTTCACGTACAACATGGACAGCGTGGTCAAGACCGTCGAGAAGACCGGCCAGTCGCTGACGCTGCTGCTGTCGCTGATCGCCGTGATCTCGCTCGTCGTCGGCGGGATCGGCGTGATGAACATCATGCTCGTGTCGGTCACCGAACGCACGCGCGAGATCGGCATCCGGATGGCGGTCGGCGCGCGCCAGTCCGACATCCTGCAGCAGTTCCTCGTCGAGGCCGTGCTCGTCTGCCTGCTCGGCGGCACGATCGGCATCGCGCTGTCGTTCGGGCTCGGCGCGGTGTTCTCGATGTTCGTCGCGCAATGGAAGATGGTGTTCTCCGCCGGCGCGATCGTGACGGCGTTCGTCTGCTCGACGCTCACCGGCGTGATATTCGGTTTCATGCCCGCGCGCAACGCGTCGCGGCTCGATCCGATCGATGCGCTCGCGCGCGACTGACGGAGCCCGGCCATGACCTGTTCCTCACCGCTTCACCGCCTGGGCGCATTCGCGTGCGCGGCCGCGCTGCTGGCCGGCTGCACATCCGCTCGCCACGCGCCGCTGCCGGCCGTCGCGATGCCCGCGAACTGGGAAGCGCCGGTCGCGGCCGGCGCACCGGCCACGACGCGCGACTGGTGGCGCAGCTTCGGCGATCCGCAACTCGACCGCTTGATCGACGACGCGCTGCGTGCCAACAACGATCTCGCGATCGCGGCGATCCGCGTGTACCGCGCGCAACTGCAGGCCGGGCTCGTCGACACGAACCTGACGCCCACCGTATCGCTCGGCGCGAACGGCGCCGCGTCGCGCACGCTCGATACGCACCGGACGAGCCGGTCGAGCGGCGTCACCGGTTCGCTCAGCTATGAAATCGACCTGTGGGGCCGGCTGGCCGCGCTGCGCGATGCCGCGCACTGGGAAGCCGACGCAACGGCCGCCGATCTCGAAGCCGCGCGGCTGTCGCTGATCGGCACGACCGCGTCGCTGTACTGGCGGATCGGTTATCTGAACCGGCAGATCGCGCTCGGCGACGCGAACATCGCGTATGCGGTGCGCACGCTCGCGGTCGTCCGGTCGCGGCATGCGGCCGGCGCCGTGTCGGGGCTCGATCTCGCGCAGGCCGAACAGAGCCTGTCCGCGCAACGCGCCGCGCAGACCCAACTGATCCAGCAGCGCACCGAGAACCGCCACGCGCTCGCGCTCCTGTTCGACCGGCCGCCGCAGCAACGCGCGGCCGAACCGTCGGCACTGCCCGACGCGCCGCCGCCGGAAGTGGCGGCCGGCCTGCCGGCCAGCCTGCTCGGCCGGCGCCCGGACCTGCGCGCGGCGGAATTCCGGCTGCGCGAATCGCTCGCGCAGGTCGACGCGACGCGCACCAGCTTCTATCCGACCTTCACGCTGACCGGCAGCGCCGGCACGACGAGCACGAGCCTCGAGCGCGTGCTGATGAATCCGGCCGGCACGCTCGGGCTCGGCCTCGCGCTGCCGTTCATCCAGTGGAACACGATGCAGTTGCAGATCAAGGTGTCGAAGTCGCAGTACGAGGAAGCGGTGGTCGGGTTCCGCCAGCGGCTCTACACGGCACTCGCGGAAGTCGAGAATGCGCTGTCGGCGCGCGTGCAGCTCGAACGCGAGGCCGAACAGCGCGCGCTGTCGCTGGCCCAGGCGCAGCGCGCCGAACAGCTTGCCGCCGCGCGGTTCGCGGCCGGCGCGACCGCCGTGCAGCCGTGGCTCGACCAGCAGCAGCGGCTGCGCGACGCGCAAAGCGCCGACGAGCTGACGCGGCTGAACCGGCTCAACAACCAGATGACGCTGTACCGCGCGCTCGGCGGCGGAATGTCCTGACCGGCGCGGCCGCATTCCGCGTCATTCGCACACGGCCGCTCCACGCCGCGCCGGCGCGAACGCCACCGCGCTCGCGGTCGCGAGCACGGCCACGCCGGCCGCGCCGTACACCATCACCCAGCCGAACCCGTGCACGAGCGCCGCGTGCAGCGCCGCGCCGGTCGGGTCGGCCTGCGCGAGCGCCGGTGCGATCGCGTACAGCCCGTCGGTACGACCCGACGCGATCTCCTGCGCAAGCCGGCGCAGCGCCGCATCGCCGATCGCACCCGCGGCACCGCCCTTCAGGCTCGCGACAATCCCCGCGACCAGCACGAAGCCCATCGTCGCGATGTTCAGCGCGAGCGAGATCATCCGCGCGCTCATGTCGATGCCCGACGCCATCCCGGCCCGCGCGCTCGGCACCGCACCCGTCGTCGTGTTGGTGACGGGCGTGTTCGTGAGCCCGAGCCCGATGCCGGCGATCACGCAGCCGGGCAGCATCGTGAGCCAGCTCGCGTGCTCCGCCGCGCTGCCGAGCCGCATCAGCGCGAAGCCGGCCGCGATCGTGAACAGGCCGCCCGGGATCACGACGCCCGGCCCGTAGCGCAGCGCGAGCCGTTCGCCGAACGGCGGCGCGACCAGCGTCGGCAGCGTGTACGCGAGCAGCGCGAGGCCGGCCGTCACGCTGTCGTAGCCGAGCGCGACCTGGAACCAGATCGGCAGGTAGATCATGAACGGCCAGAAGCTGAAGTTCATCCCCATCGAGCCGAAGATCGCGCCGGTGAACGCGCGAATCCGGAACACGGAGAAGTCGAACATCGGCCGCGCGCTGGCGCGCTCCGCGACGAAGAAGCCCACGAGCGCCAGCACGGTCGCGCCGAGCACGCCGAGGCCGGCGGCGCTCGTCAGCCCGAGCTCCGCGCTCTGCGTGATGTAGAACGCGAGGCCGAGCACCGCGAGCGACAGCGTGACGATGCCCGCGACGTCGAGCGTGCCCGCATGCGGATCGCGCGACTCCTGCACCGCGCCGCCGATCAGCGCGAGCGCCACGGCCGCGAGCGGCGCATGGACGAGGAACACCCACGGCCAGCTCGCCAGCGCGACGATCGCGCCGCCGACGATCGGCCCGAAGCCGAGCCCGATGCCGAACACGATCCCCCAGATCCCGAATGCGCGGCCGCGCTCGCGACCTTCGCGGAACTGGTGCGACAGCACCGCGATCTGGCAGATCAGCATCGCGCCGCCGCTGGCGCCCTGCAGCAGCCGGCCCGCGACGAGCACCGGCACGTTCGGCGCGAGCCCGCACAGCAGCGACGTCGCGCCGAACAGCACGGTGCCGATCACGTACACGCGCTTGCGGCCGAACCGGTCCGCGAGCGTGCCGGCCGCCATCAGCACCGTCGTACATGCGATCGTGTACGCGTTCATGATCCACTGCATGCCGTTGAAATCGCCATGCAGCACGTGTTCGAGCGTCGGCAGGATCACCGGCACGCTCGAGATTTCGAGGCCGAACATCAGCGACGTGAGACAGACGGCCGCGAGCGCGACCGCATTCCTGCGGGAGTCGGATAGCGTCATGCGTATTGCGCGGCGGCCCGGCGACAGGCCGCGCGCCTCCAGGTGAGAAGGATTTGCCGCGCGCGGCCGGCGACGCACGCTGAACGGGAATCGGTACTATAGTGAGAATTTCACTCCCCATTGACGCATGCATATCTCCAAACTGGGGAATCACAGGACTCAATCAGCACAACCTGCCATGACCGACAGACTCGACGGCGTAACGACCTTCGTCCAGGTGGTGGAATCGGGCAGCTTCGCGCTCGCCGCGGAGCGGCTCGACATGACGCGTTCGGCCGTCGGCAAGGCGGTCGCGCGGCTCGAGAAGCGGCTCGGCGCTCGGCTGCTGCAGCGCACGACGCGCAGCCAGAGCCTGACCGACGACGGCCAGGCGTACTACGACCGCTGCGTACGCGCGCTGTCGGAACTGGAAGCGGCGGAAGCCGATCTCGACTGCGGCCGCCACGAGGCGCGCGGCAAGCTGCGGCTGAGCGTGCCGCTCGCGTTCGGGCACCACTGCGTGACGCCGATCGTGCTCGACCTCGCGCGCACCTATCCGCACCTGCGGATCGACGTGTCGATCACCGACCGCTTCGTCGATCTCGTCGAGGAAGGCATCGACCTCGCGGTGCGGATCGGCACGCTCGCGGACAGCACGAGCCTCGCGGTGCGCCGGCTCGGCACGCAATACGGCAGCCTCGGCGCGGCGCCGTCGTATCTCGCGCGCTACGGGATGCCGAAGTCGCTCGACGATCTGAAGCATCACCGGACCATCGCATATTCACGCTCGGGCGTGCCGCAGCCGTGGGACCTGCGCGCGCCGGACGGCTCGACGGTACGCGTCGACATGCAGCATCAGTTGAGTTTCGACGACGTGCAGGCGATCGCGGCGGCCGGTGCGTCGGGGTTCGGGATCGCATGGCTGCCGAGCTGGCTGCTCGACTACTACGTGAAGCGCGGCGAGATGGCGGTCGTGCTCGACCGCTGCTTCGTC
Organism: Burkholderia pyrrocinia; assembly: GCF_018417535.1. Taxonomy (NCBI): domain Bacteria; kingdom Pseudomonadati; phylum Pseudomonadota; class Betaproteobacteria; order Burkholderiales; family Burkholderiaceae; genus Burkholderia; species Burkholderia pyrrocinia. The sequence goes on along the minus strand of NZ_CP070978.1, from coordinate 2,984,555 downwards.
TGCGAAGGCGACATTCACGCGATCTGGCCAAAGACGCGTTACCTGCCGCGCAAGACGCGCTGCGTGATCGACGCGCTCGCACAGGCGATTCCGCCGATGATCGAGCGCCGGGATGCGTTCAACGAGATGAAATGAAACCGACGCGCCGTACGGCGCGTCGGGCGGTCACGCCACGCCGAGATCGGCGAGCGGATGCGCGAACAGCTTCCACGGCGACGTCAGGAAATGCCGCACGCGTTCGGCGCGCAGCTCGACGAGCGATGCGGGCGCCCAGCGCGGCTTGCGATCCTTGTCGACGAGATGCGCGCGCACGCCTTCGCAGAAGTCGCCTTCCTCGATCGCGCGCGCAACGATACCCAGCTCCATCCGGAACGATTCGGCAAGCGTCATCTGCCGGCCGCGCAGCAACGCTTCGCGCGTCACGTGCAGCATCGTCGGCGAATGGCCGGCGAGCGTATCGAGCGTCGCCTGCAGCCATTGACGGTGCTCGCGCGTCAGCTCGTCGCGCGCGAGATCCTGCGTCAGCGTCGCGACGATCCGCTCGACGGTCGAACGCTTGTCGAAGTGGCGGACGATCCACGGCATCTGGCTGTCGAGCGCCGCATGCGGCACGACGTTGCACGGCGGCTCGAACACCTTGCGCAGCGCCGGCAGCACGTCGTCGTCCCACTTGACGCTTTCGATGCGCGTCTCGAACGTGTCGAGCCACGCGGACGGCACGCACAGGTCTGCCAGCTTCGCGGTCAGCGCGTCGGCGCCCGACAGCATCGCGCCGGTCAGCCCCACGTACAGTTCGAGTTCGACCGGCATGCGCGACAGGAAATGCGTCGCGCCGACGTCGGGCACGAGGCCGATGCGCGTTTCCGGCATCGCGATCTTGCTGCGCTCGGTCGCCACGCGCAGCGCCGCGCCTTGCGCGAGGCCCATGCCGCCGCCCATCGTCACGCCGTCCATCAGCGCGACCACCGGCTTCGGGAACGTGTGGATCGCGTAGTCGAGCCGGTATTCGTCCACGAAGAACGGCAGCCAGGTTTCGCGTTGCGCGACCATCCGGTACAGCGCGCGCACGTCGCCGCCCGCGCAGAAGCCCTTCTCGCCCGCACCGCGCAGCACGACCGCGACAATCTGGTCGTCGTGACGGCAGCGCTCGAAAAGCGCGGCCAGCTCGCCGATCATCGCGTACGACAGCGCATTGAGCGCGGCCGGCCGGTTCAGCGTGATCAGCGCCACGCGATTCACCACGCGGAACAGCACCTCGGGCGCGGGTTCCGCGAACGCGTCGGAAGTCGTCACCGGCGTGCTCATCGTTGCGGCTCTCCGTCGGTGTGCCACTGCGGCGCGCGCTTGCCGAGAAACGCGGCTACGCCTTCGCGCGGATCGTTCGTGTCGAACAGGTCGACGAAGCGTTCGCGCTCGACCGCGAGCGCCGCGCTGCGCGGCACGCCGCGGCGCGCGAGGCCGATCAGCTCCTTGCTGTATGCAACCGCGTGCGGGCTCTGCCGCGCGACGTTGCGCGCCAGCGCCAGCGCCGCGTCGCGTGCCGCCCCGCTCTCGACCACGTCTTCGACGAGGCCGATCCTGAGCGCCGTCGCCGCATCGACGCGCGCGCCGGTCAGGATGATCTTCTTCGCCCAGCCTTCGCCGACGAGCCAGGGCAGCGTCTGCGTGCCGAGCCCGCACGGCAGCAGGCCGACCGACGGCTCCGGCAGTGCCATCTGCGCATGCGTCTCCGCGATCCGCAGGTCGCACGCGAGCGCGCATTCGAGGCCGCCGCCCATCGCGTAGCCGTTGATCGCCGCGATCGTCACGACGCGTGCATCGTGCAGCGCCTCGAATGCCGCACCGAAACGCGACGCCATCGCGCGCGCGACCGCGCGGTCGCCGTCGGCGAACGTGTTGAGATCGGCGCCCGCGCTGAAGAACTTCGGGCCGTCGCCCGTGATCACCAGCGCGCGCACGCGCGGGTTCGCGTTCAGTTCGGCGACGGTTTCCTGCAGTTGCTGCAGCCCTTCGGCGGTAAAGGCGTTCGCGGGCGGACGCTTGAGCGTCGCGCACGCGATCGCGCCGTCGTCGACGTAGTCCAGTTCGATCATGTCGCGTCCTTCTTCGTTGCCGGTTGGTACAGGCGGATCACCGCCGAGAAATCGAGTTGCCCGTCGCCGCGGCTACTCATCGTCTGGTAAAGCTGCTGCGCGAGCGCGCCGAGATAGACGGGCTGGCGCGCCTGCTTCGCGGCGTCGTTCGCGAGGCCGAGATCCTTCAGCATCAGGTCGGTGCCGAAGCCGCCCGAGTAGCCGCGCGACGACGGCGCGGTGTCGATCACGCCCGGATACGGGTTGTACGTGTCCGAGCTCCAGCAGCGGCCCGTCGACGTATTGACGATGCCGGCCAGCACCTTCGGGTCGATGCCGAGCGCGACGCCGAGCGACATCGCCTCCGATACGGCCGCCATCGAGATGCCGAGCACGAGGTTGTTGCAGACCTTCGCGACCTGCCCCATGCCCGTCGCGCCGCAGTGGACGATGTTCTTGCCCATGCCGGCGAGCACGGGTTTCACGCGCTCGAAATCGGCATCGCTGCCGCCGACCATGAAGGTCAGCGTGCCGGCCGCCGCGCCGCCGGTGCCGCCCGATACCGGCGCATCGACGAACGCGCCGCCGTGCTCGCGCACCAGCGCGCCGAATGCCTGCGCGCTCGCCGGGTCGATCGTGCTCGAATCGATCACGGTCGCGCCCGCACCGAGGCCGGCCAGCACGCCGTTTTCGCCGGACAGCACCGAGCGCACGTGCGGTGCGGCCGGCAGCATCGTGATCACGAACGTCGCGCCCGACGCGGCATCGCGCGGCGACGCGGCAACCTGCGCGCCGGCGTCCTGCAGCGCGCGCAATGCGTCGGCGCTCAGGTCGAACGCATGCACTTCATGGCCGGCCTTCAACAGGTTCAGCGCCATCGGCGCACCCATGTGACCCAGGCCGATAAATCCGATTTTCATTTTCGTGTCCTCCGCCGCTCAATGCAGCCGGATCGTCGTATTCACCGGGCCGGCCGTCGTGTCGTCGTCGAACCAGCGCGCGGTGACCGTCTTCGTCTGCGTGTAGAACTGCACGACCTGCTTGCCGTACGGGCCGAGATCGCCGAGCTTCGACCCGCGCGAACCGGTGAAGCTGAAGAACGGCACCGGTACCGGAATCGGGATGTTGATGCCGACCTGGCCGATGTCGATTTCGCTCTGGAACTTGCGCGCGGCGGCCCCGCTTTGCGTGAACAGGCCCACGCCGTTGCCGAACGGGTTCGCGTTGACGAGCGCGATCGCGTCGTCGAGCGTGTCGGCTTCGAGCACGACGAGCACCGGGCCGAAGATTTCGTGCGTGTAGACCGACATGTCGGTCTTCACGCCCGAGAAGATCGTCGGGCCGATGAAGTTGCCGCTTTCGTAGCCGGGCACCGTCACACCGCGGCCGTCGAGTTCGAGCTTCGCGCCTTCGTTCACGCCCGCTTCGATCAGCGACAGGATGCGTTCCTTCGCGGTCTTCGACACGACCGGGCCGACGTCGGTGCCGGCTTCCGCACCCGCATTCACCTTCAAAAGCTTCGCCTTGGCGACGAGATCGGGCAACCAGTCGCGCGCGTCGCCAACCAGCACCGCGACCGATGTCGCCATGCAGCGCTGCCCCGCCGCGCCGAAGCCGGCGCCGACGAGCGCATTGATCGTCTGCTCGCGGTTCGCATCGGGCAACACCACCGCGTGGTTCTTCGCGCCCATCATCGACTGCACGCGCTTGCCATGCGCGCTGCCGAGCTGGTACACATGCGTACCGACTGCCGTCGAGCCGACGAACGAGATCGCCTTCACGAGCGGATGCGTGCAGATCGCATCGACGACTTCCTTGCCGCCGTGCACGACGTTCAGTACCCCTTTCGGTATGCCGGCCTCGATCGCGAGCGCGACGAGTTCCATCGTCGACATCGGGTCCTGCTCCGACGGCTTCAGCACGAACGTGTTGCCGCAAACGATCGCCATCGGGAACATCCACAGCGGAATCATTGCGGGGAAGTTGAACGGCGTGATGCCCGCGCACACGCCGAGCGGCTGGCGCAGCGTGTAGGTATCGACGCCGCCTGCGACGTTCTCCGCGAATTCACCGAGCTGCAGCGAACCGATCGAGCACGCGTGCTCGACCACTTCGAGGCCGCGGAAGATATCGCCTTCGGCATCGGGAATCGTCTTGCCCTGCTCGGCCGTCAGCGTCTTCGCGATGCGCTGCTGGTTCGTGCGCACGAGATCCTGGAACTTCAGCATGATGCGCATGCGCGCGGCGATCGGTGTGTTCTTCCACGTCGCATAGGCGGCGTGCGCGGCCTGCACGGCCGCGTCGACTTCGGCGACGGTCGCGAACGGCACGCGCGCGAGCACCTGCTGCGTCGCCGGGTTGACGATATCGCGCCACTCGTTCGTGGCGGACTCGACGAAGGCGCCGTCGATCAGCAGCTTGACCGTCGGCACGTCTTGCCCCGTCCGGGGCGTCGGATTCGCGTTCATCGTTTCACTCTCCTTGGGAGTGCCGCCGCGCGACGTCGCGCGCAGGCGGCTGGTTCGATGCATCGGCGGGCAGCGCAACACGCGCGGCCCGCGGCCAGGTCATTTCAGTTCGGCGGCAAAATCCTCTTCCCAGTATTCGCCGGGCATTCGCGCGGTCGCGTCGTCGCCGCGTTCGATCTCGCGGCGGCGCAGCTCGACGCGGCGGATCTTCCCCGAGATCGTCTTCGGCAGCTCCGCGAACTGCAGGCGGCGGATGCGCTTGTACGGCGCGAGCTTCTCGCGCGAGAAGCGGAAGATCTCCAGCGCGAGCGCGGGGCTTTCCTCGTAGCCCTGCCGCAGCGTGATGAAGGTTTTCGGCACCGACAGCCGCACGGGGTCGGGGCTCGGCACGACGGCCGCCTCGGCGATCGCCGGATGCTCGATCAGCACGCTCTCGAGTTCGAACGGGCTCAGCCGGTAGTCGGACGACTTGAACACGTCGTCCGCGCGGCCGATGTACACGTAATAACCGTCATCGCGGCGCATCGCGATGTCCGACGTGCGGTAGTGACCGTCGCGCATCGCGTAGGCGGTCGCGTCGGGATTGTTCGCATAACCGCTCATCAGCCCGACCGGGCGCGCGACGCCGGCGCCGATCGGCAGCGCGACCTCGCCTTCGGTCACGGGCACGCCGTCCGGGTCGAGCAGCGCGACGCGGTAGCCGGGCAGCGGCCGGCCCATCGAGCCCGCGACGACCGGCTGGCCCGGCGAGTTGCCGATCAGGCAGGTCGTCTCGGTCTGGCCGTAGCCGTCGCGAATCGCGATGCCCCACGCCTTCTTCACGCGCTCGATGATCTCGGGATTCAGCGGCTCGCCCGCGCCGACGATCTCGCGCAGCTTCACGTCGAACGACGCGAGCGGCTGCTGTACGAGCATGCGCCACACGGTAGGCGGCGCGCACAGCGTGGTCACCTGGTATTTGACGAGCGCATCGAGCACGACCTTCGGCTCGAAGCGCGCGTAGTTGAATGCGAACACGCACGCCTGCGCATTCCACGGCGCGAAGAAGCAGCTCCACGCGTGCTTCGCCCAGCCCGGCGAGCTGATGTTCCAGTGGATGTCGCCCGGCTGCAGGCCGACCCAGTACATCGTCGACAGATGGCCGACCGGATAGGTGCGGTGCGTATGCTCGACGAGCTTCGGCTTCGACGTCGTGCCCGACGTGAAGTACAGCAGCATCGGATCGTTCGCGTGCGTGACCGCGTCCGGCTCGAACGCGGCGCTCGCCGCATAGCCGTCGTTCATCGCGAGCCAGCCCGCGCGCGGCGCGCCGGCGACGATCTTCCGCGCGAGGCCGAGGTCCGGCTGTTCGAATTTCGCGGTTTCGTTCTCGTCGACGATCGCGTATTTCGCGCCGCCGATCTGCACGCGATCGCGCACGTCGTCAGCCGACAGTTGCGTGGTTGCCGGCAGCACGATCGCGCCGAGCTTCATCGCGGCGAGCATCGCGTCCCACAGCTCGACACGGTTCGGCAGCATCAGCAGGATGCGATCGCCGCGCACGACGCCGATCGAGCGCAGCCAGTTCGCGATCCGCGACGAACGCTCGGACATCTGCGCGAACGAATACGGATCGCCCGTGCCGGTCGCCGCGTCGACGATCCACAGTGCGGGCCGGTCGTTGCCGCGCGCCATCGGGTCGAAGTAGTCGAGCGCCCAGTTGAACGCATCGAGCACCGGCCACTCGAAATCGCGGTACGCGGTTTCGTAGTCGGTGCGATGGCGCAGCAGAAAGTCGCGTGCGTCCAGGAATGCCTGTACCGTCATCGTGTCGTCTCCTGTCTCCAGTCTCCATGCCTCGCGGTCAACCGGCGCATGCGCTGCAGCGCATGCCCGATTCCCTCTCGCGCGGCCCACGGTCACGTCGTTGCGTGCCGCGTTCACCGCGCTGCCCTCGTGCCCTGCGTGCCGTTTCTATGGACGCGACCGCCGCGGTTCAAAGCTGCCGCGCGATCACCATCCGTTGCACTTCGCTGGTGCCTTCGTAGATCTGCGTGATGCGCGCGTCGCGATAATGACGCTCGACTTCGTAATCGACCAGGTAGCCGTAGCCGCCGTGGATCTGGATCGCGTCCGAGCACACGCGCTCGGCCATCTCGGACGCGAACAGCTTCGCCTGCGACGCTTCCGACAGGCACGGCAGCCCGGCCGTGCGCAGCTTCGCCGCGTGATGCACGAGCAGGCGCGCGGCGTTGATCTGCGTGGCCATGTCGGCGAGCTTCTGCTGGATCGCCTGATGCTCGGCGATCGGCTTGCCGAACTGCACGCGCTCGCCCGCATAACGGCGCGCCTTGTCGAACGCCGCGCGCGCGATGCCGAGTGCCTGCGCGGCGATGCCGATGCGGCCGCCCTCGAGATTCGACAGCGCGATCTTCAGCCCTTCGCCGCGATTGCCGAGCAGGTTCTCTTCCGGAATCGCGCAGTTCTCGAACGTGATCGGGCACGTATCCGACGCGCGGATGCCCATCTTCTTCTCGGGCTTGCCGACGATGAAGCCCGGCGTGTCGGTCGGCACCAGGAACGCGGAAATGCCGCGCTTGCCGGCTTCCGGGTCGGTCATGGCAAAAACGATCGCGACACCGGCGCGCTGGCCGTTGGTCACGAACTGCTTCGCGCCGTTCAGCACCCATTTGCCGTCGCGCAGTTCCGCACGCGTGCGCAGGTTGTTCGCCTCGGAGCCGGCCTGCGGCTCGGTCAGGCAGAATGCGCCGATCACGCGGCCGGACGCCATGTCGGCCAGCCAGCGCTCCTTCTGCGCCGGCGTGCCGAAGCCGAGGATCGGCCCGCAGCCGACCGAGTTGTGCACGCTCATCAGCGTCGCGCACGCGGCGTCGCCGGCAGCGATTTCCTCCATCGCCAGCGCATACGCGACGTAGTCCGTATACGAGCCGCCCAGCTCCTGCGGCACGATCATCCCGAGCAGGCCGAGTTCGCCGAGCTGCGCGACGATGGCGTCGGGCAGCTTCGCATCGTGGTCCCACTGCGCCGCGTTCGGTGCCAGCATTTCGGTGGCAAAGGCGCGCGCGGCATCGCGAATCATCCGCTGGTCTTCGGTATAAAGCTCGTCCATGGTGCTGCTGTCTCCCGTGGCCGCCGGGCGCGACCGTCCTTGCGTTTCGATGCAACAAGTGTAGGCAAGCGCGCGCGACTGTTCGATGCTCGCGTCGCTCATTTACACTGAGCGTTTTTGCCATACCGGCGACACCGATGAAGCAGGAAGACAAGGGAACCGTCGCGATCAGCCTCGTCGCGTACAGCGTCGCGCTCGCCACCCGGCGCGGCGTCGCGGCCGAACCGCTGCTCGCGCAGGCCGGCATCGCCCCCGCGCTGCTCGGGCAGCCGCGCGCACGTGTCTCCGCGCAGCAATACGGCGCGCTGTGGAACGCGATCGCGCGCGCGCTCGACGACGAGTTTTTCGGGCAGGATCGCCACCCGATGCGCAGCGGCAGCTTCATCGCGCTGAGCCAGGCCGCGCTGTCCGCGCGCGACGGGCTGCACGCGATGGCGCGCGCGGTGAATTTCATGCACTGCGTGCTCGACGACCTGCACGCGGAGCTCGACGCGAACCCGCAGCGCGTGCGGCTGCGCTTCGTGCACCGCAACAACGGCGCGACGCCCGCGATGTTCACGTACGCGACCTATTTCATCATCGTCTACGGGCTCACCTGCTGGCTGATCGGGCGGCGCATCCCGCTGCTGCATGCGAGCTTCCGCTGCGACACGCCGCCCGCCGATCACGAATATCCGTCGATGTTCTGCGACGACATGCGTTTCAACGAGCCCGATTCGTATGTCGATTTCGATCCCGAATTCGCGACGCTGCCGGTCGTGCAGAACGCGAAGACGCTGAAGACGTTCCTGCGCAACGCGCCGGCCAGTTTCATCGTCAAGTACCGCAACCCGAACGCGCTCGCGCAGCGCGTGCGCGCGGTGCTGCGCGGGATGCCGCCCGCCGCGTGGCCGGGCGCGGGCGGGATGGCCGCGCGGCTGCACGTGGCCGAGGCCACGCTGCGCCGCAAGCTGCATCAGGAAGGCCACGCGTACCAGTCGATCAAGGACACGCTGCGGCGCGATCTCGCGTTCGAGGCGCTGGCCGACCCTGCGCGCACGATCGCCGACGTCGCGGCGGCAACCGGTTTCGCGGAGCCGAGCGCGTTCTACCGCGCGTTTCGCAAATGGAGCGGGCGCAGTCCGGCCGACTATCGCGACGAAGTGCTCGCGCGGGGCGGCGGCGCAAGCTGAATCCGGCCGGGGCGGCCGCGCCTTCGCGCTTTGCGCCGAAACCGCCTAATCTTTAAGCATCGGGCTAACGCCCTTTCCGCAAGCCGGACGGCGCGCGGCCGCGCGCCGCCCGGACGTCCCGATGCGATTTCACCGTCATGGGTCGCCGCCGGCGCCTGCCGCGCCCGACGGCCACCCCCGTCACCCGCTGTCCGCGCGGGTCGCGCGCGCTGCGCTGTTCGCGGCGCTGCTCGTCGTGTGTGCGGCCGTCGCCGCGCCGCCGCCTGCCACTACCCCGTTAGCCGCGCCCCCCGTCGTCGTGATCCCCATCAACGGCGCGATCGGGCCGGCCAGCGCCGACTTCATCGTTCGCTCGCTCGACCGCGCCGCACGCGAGCACGCGCCGCTCGCGATCCTGCAGCTCGACACGCCCGGCGGCCTCGACACGTCGATGCGGCAGATCATCAAGGCCATCCTCGGCTCGCCGGTGCCGGTCGCCGCGTTCGTCGCGCCGGGCGGCGCGCGCGCCGCGAGCGCGGGCACCTACATCGTCTATGCGAGCCACTTCGCGGCGATGGCGCCCGGCACCAATCTCGGCGCGGCGTCGCCCGTGCAGATCGGCGTCGGCGGCGCCGCGCCGCCGGGCGCGAACCCCGCTGCGCCACGGGCGCCCCCGGCCGGGACGCCGGGTGCATCGGGCGCCTCGGGCACGTCGCCGGCCGCGCTGCCGAACGACACGCAATCGACCGAGATCCGCAAGGCGATGCAGGATGCGTCGGCCTATATCCGCGGCCTCGCGCAGTTGCGCGGGCGCAATGCCGAATGGGCCGAGCGCGCGGTGCGCGAAGCCGTCAGCCTGTCGGCCAGCGAGGCGCGCGCGCAGCATGTCGTCGACCTGATCGCGCAGGATCCGGCCGACCTCGCGCGCCAGCTCGACGGCCACAGCGCGACGACCACCGCCGGCACGGTGCGGCTCGCCACCGCGCATGCGCCACTCGTCGTGGTCGAACCCGACTGGCGCAGCCGCTTCCTGTTGATCATCGCCGATCCGAACGTCGCGCTGATCCTGCTGACGATCGGCATCTACGGCCTGTTCTTCGAATTCGCGAACCCCGGCTTCGTGCTGCCGGGCGTCGCCGGCACGATCTGCCTGCTGGTCGGGCTGTTCGCGATGCAGTTGCTGCCGATCAGCTATGCGGGCCTCGGCCTCGTGCTGCTCGGTCTCGGCTGCCTGGTCGCCGAGGCGTTCCTGCCGACCTTCGGCGTGCTCGGTTTCGGCGGGATCGTGTCGTTCACGATCGGCGCGCTGATGCTGATCGATACCGACGTGCCCGGCTACGGGATTCCGTGGCCCGTGATCGCGAGCCTCGCGCTCGGCGGCGGGCTGCTCGTCGCGGGCGTGTCGAGCGTTGCGCTGCGCGCGCGGCGGCGTCCGGTCGTGACGGGCGCCGAGGCGATGGTCGGCAGCATCGGCGAAGTGCTCGACGACGGCTTGCAGGCCGACCAGCCGCACGGTGCGGCCGGCCCCGCGCCATCGGCCGCGGGCTGGGTGCGCGTGCATGGCGAGCGCTGGCGCGTCGCGAGCAGCGTGCCGCTCGCCGCGGGCTGCCGCGTGCGCGTCACCGGCCGTCAAGGATTGCTGCTCACCGTCGCGCCGCTCTATGACGTGCCGGCTCAGGAACAACAACACCAAGGAGAACCAACATGATGGGCTACACGTTCGGCTTCAGCAGCGTCCTGATCGTCTTCGTCGTGGTGCTCGTCGCATCGTCGATCCGCATCTTTCGCGAGTACGAGCGCGGCGTGGTGTTCATGCTCGGCCGGTTCTGGAAGGTAAAGGGGCCGGGGCTCGTGCTGATCATCCCGATCGTCCAGCAGGTCGTGCGGATCGACCTGCGCACCGTCGTGTTCGACGTGCCGCCGCAGGACGTGATCACGCGCGACAACGTGTCGGTGAAGGTGAATGCGGTCGTGTATTTCCGCGTCGTCGATCCGGAGAAGGCCGTGATCCAGGTCGCGCGCTTCTTCGACGCGACGAGCCAGCTCTCGCAGACGACGCTGCGCTCGGTGCTCGGCAAGCACGAGCTCGATGCGCTGCTCGCCGAGCGCGAGCAGTTGAATGCCGACATCCAGAAAACGCTCGACGCGCAAACCGATGCGTGGGGGATCAAGGTGTCGACGGTCGAGATCAAGCACGTGGACCTGAACGAAACGATGATCCGTGCGATCGCGCGGCAGGCCGAGGCCGAGCGCGAGCGGCGCGCGAAGGTGATACACGCGGAAGGCGAATTGCAGGCGTCGGAGAAACTGCTGCAGGCCGCGCAGCGGCTTGCGCAGGAGCCGCAGGCGATGCAACTGCGCTACCTGCAGACGCTGACGACGATCGCGGCGGACAAGAATTCGACGATCGTGTTTCCGCTGCCGGTCGATTTTCTGGGAGCGATGCTGGACCGGTTGGGCTCGCCGCGCGAGCGCTGAGACGCTCGTTTTCCGGCCCGCGCGGCGCGGCCATCGATCCCGATGGACGCCGGGCCGCAACGGCCCGGCGCCCGGCTTACGTCAAGCCAGCAGCTTGCGCTCGGTCTTGCCGTACTTGATCGACTTCTCGTCCGGGATCATCAGGCCCGTGTGCTCGTCGCGGCCCTGCAGCAGGAAGCGCGCGTCCGGCTTGCCGATCTGCTCGGCCGCGAGCTTGCTGTCCGCACCGATCTCGCCCTTCTTCATCCGGTTGACGATCACGCCGGCCGCGGTGTCCTTGAAGTCGCGCAGCATCCACGCGTCGCCGTCGCTGTCGCCGAACACCAGCAGCGGGCCGTAGCCCTTGTTCGACTCGAGGACGTTGCGGATGCCCACCGTCTTGCCGGGCCCCCAGTTGAAATGCCAGCCGGCCGGATACGTGCTCGTGTACTTGCCGTCCCGCATGTCGAGACGCAGGCCGATCACGTTCCCGGGCGGCACGCCGTAGCCATAGTTCGGATTGCCGGCGAACACGCGCACGACATCGTCGAGCGACGCCGTGCTCACGTATACGTCGATGCCGTTCGCGCGCAGCGTGTGCATCACCGCGCGGATTTCCTCGTGAATGCGAATGCCGTGGAAATGCGTGTCGGCCACCACACCGGCCTTGCCCGGCAGCGACTTCGGGCTTTCGTAGCGGACCTTGCGCAGCGCGTCGCCGATGCCGTAGTTGTTCGACGCTTCCGCCATCGCCTGCAGCTCGGCGGTCGTCATGTTCCTGTAGAAGTAGATGATCCACTTGTAGCCAATCTCGAGCGGATGCGTGTCGCAGATCGCGTCGTACATGAAGTACAGCTTCGCGCGGAAATCCTTGAACTGATCGGTCTCGCGAATCTCGTCGAGGCTCTTGTCGCCGCCGAATCCCTTGTAGTTCGCGTAGAGCCAGCGATAGTCGGATTCGACGTCGGCCGCGAGGTCTTCCATCGTCACCGGCTTGCCGTCCACCGTCGTGTAGTCCTTCATGAACGCGCCCTTCGGCACGTCCTTCCACATCACGTCGACGAATTCGTCCGGCGTCAGCTTGTACTGCAGATGGTTGATCTGGTACATCAGCAGCGCCTCTTCGCAGTCGTTCATGATGCACGTGTTGTCCCAGTCGAACACCGCGTACGGGCGGCGCTTTTCGTCGTAGCGCGCGCTCGCGGCGCCATGCTGGTCAAGCACCGCCTGCAGGCGCGCGGCGTTGAACGGCGACCAGCGGCCCGGGTCCAGCGCATCCGGCGCGGTTGCGCTCTTCGCACCGGCCGTGCCGGCCTTGAGCATCAGCGACGTCGCAGCGGTCGCCGCGGCAAGGGTATTCATGAACTGGCGGCGTTGCATGGTCTCTCTCCGGTGAAATGTCGAATCGGCTTCGGTCGCTACCCCGCGCGGCACACCGCGCACCGGCGGCTCATCGGCTCGGCGAAGCCGGGACGGCTCCGAACCGGGGGCGAATGATGTGACGAAATTATTTCGTCAATTTGACAGCGTCACGCCGTGACGCGACGGGGAGTTGATCCGGCGCGACATGCCGGGCCGTCGGGCCATCGCAAGGCAGCCCGCACGCGCGGCCATCCAGGCCGGCGCCGGGACCGCGCGTGACAACCTCCGGCCGGCGCCCCGATCCGTACGCGTGCGCGCCGACGGTCATCCGGCCCCAACCTCCGGAGACCTAGAGTCTCCCCTCCATTTCGGCCCTTCATTAGGACAAATCCTCACCCCCGGGGGCTGGCGCGCAACGCCGAACCGGCTATCATCATTACATCGCTCAATGGCACATTAAATGCTGACTGAATAATTCGCGACGGGAACACCAGCGGATGCATTCCGGATCAGCGCCCCCGCTTTGCACAGGACCGGAGTGCGCTTTGCGCAGGACCGGGAGTAAGTGCTGAAGCACCAACACCGGTCGACAAGCGCTGAAGCGCCCACTCCGGCCGACATTTGGAGACGCATCATGGCCGACCACCATCCGCTGGCGGAAGTCCACCTCGACGAGCTGCCGCAATTCCGTGCGGTCCAGCAGCTTGCCTACCGCTGTGTCGAAACCGTCGGCGCGATGCTCTACCCCGGCATCACCGAGAAGGAAGCCGCGCGCCTCCTGACCGAATGGCTGCAGGACAACGGCGTGCACGACTGGCTGCACAAGCCGTTCGCGTGGTTCGGCGACCGCACCGCGTTCGAAGGCTTCTCGGGCCTCAAGCACATGGGCGGCTTCAATCTCGCGTTCTTCCCGAGCAACCGTCAGCTCGAAACCGACATGCCGGTGATCCTCGACGTCGCGCCCGTGCTCGACGGCATCGTGGCCGACGTCGGCTACGCGCACTGCCTCGGCGAAAACCCGATCCTCGAGCAGTTGCAGGACGACCTGATGGACCACCGCGACATGATCGTGCGGCTCGTGAAGGAACGCCGGTCGATGGCCGAGGTCGCGCAGGAAGTCGACGCGCTGTGCCGCCGCCAGGGCGTCGAACCGCGCCACAAGGCCTATCCGTTCAAGGTGCTCGCGCATCGTGTCGCGAAGATCCACAAGCTGTCGAAGCCGCGCTTCGTCGCGCGTTTCGGGCTGAACGCGACGCGCAACCTGCTGCTCGACCAGGGCCGCGCGGCGAAACAGCAGGGCTGGTCGCCGCTGTGGTCGATCGACCGCCGCTCCGAGCATGCGCCCGTGCCGGGCCTGTGGGCCGTCGAGCCGCATCTCGGCTTCGCCGGCGTCGGCGCGAAGTTCGAAGAGCTGCTCGTGATCACCGACGACGACGCGTACTGGCTCGACAACGACCTGCCGCACGTGCGCCGCTGGCAGCGCCGCCAGGCCGAACGCGCGCAGGCCGCCGCGACCGTGCCGGCCGCCGCCTGACGCGCCCGCGCCTTCCTCCCGAATCCCTGAACGACGGACTCACGATGCAGCCACTTTCCGACGAAGCGCCGCTGGCCCTGTTCGAATCGGTTCATGGCGAGACGGCGGTCGCGTCCGGCGACCTGACGCTCGCAGTCAAGACCTGGGGCGACCCGGCCCGTTCGCCGGTCGTGCTCGTGCACGGCTATCCCGACGACAGCAGCGTCTGGCAGCACGTCGCGCCGCTGCTCGCGCGCAAGCACTACGTGATCGCATACGACGTGCGCGGCGCGGGCCTGTCCGGCGTGCCGAAGCGCACGGCCGACTACCACCTCGCGAAGCTGACCGACGATTTCATCGCGGTGATCGATGCGCTCTGCCCCGGCCGCGCCGTGCACCTGATCGCGCACGACTGGGGCTCGATTCAGGGCTGGGAATTCGTCACCGATCCGCGCCTCGCCGGCCGCATCGCGTCGTACACGTCGTGCTCGGGGCCGTGCCTGGATCACGTCGGCTTCTGGCTGCGCGAACGCATGCTGCGCCCGACGCCGGCATCGTTGGCCAAGCTCGGCGGCCAGCTCGTGCGGTCGTGGTACGTGTACCTGTTCCACCTGCCGTTCATCCCCGAGCTCGGCTGGCGGCTGTGGCTCGGCCGCGCATGGCCGCGCCTGCTGCGCCGGCTCGAGAAGACGACCGCCGCGCCGCGCGCGACGCAGGCCGACGACGGTGCGCGCGGCGTGCGCCTCTATCGCGCGAACTTCATCCGCTGCCTGTTCGCGCCGCGCGAACGCTACGCGCATGCGCCCGTGCAGACGATCGTGCCGCTCGGCGACAAGTACGTGAGCCCCGCGCTGTCAGAAAACCTGTCGCGCTGGGTACCGCAGTACTACCGCCGCGAGGTCGCGGCCGGCCACTGGCTGCCGCTCGCCGATCCCGCGCGCTTCGCGGATCTCGCCGGGCAACTGATCGACGCGGTCGAATCGGGCGACGAACCGCCCGCGCTCGCGAAGGCCCGGCGCAGCGCGAAAACCGGCCGCTTCAGCGGCAAGGTCGCGGTCGTCACCGGCGCGGGCAGCGGCATCGGCCGCTGCGCGGCGCTTGCGTTCGCACGCGAAGGCGCGACGGTCGTCGCATGCGACATCGATGTCGCGAGCGCCGGGCGCACCGCGCTGCTGATCGGGCTGACCGGTGCGCAGGCGCACGCGAAACGCGTCGACGTCGGGTCCGCCGACGAGATGGAAGCGCTCGCGACCTGGGTCGGCAGCGAACTCGGCGGCGCGGACGTCGTGATCAACAACGCAGGCATCGGCATGGCCGGCGGCATCCTCGACACGAGCACGCGGCACTGGGAGCGCATCCTGCACGTGAACCTGTGGGGCGTGATCCACGGCTCGCGGCTGTTCGCGCAGCAGATGGCCGCACGCGGCACCGGCGGCCACATCGTCAACACCGCGTCGGCGGCCGCGTTCGGCCCGTCGCGCGATCTTCCCGCGTATGCGACGACGAAGGCCGCCGTGCTGATGCTCAGCGAATGCATGCGCGCGGAACTCGCGGAGAAAGGCATCGGCGTGACCGCTGTATGCCCGGGCTTCGCGGAAACCGGAATCATGGCGTCGACGCAATACGCGGGTGCCAACGCGCAGGACGAAGCACGGCTGCGCAAGCGCGCGACGAAGCTGTACCAGATGCGCGGCCTGAAACCCGAAACCGTCGCTCAGGCGATGGTCGACGGCGTGCTGCGCAACCGCCCGGTCGTCGCGATCGGCGGCGAAGCGCACGCGATGCGCTTCGTCGGCCGCTTCATGCCCTGGCTCGGCCGGATGATCGCCCGCGTCAGCATGGCATCGCATTGACGGCGCATGACGCCGCACACGGAGACACAGATGAGCGCTACCGCCGATTACCACAAGATCAAGGCCCGGCACGTGAAGTTCGACTTCAGCGACACGCCGATTACCTGGGTGCCGAACGATCCGGGCAGCACCCACATCATCAACACGCTGAACCTGCTGTTCCCGGAAGGCGAGCTGTGGTTCTGCCGCGTGTACAACAAGGCGCTGCCGCTGATCGCCGATGCGCGCCTGCGCGACGAGGCCGAAGGCTTCCTGCGGCAGGAAGCCGTGCATTCGCGTTCGCACGGCGGCGTGCTCAAGCACTACTACGACCGGCACGGCATCGACACGAAGCCGTTCACGCAGAAGCTCAACCGGCTGTTCACGCGCGTGCTCGGCGAACAGCCGCTCGGGCTGAAGATCGGTCATACGCGATTCTGGCTGCGACAGCAGCTCGCGGTGATCGCGTCGCTCGAGCATTTCTTCGGCTATCTCGGCAACTGGGTGCTCAACGCACACGGGCTCGACGAAGGCCGTGCCGACCCGACGATGGTCGACCTGCTGCGCTGGCACGGTGCCGAGGAAGTCGAGCATCGCACCGTCGCGTTCGACATCTACCGGCACCTGGGCGGCACCTACGCGGAGCGCTGCGTGCACATGGCGTTCGTGATCCTGCTGCTGCTCTACTACATCACGACCGGCGCGAAGTTCATGTACAAGCGCGACCCGGCGGCCGGCCGCTACCCGGGCTTCGCGCTCGCGTGGTGGCAGGGTTCGCGGCGCGGGCACCTGCCGTCGTTCTGGAAGGTGATCGGCGCGGCGCTGCGCTATTTCAAGCCGAGCTATACGCCGCACCACGAAGGCTCGACCGAGCAGGCGCTTGCCTACCTCGCACGCTCGCCGGCCGCGCAGGCGGCCGCGCACGGCGGCAACTGGGGCACGACGAAGGGTGCGTAACCGGGTTTCCGGCGGGCGCGGCGGGCGGCGCCCGCCGAAATGCGTACAATCGCGGCTTCATTTCCCGGAGGTGCCGCGATGGCCATGAAGAAAACCGATCTCGAAAAGAACAAGGCGCTCAAGCTGACGCAAGCGATGAAGCAGTCGGGCGCCGCCCGTTTCGGCAAGGGCGCCGAAGACACGGCAAAGCTCGACCGCCGCGCGCAGCGCAAGCTCGACCAGGAACAGGGGCTCGTGCCGTTCGCGTGCAAGCTCAACGCCGAACTCGTCGAGCAGATCAAGGCGCGCGCGGCCACGCATCCCGAAGGGATGACGGGCCTGCTGTCCGAACTGCTCGTGAACGGGCTCGCGCAACGCGACGCGTAACCGCCACGCATCTCGAAAATTGTCGTTGACAACGCCGCACCACGAAGACAAACTCGTTCGCATGCCTACGTTCAAGCTCATCGCCATCGCGAATCATTGCCCGGTGAACATTCGAAAGAATGGATCACGGGAGGCGCTTGTGCGTTAGCAATCGAGCAGTACCGCATGTCACACAAGGCCTCGCCGGAAACGGATGAGGCCTTTTTGTTCTGGTGCGCGTCATCCGTCCGGCTCACTGAATGGAGCAGACGATGGACCAGGCAAGCCAACTGTTTGACCGTCCCGATCGGCGCCGCGCCGGCACGATCGCGTTACCGACTGTCGTGATCCGTTTCGCGGTCGCGCCGCGCACGACGATGACCTGGCGCGCGCCGCAAGACGCGGAGATCCGCGCGCACGGCGCGGCGCTGTGGATCACGCGCCCGCCGAGCGTCGACGACTACTGGGTGCAGCCCGGCGACGTGCTGCGCATCGCACGCGGCGAGCGCATCTGGCTCGGCACCGATGCCGACCGAGCGGCCGAAGCGACGATCACGACCGCCTACGTGCGGCGCGGCGAGCGCTTCAAGCGCACGCTCGCGCAAGTGCAACGTTTGCTCGTCGGGGTATGGAGAAGGAGTGGATGATCGGCGCGCCGTCACGCGCGCGAAACGCGGAACGGCCACGACCGGAAACGGACGCACCCGCGGCGCAACGCGCCGCAGGTGCGCATCGAATGACGCGGCTCGCCAATGCGTGCCGCGAGCGATCGCGCGCCGTGCGCAGCCACCGGATGCAGCAGATGCATCAGGTGCTGGCGGCGAGACGCGGGCCCGTGCCTCGGGGAGTTGAATCGAGCTCGGGACGTTGCGCAGCCTGCGAGGTCACCCACGGATCGATGCCCTGCTTCTGCACCTCCTCGAGGAATGACACACGTGTGCGCCAGTAATCCGCCTGTAATTTCGCATCGATGACGCGCTGTTCGGCTGTGAACAGTTCCATGCGCGCCGTCACGAGCATCGACGCAGCGGTTTTTTCCGGCGTGGGGGCGTGTCGCATAGCCCAACGGCTGATCCAGTTCAACATGCTGACCTCCGTGATTACGGACGAACCCGCATCGGGCAATCGCAATCGGCCGTGCCTGCCCGAACGCGCAACGGCCTTGACCGCACTTCACCGCCTGACCTGCACGGACTGCGACTCCCCCGCGTCGGCAATTACTGGCCGGCGTGTGCATGCGCGGTGTATCTATCCTAGAAAGACTTGCCGGTTTATGCGATGGGGTCTTGCAATCTTTTACACAGAAACCACAGTCGCCTCCGCATCGCGAAATGACAGTTGCGGACGGGATGGCTTCGGCGCAGGATAGCCCGATATCTGCAACCGCCTGGACTGACGAATGGCCGCTGCACGCCGCTGCGCTCTCGCACCGGCCACGCACGCGGGTTCGCCCGCATGCGATGCCTGCACCGCGTTCGTGCAGCATGCGGGCGCTCCGTTTCAGTCGGATGTCATCGCGTACCGGCCGCGCGCAATGTGGCCCGCATGCCGTTGCGCACGCATCGGCCGGCCCCGCCGGTTCGTCACGCTCCCGTTTTTTTACCCTTTCCGCCTGCCCGTTCCGCCCGAACCGGTAAAATGCGCGCCTTCGTCGCGCGACCGGGCTGCCAGACCGTTCGCGCGCAGGCAGTCGATCGTGCCCTCCAACTATATCGTCCGAGCTATCCGCGCTATTACAATCCGCCGATAGCCGGGCAATAGTGGCTGGTTACAGTACGCCGGCCGCGCGCTGCCTTTACAACAATTCGGCACAACAAGCAACACGACAACCCGACCGGAGAAACGCCTTCATGGAATCCATCAAGCGGTATTTCGGCTTCGCTGAAGCCGGCACCGACTTCCGCACCGAAATACTCGCGGGCGTCACCACGTTCCTGACGATGGCCTACATCATCTTCGTCAACCCCGCGATCCTCGGCGACGCCGGCATGCCGAAGGAATCCGTGTTCGTCGCGACCTGCCTCGTCGCGGCGCTGGCATCGATCATCATGGGGCTCTACGCGAACTACCCGATCGCGTGCGCGCCCGGCATGGGCCTGAACGCGTATTTCGCGTACACGGTCGTCAAGGGGATGGGCTTCACGTGGCAGGCCGCGCTCGGCGCGGTGTTCATCTCCGGCTGCCTGTTCCTGCTCGTCACGCTGTTCCGCGTGCGCGAGGCGATCGTCAACGGCATTCCGAAATCGCTGCGGATCTCGATCACCGCCGGCATCGGCCTGTTCCTCGGCATCATCTCGCTGAAGACGTCGGGCGTGATCGTCGGCAGCCCGGCCACGCTCGTCACGCTCGGCGACCTGCACAAGCACGACACGATCCTCGCGATCGTCGGCTTCTTCACGATCGTCACGCTCGACCACCTGCGCGTGCGCGGCGCGATCCTGATCGGCATCATCGGCGTCACGATCCTGTCGTTCTTCTTCGGCGACAACCAGTTCCACGGCGTGTTCTCCGCGCCGCCGTCGATCGACGCGACGCTGTTCAAGCTCGACATCCGCGCCGCGCTGTCGACCGGCATCATCAACGTGATCCTCGTGTTCTTCCTCGTCGAGCTGTTCGACGCGACGGGTACGCTGATGGGCGTCGCGAACCGCGCGGGCCTGCTCGTCGAAGGCAAGATGAACCGCCTGAACAAGGCACTGCTCGCCGACAGCACGGCGATCGTCGCGGGTTCGGTGCTCGGCACGTCGTCGACCACCGCGTATATCGAAAGCGCATCGGGCGTACAGGCCGGCGGCCGCACGGGCATGACGGCGATCACCGTCGCGGTGCTGTTCCTCGCGTGCCTGTTCATCGCGCCGCTCGCCGGCGTCGTACCGGGCTATGCGACCGCGCCCGCGCTGCTGTACGTGTCGTGCCTGATGCTGCGCGAGATGGTCGACGTGCCTTGGGACGATGCGACGGAAGCCGTACCGGCCGCGCTGACCGCGCTGCTGATGCCGTTCACGTACTCGATCGCGAACGGCGTCGCGTTCGGCTTCATCGCGTACGGTGGCCTCAAGCTGCTGACGGGCCAGGCCCGCACGGTCAAGCCGGTCGTGTGGATCATCGCGGCCGTGTTCCTGTTCCGCTTCTTCTATCTCGGCAGCGAATGACGGACGCGCTTCGGCGCGATGCGCGATGAGCAACGCCACCTTCGGGTGGCGTTTTTGTTCGGGCATGCGCCCGGCGCGGACGACGCCGCATCACGCATCACGCATCCGCCTCCCCGAGCACCCAGCGCGCAAAGGTCTGCAGCGGCCCGTCGCCCGGATCCAGCGCTTCGGGCAGCACGAGACAGAAACGCTTGACCACGCCCCGACCGTCCGGCCAGGGCGCCGCGAGCAACCCTTGCGCAATCTCGGTGTCGACATACAGCCGCGGCACCAGCGCGACGCCGAGCCCGGCCACGGCCGCCGCGATCAGCATCGAGTAAAGATCGTAGCGCGCGCCGGCGGCCGGATTGCTCACCGGCAACCCCGTCTCCTGCACGTACGCCGACCACGCATCGGGCGTCTGGCGCTTGTGAAGGCGCGGCAGTCGGCCCAGCAACGCGTCCGGATGCCCGCCCGCGAGCAGCGACGGGTGGCACACCGGCACCAGCACCTCCTCGCATAACCGGTACGTATGCATGCCGGCCCAGGCCGGATGCTCGAAGTGAATCGCCGCATCGAATCCGCTGCCGGCCAGCACGAACGGCTCCGAGCGATCCGCGAAATGCACCGTGATGTTCGGATGCTGCGTCTGGAACCGCTTGAGCCGCGGGATCAGCCAGCGCGTCGCAAACGTCGGCGTCACGGCGATATCGACGCTGCCGCCGTCGCCGGGCTGCCCCATCATGTACTGGCTGTCGCGCTCGAGCCGGTCCAGCACTTCGCGAACCTGCGCCGCGTAGCGCGCGCCGTTCGGCGCAACCCGAACGCGGTTGCCGACACGCTCGAACAGCGCCACGCCGAGAAACGTCTCCAGCCGGCCGATCTGTCGGCTGATCGCCCCCTCCGTCAACGCCAGTTCGTCGGCAGCGCGCGCGAAGCTGCCGTGCCGCGCCGCAGCCTCGAATGCCATCAATGCCGAATTGCTCGGAATCCTGCGTCGCGTCACGATTGCTCCCGGTCCGACGGTCGTCGGGCTCAGCTTGATCAAATATCAACGAATGGTGACGAATTGTCGTTTTTCGTCGCTCTGTCGCCTGATTATCATGACAAAAACTCAACCAGTCGAGCGGCGATCGATCCCGAAGGCCGCTTGCTCCCCATGGAGGCGTGATGATCTATGTCGTTGAATGCAGCTTCGCCGACCTTGCCACCGAAGCCGAGTGGAACGATTTCTACAGCCGGATCAAACTGCCGGCGCTGATCTCCGTGTCCGGCTTCCGCACGTCGCAACGCTTTCGCGCCCTCGGCGGCGACGGCCCCGTCTACCTCGCGCTTCACACGATCGACAGCCCCGACGTGCTGACGTCGGCCGAGTATCGCGACAAGGGCGGCGGCAATTTCGCGCGCTGGCAGCCGCATATCGTCGAGTGGCGACGCAACGTGTACGACAGCGCAGCACCCGCGCCGACCGTGTCCGGCGATCAGTGGCTGGCCGTTTGCGACCACGCTGCCCCATTCTCGCGATCGGGCATTTCCGCCACCGCGATTCACGCGATCGCGCTGGACCGCCAGCCGGCCTGTCGCTGGCTGGCCGTCCTGGCGCACGATCAGACGCGGCTCGCGTCCGGGCCGTCCGACGCCGCGATCCGGCTCTACGCCCCGATGGGTGACCAACTCGTCAGCGCGCCGGCGCCGGCGTCCGCACGCTGACGGGAGCGCGACCATGCCCAGCGTCACGATTTTCATCCCCGCGGCAAGCATGCCGTCGGACGCCGCACTCGACGCGCTCTCGTCGGCCTGCGCGACCCTCTGCACCGACGTGTTGCGGGCCGCACCCGGCACGATCCATGTCGTTCATATCCCGGTCAGGCACGGCTGCGGACATCCCGTCAGCGCCGAGATCCGCTACCGCCTCGAATCATTTCGCACCACTGAGTTAATGGATCGATTCATGACCGCACTGGATCGCGAGATTCTCCGCCACACCGGATTCGTCGCACGCATCCGCTGCTTCGGCTACGACACGGCCCACCTACACGCCCGACATTGACCCATGAACGAACCGCTTCCCTGCTTCCCGTCCCGCCCGATCGGCGATTTCACTGTCACCGCGATCAGCGACGGCACGCTGACGGCCGGCCTCGACCTGCTGTCGAACATCGCGCTCGACGACGCGGCCGGCATCATGCGCCGGGCGGGCATCCACGCACCGTCCAACGTGAACATCAACTGCTACGTGATACGCGGGAACGGCCGTACCGTGCTGGTCGATGCCGGCGCCGGCGGCATCCGGAACTGGGGTGGGCGCCTGATTCCGTCGCTGTCGCAGGCCGGCATCGATGCGCGCGACATCGACACGATCCTGCTGACGCACGCACATCCCGACCACATCGGCGGCCTGCTCGACACGGGCGAGCAGCCGGCCTTTCCGGATGCGGAGGTGGTTATTCACGAACGGGAACGCGCGTTCTGGCTGGACGATGAACAGTACGATCGGGCAAATGAGCGAGCACGCGTCAATTTCCGGATCGCGCGGCACACTTTCGACGTCTATCGGGCCAGGCTGCGTACCGTCGAAGCAGGCGGCGTGCTGCCCGGCATCGTCGCCGTGCCGCTGCCGGGGCATACGCCCGGCCACACGGGCTATCGCGTCGAATCGCGTGGCGAGCGCCTGCTGATCTGGGGCGATCTCGTGCATTTCGCGCCGATTCAGGTGGCTCGCCCGGACGTCTCGATCGCGTTCGATCACGATCCGTCGCAGGCAATTGCGACGCGCGCGGCGACACTCGCCGAGGCCGCTGCGCACAACCTGCTGATTGCGGGAATGCACCTCGCCGAAACGGGCTTCGCACGCATCGCGCGAACGAGCGTCGAAACAGCCGGCGCGTATGCGATCACCGGGGCGGACTGAGTGAAACGGAACAACGGGCACGCCATCGCGCCGCACGGCGATCGGATCGACCGCGCATCATGCGGCGTCAGTCAGCGTGCAGCCGGATGAGCATGCGCCGATACGACACGGGCGCCGGTATTCGGCGCCCGCTCCGTCGCTGGCCGGTCGTCCGGTTCAACGCCAGTTCGCCTCATAGAAGCGAACGTAACCGCTGCGCAGCGTCACGCATTGCGCGCGCGTCTCCGACAGCAGGCGCCGTGCGGCCGCCTCGATGCGGTCACGGTGCTGGTCGAATGCGCCGACCATGTCCTCGAAGCGCGGCGAAGCCGCGCCGAAGTGGTCTTCCAGCGCCTCGGCGGTGATCTGACATTGGACACGCTCGCCATTGACCAGCGCCGTGAACCCAAGCATCAGGTCGCGCCCCGAATATTCAGGCTTCTCGTTCGTGAAATGGATCTGCATGGGTGAGCCGCCTCGACCGGTAGAAAACGAATGACCGCGTACGCCGTCCGCCACCGGCCGGACGAAATGTACGCGGGCTCGCCAGCGGAGGCACGGCCCGCGGGGTTATGGCGCGGACAATGCATGCTGGTTGCTTTCCACTTTAGACGGTTTCGCGCAGGAGACAAATTTTCCGGTGTGCGTCGTTCCGACGCGCATTTCATCAGATCAGCGCGGCATCCGGCACCGTTTCGGAAACAGGCATCAGTGCGGATCGGTGGGCCAGACGTTGAGCGCGACCGCGGCTGTCGTGACGCCCACCGCAATCGCGGCCGCCCCGTATCGCACCGCATCGGTCAGATCGAACAGCAAACCGTGGATCGCCACGGCAATGCCGCCCAGCATGATGAAGGTGGCGATGGCTGCCAGCACGACTCTCAGTTCCGTCCGAACCATGATGCGTCTCCCGAACGGATGCATGTCACGTCGCATGCATGTTGCGATGCGGAACACGGCGCGTGCGTGCTCCATTTCCATCATTGCATGCGGCCATTTAAAAGCAAGGGGATTTTGTTCGCGGTCGCATATCGCACGTCGCGCTTGTATGATGATGCGTACCCGGATGGTCGGCCTTCGTGCCCGATGGTGCGCCGCAAGCGGAACGTCGAAACCGTGGGTGGTTTCGGTGGATTCGGGACGGCCGGACTGGCTGATCGAGGAGCGTGGGGCCCGAGTAAGCGTTGGAGCGCTAACCGGGGCCGACCGCGAAGCATGGGATCGCAGCAAGCGCTAAAGCACTAACTGGGCCGACCGCGAAGCATGGAGTCCCAGTAAGCGCTAAAGCGCTAACTGGGACCGACAGGAGACAAGTCATGCCGCAACCCTTCGTGCTGCCCGCCACCGCGGGTCGCACCGACCTGCTCGCGCAGGCGCATGCGCGTTCGACCGCGGTCGGCCTGCGCGCACACGAGCGCCCCGATTTCTCGCCGCTGTCGCGCGTCGCGCTGCGCGAACTGCTCGACACGAATCACGCACTGTTCTCGCACGCGCGCCCGGTGATGGAGAACCTCCACGCGCAAATCGCCGATACGCAAAGCCTCGTGCTGCTGACCGACGCCGACGGCGTGATCCTGCACAGCATCGGCGACGCGGACTTCATCGAGAAAGCCAACCGCGTCGCGCTGTGTACGGGCGTGTCGTGGGCCGAAGGCGCGCGCGGCACCAACGCGATCGGCACCGCACTCGCGTCGGGCCAGGCCGTCGCCGTGCACGGCGCCGAGCATTTCCTCCACGCCAACCACATCCTCACCTGCTCGTGCGCGCCGATCTTCGATCCGTTCGGCCGCACGCTCGGCACGCTCGACGTCAGCGGCGACCCGCGCGGCTCCAGCCCGCATACGCTCGCACTCGTGCGAATGTCCGCGCAACTGATCGAGAACCACCTGTTCGCGAACCAGTGTGCGGAAGCACTGCGGCTGCGCTTTCACGCGCACGAGGAATGCGTCGACTCGCTGTTCGCCGGGCTCGTCGCGTTCGGCCCCGACGGCGGGCTGATCGCCGCGAACCGCAGCGCGCAATTCCAGCTCGGCGCGCTGTTCGACGCACTGCAGCATCAAGGCAGCGACGCGCTGTTCGGCATGCGCTTCGGCGCGCTCGCGCAGCAGGCGGCGCGCGCGCCCGGCGCGATGTTCCGCCTCACGCTGTCGACCGGCGTACGCGTACTCGCGCGCTGCGAATTCGCGGAAGCGCAGCGCACAGCCGTCGCCGTCACGCCGCCCGCACCGGCCGCGCGCGTACGCGCGCCGGACCCCGACGCGATCACGTTCGCGACGCTCGACACCGGCGACGCGCGCATGGCCGCCGTACTCGAACGCGTCGCGAAGATCCGCGGGCGCGACCTGCCGCTGCTGATCCTCGGCCAGACCGGCACCGGCAAGGAATGGCTCGCCCGCGCACTGCACCAGGCGTCGCCGCGCGCGGACGGCCCGTTCGTCGCGGTCAACTGCGCGGCGCTGCCCGATTCGCTGATCGAGGCCGAACTGTTCGGCTATGAGGACGGCGCGTTCACCGGCGCGCGCAAGCGCGGCAGCCCCGGCAAGATCGCGCAGGCCGACGGCGGCACGCTGTTTCTCGACGAGATCGGCGACATGCCGCTCGCGCAGCAGGTCAGGCTGATGCGCGTTTTGCAGGAGCGCGCGGTGATGCCGCTCGGCGGTGCGCGCGCGGTGCCGGTCGACGTGCGCGTGGTCTGCGCGACCCATCGCGACCTGCGCGCGATGATCGCGGAAGGCACGTTCCGCGAAGACCTGTTCTACCGGATCAACGGGCTCGCGGTCACGCTGCCGGCGCTCGCCGCGCGTACCGACCTGCCCGCGCTCGTCGACCGGATCCTCGCGCGGCTCGCCCGCAGCGAGCCGATGCCGCGCCGCGTCGCGGCCGACGTGCTCGGCGCGTTCACGCGCCACCGCTGGCCCGGCAACCTGCGGCAGATGACCAACGTGCTGCGCACGGCCGGCATGCTCGCCGAAGACGAAGCCGAGATCACGCTCGCGCATTTGCCCGACGATTTCTGGCTCGACTGCGACGATACGCCGGCGGCACCGGCTGCAACGGCCACGACAGCACCGGCCGACTCGCGCGAAGGAACGACGCTGCAAAGCCACCAGGCCGCGGTGATCGATGCGGTGCTCGCGCGGCACGGCGGCAACGTGTCGGCGGCCGCGCGCGAGCTCGGCCTCGCGCGCAATACCGTGTACCGGTACCTGCGCCGGCACTGATACCCGCGGCCGGCGGGCGCCGGCCGCAAGCGGCTTCGGGTATGCTTGGCGCGTTGCCGCCGAACCGCCGCCCGCTTCAGCCATGACCGATCCCGAACACCCCCACCTCGTGCGCATCGAGCCGCTCGGCACGACCTTCGATGCGCCCGATTCGCTCACGCTGCTCGAGGCTGCCGCGTTCGCGCACGTGTCGCTGCCGCGCTCGTGCCGCAACGGCACGTGCCGAAGCTGCCTTTGCCGGATCGTCAGCGGCAGCGTACGCTACTTGATCGAATGGCCTGGGCTGAGCCGCGAGGAAAAGGCCGACGGCTATACGCTGCCGTGCGTGGCCGTCGCGACGTCGGACCTCGTGCTCGACGTGCCCGACGCGGTCATGCTCGACTAGACGCGGCGTGCGGTCGCGTGCCGTCCTGCAACGATTGATCCTGCATGGAGAACGTGATGACCCAGCAAACCGATCGCATCGAAAAACAGACCCTGCTCGCGGCAGCGCCCGACCGCGTCTGGGAAGCCGTCAGCAATTCCGGGGAATTCGGCCACTGGTTCGGCGTCACGTTCGACGGCCCGTTCGCGGCCGACCAGCCGCTGTTCGGCCGCATCACGCCGACGCGCGTCGACGACGACGTCGCCAGGGCACAGGAGCCCTATGCGGGCACTGTGTTCGAAATCGTCGTCGATCGCGTCCAGCCGAAGCAACTGTTTTCGTTTCGCTGGCATCCGTTCGCAATCGATCCGAATTTCGATTACACGTCCGAGCCGATGACGCTCGTCACGTTCACGCTCGCCGCACAGGCCGGCGGCACGCTGCTGACGGTCACCGAAACGGGTTTCGACCAGTTGATCGCAGCGCGTCGCGCGAAGGCGCGCGAGATGAACGAACAGGGCTGGGCCGCGCAGATGATGCTGATCACGAAATATCTGGCGAAGCACGCATAGCGTGCCGCGATGCCGCACGCCCCTGCCGACAGGCGAATCGGCGTGCGTGGCATAATCCGCTCCATCGTCGTCCATACGCCGCCGCGCATCGCATGCTGAGTCGTCGTCTCCGGAAGATCGGCAGTCTGTTCGGGATGCTCGCCATCCTGATGACGGCGCTCGCGCCGACGATCTCGCAGGCACTGACGACGCAAGGCCGCGTCGATGCGCTGCTGGCCGGCTACTGCACGGCCGCGCCGGCCACCGGCGATCGCTCCGCCGATTCGTCGTCGAAGAGCCTGCAGGCCCACCTCCAGGCATGCGGCTACTGCAGCCTGCTTGCCCATACGCCCGCACTGCCCGCGCCCGAACTGACGTTCGCGGCCAACGTGCGCGTGATCCAGCACCATGAAGCGACCCGCTTCGAAAGCCTGCGCCGCGCGCTGCCGCTCACGGCCGCGCAGCCGCGCGCCCCTCCGTTCGCGTCCTGAACCGTCGTCATCGCGCGTGATGCCGTAGCGCATCGCGCGGCCCGCGCGCGCCGCCGGCGTGCGTGACATGTCACGTTTTCGAAGGACGATCATGTCTCACCGTATTGCGCGCGGCGTCGTGCCGTGCGTGCGGTCGGCCGCTTCCGGTTCGACCTGCCGCGCCCACCTTCGCTCGCCTGCGAACGTCCGGCCGCACACGTTCGTACCGACAGCAGCCGGCACCGGTGCCGTGGCGATGCCGCTCGCGCATCCGTCCGTCGAATCCGTGTGTCTCCATCCGAATCGCCACTCGCAAATCCAGCCATGAAAACCACCCGTTTCGCCCGCGGCGCATTCGCCGCACTCGGCTTCGTCGTCATCCAGGCTGCCCAGGCCCATGCGCTCCCGAAGACGCAGGAACCGGCCGCCGACGCCACGCTTTCGAGCGCGCCACACGCAGTCACGATCGATTTCAGCGAAGCGCTCGAGCCGGCCTTCAGCTCGATCGCCGTGACCGACAGCCACGGACAATCGGTCGCCGACGGTAAATCGACCGTCGACGCCGGCAACCGGAAGCGGATGCACGTCGCGCTTGCCAGCCTGACGGCCGGCACGTACGCGGTCGCGTGGATCGCGGTAGCCAGCGACGGCCATCGCACGAAAGGCCGCTACACGTTCACGCTGAAGTGACGCACACGATGTGCATCGGCATTCCGCACCGATCGCATTGCCCTCGATGCCCCATGCAGCACACCCCATAAGGAAAACAAACGATGAAACGCTCGATTCCGACCAGCCTGCTCCTCGCGCTGCTGGCGCTGCAAGCCCCCGCCACATTCGCCGCACCGGCCGTGCAGGCCGACAACTGCTGGATCCGCGCGATGCCGGCGACGGTACCGTCGTCCGGTTACTTCACGGTGAAGAACAACGGCGATGCGCCCGCCAGGCTGACAGGCATCGACACCCCCGCGTACGGGATGGCGATGGTGCATGAAACACAGACGAACGGCAGCACCGCGAAGATGGTTCATGTCGACGCGGTCGAGGTGCCCGCGCACGGCACCGTGACGTTCAAGCCGAAGAGCTATCACGTGATGCTGGAGCAACCGCGCCAGCCCGTCGCGCCCGGCGCGAAGGTGCCGTTCCGGCTGCATTTCGCGGACGGTTCGACGGTGTCCGCGACCTGCGACGCGAAGGCGCCGTCGTACACCGGCCAGTAACGTTGCATGCGCAACTACAGATGGAGACGAACATGAAAAACCGCCTGCCGCTGGCCGACCTGATCGTCCGCTACCGGACGCCGCTGAATGTCGCCGTGCTGATCGCCTGCGGGTTATGGGCCGCATGGATCGCGTGGATGACGCGGCCTGCCGCGATCGATACGCCGCCGTCGATCCCCGCGTACTGCATGCGCGACGCGCGCTGACGCACCGCGACGGTTCCGGCGGATGTGTGCGCCATTTTGGCGTGGCATCATCGCTTCACCCCGACCGCCGGAACCGCCTCTCGGAGCGACGCATGTCCATTCAGACCTGGATGCTGTTTGCCGCAGCCTATCTCGCAACCACGCTGTCGCCGGGCCCCAACGTGCTGCTCGTCATCCGCAACACGGTGCGCTACGGCACGCACGGCACCGCCGCGACGATCGCGGGCAACCTCGTTGCGCAGGGTGTGGTCGTGCTGCTCGTCGCGCTCGGCGTCGGCGCGGTGCTTGCCGCGATGCCGCCGCTGTTCGTCGCGATGAAGGTCGTCGGCGCCGCGTACCTGATGGTTCTGGGTGTCCGGCAACTGCGCGGCGACCGCAAGGCCGCCGGGTCGACCGGCGCAGCAGAGCTCGCCGTGCCCGACCGCAGGAAGCTGTTCCGCGAAGCGCTGTTCGTGTCGGGCAGCAATCCGAAGACGATGATCTTCCTGTCGGCGTTCATGCCGCAGTTCATCGTGCACGATCGTCCGCTCGCACTGCAGTTCGTCGTGATGTACGCGACGATCGCGTGCACCGTCGTGGTCGTTCACAGCGTCTATTCGGCCGGCGTGCGCCGGTTCCATCGCGGCTTCGGCATGAGCCGCGCGGTGCGCACGCTCAAGCGCGCCAGCGGGCTGCTGTTCGTCGGGCTCGGGATCAAGCTGCTGACGGCGCGGCAGGTTTAATAAGCGTACGCACGCCGGGCAATGGACGGCCCGGCAAGCAGCCCATCCCCCTCAGACCTTCCACCCGGCCAGCGCGTCGACAATCTCGTCGAACGACGGCCGGCTGTCGATGTCCTCGCTCACGCAAGCCGCCGCGAGCGCTTCCAGCTCACGCTCCCCAGCCCATGGGCGCGACGCGCGGTGTGCAAGCAATTCGCCAAGCAGGTGACCGAACGCGCGGACTTCCAGCCGTTCGAGCCGGGCGCCATGCCGTGCGTCGCTCGCATCGTAGAACGATGCCGCGCCGAAGTCGCCCAGCAGTGCGCCGCCGTCGCCGTCGTGCAGGATGTTGTGCGCATACAGGTCGCCATGCATGATGCCGCGCGCGTGCAGATGGCGTGTGGCCGACGCGATGCCGTGCGCGATACGCACGGCCTCCGCCGGCTCGAATCGCGCGTCGGACGCATACACGTCGCGCGTGCAGGTTGCGAAGCTCGGCGGCCCGGCAAGGTTCGCGAGCGCCGGATCGACCAGTTCCATCACGAGGCCGTGCGCGCCGTCCGGATGACCGCGCACCTTGCCGATCACCGGGATCACGTTCGGGTGGCGGCCGGCGTGCAGGCACGCGGCCATTTCACTGTCGGGCAGCCCGTCGCTCGTCACCGCGCCCTTGAACAGCTTGACCGCGACCGCCCGCGACGGATGATCGTCCGCACGCCATTGCGCGCGGTAAATGACGCCCGACGCGCCTTCGCCCAGTTTCTGTTCGCATGACAGCGATGCCCAGTCGATGTCCGCGACCTCGGGCCCGGCCGACGCCGCGGCTTCCGGTGCGGCGCTGAACGGATTGCCGGAGTACGCGAGCCACGCGAGGCGCGGCAGGCGCAGCAACCAGTCGGGCAATTCGTCCAGCCGGTTCGCCGACAGGCGCACCAGTTCGAGCGCACGGCACGCGGCCATTTCGGCAGGCAGCGTGCGCAGCCGGTTGCCCGCGAGCATCAGCTTCTGCAACCGCGAACAGTCGCCGATCTCGGCGGGCAGCACGTCGATTTCGTTGTCGGTCAGGATCAGCCAGCGCAGCGCGCGCGGCAGCGATCCGCGCGGCACCGTGCGGATCCGGTTCGCCTTGAAGCCGATCATGTCGAGTTGCGGGCATGCGCCGAGCACGTCGGGGAATGCGGTGAAGCGGTTGCCGGACGCGAACAGGATGCGCAGGCGATGCAGCCGCGGCAGGTCGTCCGGCAGCGCGGACAGCGCATTGCCGGTCAGGTCGAGCACTTCGAGCGTGTCGGCGAGATCGAAGATCTCGCGCGGAAATTCGGTCAGCCCGCACGCGAGCTTCAGTTGCCGGGCGCCCGACAGTTGTCCGGCCTGCAGTTGTTCGAGGGTGGTGGTCACGGTGGAAAGCGGGTAGCCATAGCGATGGTCGTCGGACCGGTCGCCAGAATTCTACCGGGATCGCTCTCACGCACACCGCAATCGTGTCATACCCCCTTCACAAACGCGCAATGTGACGCTAGAATTGCGCCCCTTGCAGTGCCGACGTGGTGAAATTGGTAGACACGCTATCTTGAGGGGGTAGTGGCGAAAGCTGTGCGAGTTCGAGTCTCGCCGTCGGCACCAGATGCGGTTTCACCGCGTTTCGAGCATGTCCAAAAACCCGCGACAGCGCATGGCTTCGCGGGTTTTTTGTTTGTATCGCGCTCGACGACACGATACCAATGCAATCCCGGCGCGCACCGGGAAATTCATGCTTGGGACGGATCTGCCCCAAGCACCTCAGCACACGCCGCTAGGCCAGCAAAAGAAAATTGCGAACGACCGCCGACGGCTCGTCGCATCGCGACGCAATGGCCAGCCTTGCACGAAGCGCATTACCTGCGAACGGCCGATAGACGACTCCGGCAACCTGCACCTGCGTAATCGCCTTCGGCACGACGGACACGCCCAGCCCGGCAGCGACCAGCGTCACCGCGGACGTGATTTGCGGCGCGGGTTGCGCCATCCGCGGCTCGAATCCGGCGGCATGGCATGCGGCGACGATGTCGTCGAACAGCGCGCTGCCGGCTTCCCGCGGCACCTGCACGAACGACTCGTCGGCCAGCTCCGCCAGATCGATGCGCCGACGCTGCGCCAGCCGATGCGCAACGGGCAACGCGACAAACATCGGCTCCTCGTCCCAGTCGAACACCCGCAACGTCGCGGCGACCCGGCGTTCCGGCCGCACGATCGCGACGTCGAGATGTCCCGCATCCAGCGCCTCCAGCAGGACGCGCGACGTCGCCTCCTGCAACGTCAGCTCGGCCTCCGGAAACGCCTCCCGAAAGCGGCGAATCAAATCCGACACTTTCGAATTGAACGCCGCCGTCCCGGTGAAGCCCACCCGCAGATGTCCGGTTTCCCCGCGTGCGGCCCGCCTTGCCGCCCGTGCCGCACGCTCGGCATCGTCGAGCACGCGGCGCGCCTCGTGCGCAAAGACCTCGCCCGCCAGCGTCAGTTCGGCGCCGCGCGCGGTCCGCTTGAACAGTTCCACGCCGAGTTCGCTCTCGAGCGCCTTGATCTGCTGGCTCAACGGCGGCTGCCCGATGCCGAGCGTTTCGGCGGCCTTGGTGAAATTCGACGTGGCCGCCACGGCCAGAAAGTATCGGAGATGTCGGAGTTCCATTCGCCAGGTGACCTCACGGTGAGTCGGGCTGGCTCGTCAGCCAGTGGTAAAACATATCGCTTCGGTTTCTTTCATATATTGGACATATGCATGACGGTGCGCAAGAATTCATGCATTCCGTCGCACATCGAGTGCATCCATGTCCTCTCCTTCGATTTCCCGATCCATGCCTGGAACGCAAACAGCCGCGCCCGACGCGCTGCCTGCCGGCGTTTCCCCACGCTCGGCCGCGTACAAGCGCATCGCGCTGGCGCTCTTCCTTGCGGGCTTTTCCACCTTCTCGCTGCTGTACTGCGTCCAGCCGCTGCTTCCCGCGTTCGCACGGGAGTTCGGGCTGGGCGCGGCATCGAGTTCGCTCTCGCTGTCGCTGTCGACCGGGATGCTGGCGGTTTCCATTTTGTGCGCGGGCGCACTGTCCGAACGCGTCGGGCGACGCGGGCTTATGTTCGCGTCGATGACGCTGGCCGCCCTGTTCAATGTGCTCGCCGCGCTTTCGCCGAGCTGGAACCTGCTGCTGGTCTGGCGTGCGCTCGAAGGTTTCGCGCTGGGCGGCGTCCCGGCGGTCGCGATGGCTTATCTCGCCGAAGAAATCGCGTCCGAGGGGCTGGGTTTCTCGATGGGGCTTTATGTCGGCGGGACCGCGTTCGGCGGCATGATCGGACGAATCGGCATGAGCGCGCTGGAAGAGCACTTCTCGTGGCGAACGGCGATGCTGACGATCGGCGTCGTCGATCTCGTCGCGGCGGTCGCCTTCGTGATGCTGCTGCCGCCATCGCGGCGCTTCGTGAAGCGCACCGATCTGACGCTGCGCCACCATTTTCGGCTGTGGAACGCGCAACTGCATCACGCCCGGCTCCCGTTCGTTTTCGCGATCGGCTTCCTGGTGATGGGCGCGTTCGTGACGATATACAACTATGCGGGGTTCCGGCTCACGGCGGCCCCTTTCAACCTGAGCTCGACCGAGTGCGGCCTGATCTTCGGCGCCTACCTGTTCGGGATGGTGTCGTCATCGAGCGCCGGCGCGCTCGCCGATCGCCTCGGGCGGGCCCCGGTGCTTGTCAGCGGCATGCTCGTATTCGCGGCGGGCCTTGCGCTGACGCTGTCGCACTCGCTCGTCGCGATCGTCGTCGGCATCGTGCTCGTCACGATCGGCTTCTTCGTCGCCCATGCGGTCGCAAGCGGCTGGGTCGGCTACCTCGCGGGATCCGCGAAGGGGCACGCCGCTTCGCTGTACCTGCTTGCCTACTATCTCGGGTCGAGCGTGCTCGGTTCGGTCGGCGGGTCGTTCTGGCAACACGGCGCATGGGCGAGCGTCGCCGCGTATGTCGCGGTGCTGCTCGTGCTCGGGCTGCTGGCTGCACGTCGATTGACCCGCGTGTAACGGGCGCGGCGGGCGTCCCGCGCTTTTCGGTCACTTGCCGCCAGCTTCAAGCACGTTCAGCGTGAGTGCGAGCGATGGAATCTCCATAGCAGTCCCAAACATTGTTCTGTTGTGTCATCTCGTCGTGCGTTGCACGTTGCCGAGATGCGTTTGTCAGTTGACGGCCCGTGCGCGTTGCTCGCCGCTCGCGTCAACCTCCGTTCGCATGGAAGCCGGCGATGGCTTCCCACATCAGCACCGGGTTCGAATACATCGGGAAATGCCCGCAATCCGAAATTTCAGACAACACGACGCCCTGTTCCTCGACGGCGCTCAGGTACGAGAGCGACGCATTCTGCTCGCCGTACATGAACATCCGCGGGCACGGCAGCCCGAGAAATTTGCGCATCAGGTCGCCGTTGTCGGACAGTTCGACCATCGAGCGGAAGATGCCGCCGACGGCTTCCGCGCGCACCTTGTGACGCAGGCTGGCGGCGTACAGCGCGCTCGCATACGCAGGTGCGCGACGGGTTCGCTCGATGAAATCGTCGAAGAAGCGCTCGGCGCTGTCGCGCGGATGGTCGACGATCTGGCGGCTCAGGAAACAATCTTCAGGTGCGATGTTCCCTTCGATGTCGACAAAGCTGAGCACCCGCTCCGGATGCCGGTGTGCGAGCATCAGCGCCGTCAGCCCGCCCATCGAATGTCCGACGAGGTGGAATCGCTCGAAGCCCATGCGGTCGATCACGTTCAACGCGGTGTCGACGAGGAACGGAATCGAGATCCTCGACAGATCCGTACACTGCGTTTCCCCGCAGCCCGGCGCGTCATAGGCGACGAAAGGCCGACCGTCGAATGCGCGATGGCGGACGATGTCCGCGTAGTCGTCCTTCGTCGAGCCGAAGCCGTGAAGGAACACGATCGGCGCCTTGTCGCCGCCGCGATAAATGGCCGAAACATCCAGTGCGGTGTCGTCAACCGAGAACGAAAACCGCGACCGGGAAAATTCATCACTCATCGTCTTGATTCCCGAGTAAAGACGGGGTCGCGTCGACGTCGACGCGATGCGGTCGGTCGACGTCGAACAGCCAGCCCCGGACAACGACGCTCAGCCCGCCAGCGCCCGGCAGAAGTCCTTGGTGGCCACGCACGCGTGCAGCAACGACTGGTCGTCCAGTGCGTATGCGATACGGATATACGGGCCCAACCCGAACGCGCTGCCGTGTACGGTCGCGACGCCGGCTTCATCGAGCAACGCATTCGCCACGTCCTCGTCGCTCGCCAGGGACGTGCCGGCGCGTGTCGTCTTGCCGATCAGCGCAGCGCACGACGCGAACGCATAGAACGCACCCTGCGGGACCTCGCACCGCAACCCCGGCGCCTGGTTGAGTTGCTCGACGACAAGATCGCGCCGGCGCTGAAATGCGACGCGCGAGTGCACGATGAAATCCTGCGGCCCGGTCAGCGCGGCCAGCGCGGCGTGCTGCGAAATCGTCGACGCGCCGGATGTTTGCTGCCCCTGAAGCTTCTCCATCGCATCGATCAGCCAGCGCGGCCCGGTACCGAAACCGATGCGCCAGCCCGTCATCGCGTAGGCCTTGGACACGCCGTTCATTGTCAGCACACGTTCGCGCAGGCGCGGCTCGACCTGCGCGATCGTGAAGAATTCGATGCCGTCGAAAATCAGGTGCTCGTAGATATCGTCGGACAGCACCAGCACATGCGGATGCACGAGCAGAACATCGGCGAGTGCCTGCAGTTCCGTGCGGCTGTACACGGCTCCCGTCGGATTGGACGGCGAGTTCAGGATCAGCCACCGCGTGCGCGGCGTGATTGCCGCTTGCAGCGCGGCCGGCGTGAGCTTGAAGCCGCTTTCCGCGCCGCAGGCGACGGTGACGGATCTGCCGCCGCAAAGCTGCACGATCTCCGGATAGCTCACCCAGTACGGCGCCGGCACGACGACTTCGTCGCCTTCGTTCAAGGTCGCGGCCAGCGCATTGAAGATCACCTGCTTGCCGCCGCTGCAAACGAGCGTGTCGCGCCAATCCACGTCGAGCCCGTTCTCGCGCTGAAACTTGACGGCGATCGCTTCGCGCAACGCGCGCAGGCCTGCCACCTGTGCATAGCGTGTGTGGCCCGCACGGA
Organism: Burkholderia pyrrocinia; assembly: GCF_018417535.1. NCBI lineage: Bacteria > Pseudomonadati > Pseudomonadota > Betaproteobacteria > Burkholderiales > Burkholderiaceae > Burkholderia > Burkholderia pyrrocinia. The sequence continues at coordinate 2,948,365 of NZ_CP070978.1, read as the reverse complement.
TCGCCGCGATGCCGGCCTCGCGCACGTGCTCGGGCGTGTCGAAGTCCGGCTCGCCGGCACTCAGCGAAATCACCGCGGCACCGCTGGCGCGCCGTGCGGCCACGCGGTCCATCACCCTGTAGGTGTCCGACGGGCGGGCCGCAGCCAGGAAGCGGTTCAGCGTATCGATCGGCGCGTTCATTGCGCAGCCCTCCAGTGGGTCAGCCCCATCAGTTCCAGCGTGCTGCGACCTGCACGCAAGGATTCCATCATCCGTGCCTCCTTGTCGGCACGCGCCTGCCCGTCGGCCAGCGTCCGTTCGACGTGGGCCGCCGGGATCACGACGACCCCGTCGTCGTCCCCCACGACCAGATCGCCGACCGCCACCGGCGTGCCGGCAAAGCTGATCGGCTGCCCGACCGAAGGCGCGCTCGCCTTGATCGTGCCGCGCATCGAGACGCCACGCGTAAACACCGGGAAGCGCCGCGCAACCAGCGCCGCGATGTCGCGCACGCCGCCGTCGATCACGAGCCCCACGACGCCGGCCGCTTCGGCCGCCACCGTCAGCACTTCGCCCCAGTAGCCCGACACGAAGCCGCCGGTCGATACGACGAGCACGCTGCCGCGCGGCACCTGCTCCATCGCGATGTGGATCGACAAGTTGTCGCCCGGCGAACATTCGAGCGAATACGCCGCGCCGGCGACCGACGCGCCCGGCCATACCGTGCGAATCGCGGGATCGACCGAACTGGTGGCAAGGCCGGACGCTTCGTAAAGCGTGGAAGTCCCGAGCGTACGGGCCCGGTCGAGCAGTTCCGCGCGGTAGGGGTTGATCGTGGACATCAGGCTTTCCTTTGGAGCGTGTGATAGCCGAGCGCGGCGCGCGCTTCGCCGAGCGTCTTGCCGAGTGCGAGCTGTTCGCGAATGCGCGATTCTGTTTCTTCGATCCGGCGAGCGACTTCGGCCACTTCGCGTGCACGGCCGCGCGGCACGATGACGACGCCGTTGGCATCCGCGACGACGATGTCGCGCGCCGCCACGCGCACGGTGCCGATCCCGACCGTGGCATTCACCGCTTCGACCTGCACGCGATCCTTGCCGGTACGCATGAAGCGCCCTGCCGTGAACAGCGGGTAGTGGTCGCCCAGTGCCTTGTTCACGTCGCGGCAGACGCCGTCGATCACGGTGCCGGCGATACCGCGCAGCCCAGCGTACTGGGTCATGATGTCGCCCCACACGGTGCAGTCGGTACGGCCGTCGTTATCGATCACGATCACATCGCCCGGCGCGACGTCGTCGATAAAGTCGCCGACCGTGCCGGGCGGCACGCTGGCCGGCACGTACTTGACCGTGAATGCGGGGCCGACGACGACTGTCGCGTAGTCGGTCAACGGCATGACGCCCAGCGCCTGCCCGTGCAGGCCCAGCTTGTCCATGGCATCCGAGACACCGGGCGTATCGAGGCCGTCGAACAGCGAGACCAGTTCCCGGTCGTCCGCGTCCGCCCTGCGTGGATTCGTCATATCAAATGCTCCGAGAGAAGGATGCGCGGTCAGCGCACCGCAATGGCTTCGAATTGCGTGTCGTGCATCACGTCGGCGACCGGGCGGCCGGCGCGTACGGCCGCGACCATGCCGTCCTGCCGCTTCGCGATACGCTCGCCGAGATCGAGTACGTCCGCGATGCACATCGCCGGCACAAAGACCGTGCCGCAGCGGTCGGCGATCACGTAATCGTCCTGGTGCACGGTCACGCCGGCCATCTGCACCGGCGTGCCGGAGTCAATCTGGACCACGCGGTTGCGCGCGCTGATCATCGTGACGCCACGGCCGTAAACCGGATAGCCGATCGATTCGCTGCCTTCGATGTCGCGGCTCGATCCGTCGATCACCGAGCCGCGAATCCCCTTGGCGGTCGCCGCGTTGGCCAGGATGTCGCCCCAGCACGAAATGCCGTCCGCGCCGCCGGCGATCACCAGCACGCGGTCGTCCGTGGCGACGGCGTCGATGACCGGCGAAATGAGGTGCACGGTCGGTTTGGCATCCGTCTTCGGACCGAGTTGAATGGTGCTGGCCCGCCCGACGACTTTCGGGCATTCCCACAGCGGGCGCAAACCGTAGGTCGCGCCGGGCATGCCCAGAAAGTCGAGCGCATCCGACACGGTGTTCGTGTCGAGCGCGGCAAGGCGGTCGAGAAAGGAGGGCTGGTTCATCACGCTGATCCCGGTTGACAAGTGCGACAATCGTCGCCGCGGCAGCGTGGTATGTAAATTTCGTATTTCGTATCTGCCTGATACGATTTCAGGAATACGGAAAACGCACCGTCGCCGGCCGGCGGCGGCGATCATGCGTCGTCACGGAGGCCGCTCCGGAGGCGGCATCGGCATCATTTCACCCTGGACGCCCCCGTCATGAGCAATACGATCGACTACCGGCTGATTCGACAGCTCTGGATGTTTCTCGCCGTCGCGGAAGAGCAGCATTTCGGACGGGCGGCGAAACGGCTGAACATGTCGCAACCGCCGTTGACCGAGCAGATCAAGGTGCTGGAGCAATCGCTGAAGATTCAGTTGTTCTATCGTTCGCGGCAGGGAACGCAGCTCAGCCCCGCAGGCGCGGCTATCCTGCCGGCCGTCAGGCAATTCGCCGGTCAGGTCGAGCGGCTGCAACGCGTCGTTCAAGAGGTCGCTGCCGGCCAGTCGGGCGTGCTGCACGTGGGTGCGATTACGTCGGCGATGCTCGATACGGTGCCGCCGTTGCTGGATGCGCTCAAGCGCGCGCATCCGGATCTGACCGTGTTCGTCAACGAGATCGACAGTGTCGACGCGATTCCCGCGCTGGAGGCCGGCGAGCTCGATCTCGCGTTTGCGCGCGTCGACGGCGAGGTGGCAAACGGCATCGCAACGCTGCCGCTCGCCGAGGATCGCCTGGCCGTGGCGCTACCGAAGGAACATCCTCTTGCCGCGATGCCGAGGGTACGGCTTCGATCGCTGATGGGCGAACAACTGATCATGTCGGCGCGGCAAGTCAGCCCGGTCTACTTCGACATGCTGATGTCGGTCTGTCGCACGCATGGCCTGACGCCGCGCGTCGTGCATGAAGTACGATCGGTGACTTCGCAAATTGCGTACGTCGGTTGCGGTCAGGGCGTGGCGCTCGTGCCCTCTTCCATGCGCAAGCTGGCGCCGGAGAATGTGGTGGTTCGTCCGCTGAAGGAAAAAGTCATGGTGGTGACGGCAGCAGCCGTATGGAACACCCAACGCCATCATCCGATGGTCGACGAAGTGCTCGACATGCTGAAAAAGCCCGTGCGCGCGTGAATCAGGTTTCGACCGGCGACGACACCCATCGACTTGCAGAACGATCGCTTCCGGTTTGCGCGTTCGCGTCGGCACCCGTCACAGCACCGGCAACACCGCGCGGATATGCTCCGCAAACACCGCCGTCAGATGCGACGGCCGTTTCCGGTCGAACTTCAGCGTAATGCCCACGGCCGGTAACGGCGGCAATCGCGGATCGCCGTTGACGATCGCCAGGTCGGCCGGCACCGCCGTCTGCGTCATTACCGCGAACGCCTGCCCCGAGCGCACGAGCGCGATCAGCCCTGCGAGACTGCTGCTCGCATACGCGACGCGGTAAGCGCGGCCGGCGCGATTCAGCGCGTCGCAGGCCGCGATATGGTCGAGCGTATCGCGATCGGAAAGCGCGAGCGGCAACGGCTCGAAATGCGCGGGCTCGAGCCCCGGATAGCCGATCCAGACCAGTTGTTCGCGGCGAATGATGTCGTCGTTCGCCCCGTCGTCCGGCAATGAAATCATCGCGAGATCGACCGCGCGCTTCTCCAGTTGTTCGAGCAGCCGCGGCGTCGGCCCGCAGACGATTTCAACGATCGCCTGCGGATGCTGGCTCGAAAACTGCCGCAGCAGCGACGGCAGGAACACCTCCGCGTAATCGTCCGGGCACCCGAACCGGATGGTCCCCGACAATCCCGTGCCGCACAGGTCGGCCATCGCTTCGTCGTGCAGCCGCAGGATGCGCTGCGCATGCACGAGCAGCCGCTCGCCCGGGTGGGTCAGCACCACGCCGCGGCCGGTACGCTGGAACAGCGGCTGGTCGACGATCTCTTCGAGCCGCTTCATCTGCTGGCTGAGCGCGGACTGGGTCCGGCCGACGCGCGCGGCCGCGCGGCTGAGCGCGCGCACCTCGGCGATCACGACGAACGAACGCAGCAGGTCGATGTCGAGCGAGAGTCCCAAGGTATTAGCTCCTTTTCTACCTTGCATAAGAACTATTCGTTTCCATCAAACCAGACGCGCGCCTAGACTGCAAGCGATCCCTGCCCCTTTGCCCGGAGAAGCCCGATGTCCCTGAACGACGACGCAACCTTCTGGCGCAACGCCAGGCAGCACCTGGTCCGCTACGGCGGCACGTTCGAGCCGATGATCATCGAGCGTGCGAAAGGCAGCTTCGTCTACGACGCGGACGGCCGCGCGATCCTCGATTTCACGTCGGGACAGATGAGCGCGGTGCTCGGCCACAGCCATCCGGAGATCGTCTCGGTCATCGGCGAATACGCGGGCAAGCTCGACCACCTGTTCAGCGGGATGCTGTCGCGGCCGGTCGTCGACCTCGCGACGCGCCTCGCCGACATCACGCCCGACGGGCTCGACCGCGCGCTGTTGCTCAGCACCGGCGCGGAATCGAACGAAGCGGCGCTCCGGATGGCGAAGCTCGTCACCGGCAAGTACGAGATCGTCGGCTTCGCGCAGTCGTGGCACGGGATGACGGGCGCGGCCGCATCGGCCACGTACAGCGCCGGCCGCAAGGGCGTCGGCCCGGCCGCCGTCGGCTCGTTCGCGATTCCGGCGCCGTTCACGTACCGGCCGCGCTTCGAGCGCGACGGCGCCTACGACCATCTTGCCGAACTCGACTACGCGTTCGACCTGATCGACCGCCAGTCGAGCGGCAACCTCGCAGCATTCATCGCGGAGCCGATCCTCAGTTCGGGCGGGATCATCGAACTGCCGGAAGGCTATATGGCGGCGCTCAAGCGCAAGTGCGAGGAACGCGGGATGCTGCTGATCCTCGACGAGGCGCAGACCGGCGTCGGGCGCACCGGCACGATGTTCGCGTGCCAGCGCGACGGCGTGACGCCCGACATCCTGACGCTGTCGAAAACGCTGGGCGCCGGGCTGCCGCTCGCGGCCATCGTGACGTCCGCGGCGATCGAAGAACGTGCGCACGCGCTCGGTTACCTGTTCTACACGACGCACGTGTCGGATCCGCTGCCCGCGGCCGTCGGCCTGCGCGTGCTGGATGTGGTGCAGCGCGACGGGCTCGTCGCACGGGCCAACGTGATGGGCAACCGGCTCAGGCGCGGCCTGCTCGACCTGATGGAACGGTTCGACTGCATCGGCGACGTGCGCGGACGCGGGCTGCTGCTCGGCGTCGAGATCGTCAAGGATCGCCGGACGAAAGAACCGGCGGACGGGCTCGGCGCGAAGATCACGCGCGAGTGCATGAACCTCGGGCTCAGCATGAACATCGTGCAGTTGCCCGGCATGGGCGGCGTGTTCCGGATCGCGCCGCCGCTGACCGTCAGCGAGGAAGAGATCGACCTTGGCTTGTCGCTGCTCGGACAGGCGATCGCACGTGCGCTGTAGCGGCGTGCGGTAACGCCCTTCTCCGCATCGCGCGATCCGTCGCGCCGGTTCGTGCTGGCCGCGATTGCGCAAGACCCGTCGGTTTATCCGTCGGACGACGTGCTGAAGAAAATGACGCTGACGAAACCGAAGCCCGTCGCGATCATGCGACCGGAAAACCGGTTGTGGTCGCAACTGAAGACGATGCGCCGAGCGTGGCGTGCCGGGGAGGGGGTGGACTGATTTCGCGTGGCGACAGGTTGCGGATTCGAGCATGGCGCCTGAACCGCCGATTCGGTTTTGTCGCGGCGAGGCAGGTGTTTTACGCGCGGGCGTTGCCGCTCGAACCCACCGCGCTTGCCTGGACGTTCGTCAGCCTTGTGTCGTCTGCGGACGCCGATTCAGCGGTGAACGAGCACGTTGACGAGCTTGCCGAACGGATCGCGAACATAGAACCGCCGAACACCCCAAGGCTCGTCGGCCGGACCGTATTCGACCGGAATGCCCGCCGCATGCACGCGCGCGAGCGCTTCGTCGAGATCGTCGACTTCGATCGACAGATCGGGCGTCGGCGTGCCCGACCCGCCTTGCGACGCGAAGCTGATCTGCGCATCCATCTGCTCGGCATTACCGTAGGTCGCGATCCAGCCGTGGTCCATCAGCAGGTCGAGACCGAAGATCTGCTGGTAGAAACGTTTCGCGTCGTCGATCGATTGCGTGTCGATATTGGTGACGATTCGTTTGACCTTCATCGGTTTCCTCTTCTGTGCGATTGCGATTCGACACGCAATGGCTATCGAGCTCCCAGCAACTCGGGCTTGTTCGCCATCAGCCATGCCTCCACGTCGATCATCAGCGACGTCGCGCTAACAAAACATTCGTTCACAGCAGAGGTCTGCACCACATCCCCCGAGTAATCGGACAAATTGCGCTGCTTGCGCAACGCATCGAGAACGATCATGCGATCGACCGCCAGACCGATCGTCTGCGGAAGCGTCTGGATTGCCGTCTGGTGATGCCCCGGCCGGCTCGTCAATGTACGAAAGCCGTTCGCGTGCAATGCCAGCATCGCAAGCTGCATGATCGCCTTATAAGCCGCATCAAAACGGTTTTCGTTGCTCAATCCCGCGAGTTGCGCATCCGCCAGATTTCGCTCTGCGGCCGCCAGCAACCGCATCACCTGTTCTCGGTCCGGCCGAACCGTATCGAGACTAACGCCGAGCAAGCTCTGCAAGGTCATGGTCGCTGCCAATCAAGAAGATCTTGGGTTTTCCAAGGACGTCCTGCAAAAAAGCGTCCTGCCCGGCAACTCCATCGCGAAACTCGTCGGGCGACAGTACCTTGGGATTGATGTCTCGCCTCAAGGTTGCCTGTGCGTCGTAAAGCAATCGGACTACCGTTGCAAAGCCGACCGTGCCGATAACCATGACGTCGACGTCGCTGTCCATCGTCTCCTGGCCGCGCGCAACGGAGCCGAAAACAAACGCCACGCCAATTTGCCCGACACAAGGCAGCAATGCTTCGGCAAGCACGTCGCCCATCCCTGAGGTCTTTCGCATGATCGACGCCAGTTCGTCGTAGATCGGACAACTGCGATTGGCGCGATAAACCACCTGATTGCCCTGCCGATCACGGCTCAAGATGCCGGCTTCGGCCAGTTTGCTCAGTTCCTTGTGCAGCGTGCCGGGCGTCGTACCCGTCAAACGCGCAATTTCGCGGACGTGCAACGCCTGATCAGGCCGCAACAAAAGCAGGCCCAGTACACGGCGCCGGTAGTCACTAAATAGGGTCGAGGCGATGGATCGTAGCATGATTGGCTACGATTGTAGCCGAATTGGCTACAAGGCATAGTCGTACCATGCCGATTTCGTGTCGGTCTCGACGGAACAGTCGAATGTAGCCGATTTGACTACGATCGAAGCCGAATTGGCTACAAAACACCTGCAGACCACCGTGCCGGCATGTCGCCAACAAGATGCAAACACATAGGCACCGCCGCCGGCCCATTGCAGGCCGGCGGCTTCCCTCATCAACCGCCGAGGTACGCCTTGCTTGATCCGGTCGTTCGCGAGCAAATTCGCGCCCGTATCCGCGAGCACCACGCGCCCGGTTTCGAGCACGTAGCCGCGATCGGCCACACCGAGTGTCGTGCACGACGATCTCGCGGCGTGGCAGAAACTCAATGCCGTCGCGGCCGGCGCACCCGAAGCGCTCGGCGAGCCTTACGAGGATGCGGCCGGGCATCGCTACGGCCGCATGTTCGGCCAGCCGATGCTGGTGTTCGCGGCCGATTTGAACGGCCTGCAAGCCGCGCACCGGCAGGCGCTGTCGCGCGAACTCACGATCGTGCCGTACGTGCGCACGATGTTTTCGACCGGGCACGATGCGGCCAACCGCGAAGTGTTTCGCGCCGAGGATGCGGCAAATCTCGATCTGGTCGGGTTGGCGCTGCACGGGCCGAAGAAGGCCGTGGACAAGGCGGTGAAGGGGCTGGCGTTGCATGCGTAAACGCCGGCTCAAAGCCGACATGTCAGGTCAGCGATGCACCAGCACATTCACGGGCTCCCCGAACGGATCACGCGCGTAAAAACGCCGCACGCCCCACGGCTCGTCGGCCGGGCCGTATTCGACGGGAATGCCCGCCGAACGAACACGCGCGAGCGCTTCATCGAGATCGTCGACCTCGATCGACAGGTCGGGCGTCGGCGTCCCGGCCCCACCCTGCGACGCGAAGCTGATCTGCACGCTCATCGGCTCGGCATTGCCGTACGTCGCGATCCAGCCGTGCTCCATCAACAGGTCGAGGCCGAGAATCTGCTGGTAGAAGCGCTTGGCGTCGCCGATCGACCGCGTGTCGATATTGGCGACGATCCGTTTGACTTTCATCGGGTTCCTCCGCGAGCCGGGCCGTATCGCGAAGCTACACCGGAACCGCGCACGCAACCAGCGGCTCAGCGGCCGGCCGCCTCCATTTCCGCGCGCCGGGCCCGGGCGGTTCGCTCGCCTTGCTTGCTGGCCAGCCACACGCCGATCGCGACGACAACGATACCGAGGTAAGTCGACACGTGGATGCTGTCGCCGAACATCCACGCGGCCCAGGTCAGCGTCACGGGCGGTTCGAGATAGACGAGGGTCGCCACGCGCGTCGCGGGCATGCGCTTGAGCAGCGCCCACAACGTCAGGTAGGCCATGAAGGTCGAGAATACCGTCAGCCACACGACGGATACCCACACATTCGGCTGGGTCGGCACGTGCAGGTCGCCCGTGACGATCCCGCACACCGCGAACAGGACCAGGCTGACGCCCCCCTGCACGAACAGCGGCAGAAACAGCCCGTCCTCGTTGCTGCGCGCGGCCGTCAGCGCGCGCCGCCGCTGGTAGATCGTCGCGACCGACAGCCCCAGCGCGGAAACCAGCGGCAGGATGTACATGACGATACCGACCGACTCGGTCGGCAGCGCGTATTGCCCGCCGATCACGATGCCGACGCCGACGAATCCGACGACGAGCCCGGCCCACTGTCGCGCCCCGCTGCGCTCGCTGCCTTCGAGCGTCGTCATCGCCGCCGTGATGAGCGGCTGCAACGCGGCGATGACCGCCGCGATGCCCGGCGGCAGGCCGTGCTGAATGGCCACGTAGACGCAGCTCAGGTACAGGAACTGCGACAGGAAGCCGATCACCGCGTGATAGCGGATTTTTTCCAGCGTCAGGCGCCCGAGCTGCCGGTTGAGGACGATCGCCAGGCACAGCGTCACGAGCAGGAAACGCCAGAACAACAGGTTGAACGCGCCTGCCGTCTCCGCGCCGAGCTTGGCGCCGATGAAGCCGGAACTCCACGACAACACGAAAACAAGCTGGATCAGGAATAACTGCATGGGCGAAGGCGCTCAGAGTGTTGCCGTGGACAAGCGGGTGTCTTTCAGGTCCTCGGCCCGGATGGGTGCGAGCCCGAGGCGTTGGTACTGGACGTCGGCGTCGTCCCTGAGGCTGCGTTGCAGCGCCAGCCAGTTGACGACGGTACGCGGAATGCCGTCGTCCGACGCGAGATGCCAGAAGCCGTTATCGTCCTCGCGCGTATACGGGCAATGGAACGACAGCACCAGCGACATGCGACGCCCCGCCTCGACCGGTTCGACGCCATGGAACAGCTTGCTGCCGTAGATGAGCAGCGCGTCGCCCGCCTGGTCCAGGCTCGCCGTCTTCACATGCTTGCGTGCCCGATCATGCCGGTCGAACGTCTCGGCGGTCGATTCGTAGAACAGAAAGTTGCCGCCGGCATAATCGGATCGATCCGACAGCACGATATTCAGCACGAAACTGGTGCCGTCCGTGTGCCACATGCCCAGCTGTTCCTTGCCGTCGTGCCGCTCCGACGGATAGTAATAGTTGAACTGCGACCGCGCATTGACCATCGGATACGGAATCAGCGGCGCGCCGGCGAGACGGGATATCCTCAACAGGAACGCGCGGTCGTGCATCATGTCGTCGATGAACCGCGAGCGCTGCGTCACCGCGCGCACCCGCTTCGAGATGATCCAGTTGCTGCTCGACGCGCTGCCTTCCAGCGCCCGGCCGATCTCGCGCAACGCGTCGATCGCTTCGTCGGCGAACAGGCCGCGCAGGCTGCACACCGCGTTGAGCGCGCTCGTGCGCGTGCCGCGCATCGGCTCGTCGCGGTAGCCAAGATCGTCGAGGTTGCGGCGATATCGCACCTCGTAGCCATCGCGCAGGCAATCGCTTGTCCAGCGCATCGGCTCCGTCGACGCGTCCAGCGTGCCGTCGACATTCGCGCCGCCGGACAGCGAAGTCTGCAACGCAAGCCTCACCCGGTCGATCCCGCGCGCAAACACCGGCAATGCATTCCCCTTGTTCATCGCGTGCCTCGCTTTCGCCGTTGCGGCATTCAGCCCTTGAACTGGGCGATCTGGTACACGACGCTGCCGTCCCCGCTGCGCAGCTCGTCGATCACGCGGCAATTGCCGTGACTGGCACGCACGTGGCGGAATTGCTCCGGCGTGTATTTCAGGCAGACGTTGGTGATCAGATGCCCGTCGGCGCCGGCTTTCGACACCGGCTGCAACGTAACTGCAACATGAAACTGGTCGCCGAGCAGGTTGAGCCGGACGATGGAAACATGATGCTCGCCGAGCGGCTCGAAGCCCTGCTGCCGGCTGACGATTTCGGAAAACCGCACCATGCTCTCGTTCTGGTAGAAGTTGTAGATCGGCTCTTCGCGGCCCTCGACGAGCAGTTGCATCTCCGACACGACGTAGGTCGACTTGCCGCCGAGATTGCGAATCAGCCGGCCGATCGTCACGGGCAATTCGTTGCCCTCCTGGAAACCGAGCATCGTGATGAAGGTCACGTCCTGGCCCAGGTCGATATGGTTCCACTGCACGTTCCGATAATCGTCGGCGATGTAGTTGAAACAGCCGGGCGTCTTCAGGAACGGCATGATCGCGTGCCGCATCGCTTCTTCCGACGACTCGTTGATGTCGACGGCCGTGTAACGCAAGTGATTCGGCTCGCCGCCGCTGACGGCCTTCATCAACTCGGTCGTCTTGACCGGCTCCGGCCCGAGTTCGATGTAGTGCACATGACGGCCGCGCGACAACGTCGCAAGACGTTCGCTCAACGCGCCGATCGCTTCCCTCAGCGATCCGTTGCCGTCGCGGTCCGCGCACAGCGCCGGACTCCGCACGCCCAGTTCGTTCAGGTTCCGCATCAGCGAAAAGACTTCGCGCCCCGCCTCCCTGCGCCGTGCGCCATCGTCACGCCGCGTCAGCGTCGAATACTTTTCGTGATTCTCGACCGTCCATACCGACTCCGCCTTCAGCTTCCTGTCCCGCACCAGCGCATCTACGACAAAATCATTGATAGACATGAAATCGTTCCCCGGATACGTGTCACGCTCGATCGACCTGCCTGCATTCGTCTGCCTGTTGACCCGAGGATAGGGAGGCTTAATAATTCCGTCAATCGAGATTACGTGAATCACTAATTCGGAAAATCAAAATCATGCCGCGCACCCTGGACGTCGATCTGCTGCGTACCTTCCACGCCGTCGCGAAGCTCGGCCGCTTCAAGGACGCGGCCGTCTATGTGAACCGCAGCCCGTCGTCGGTCACGGCCCAGATTCAGAAGCTGGAAGAGATGGTCGCGCAGCGCTTGTTTACGCGAAACAATCAGGCAGTCGAACTCACGCAGTACGGCCATAAACTGTTGAGCGACACCACGGAGTTCCTGTTGAGCCACGACCGGCTCGTCGAATCGCTGTCGCCGCAGATGCTGACCGGCAAGCTGCGGCTCGGCATCCCGGACTCCTACGCGGCGCACTTCATGGCCGAGTTCCTGCCGCGCTTTGCCGCCGACCGGCCATTGCTCGAACTGACGGTCGAAGCGCGTTCCAGCGAGGAACTGCAGCTCCTGTTCGCGCGCGGCCAACTGGACATCACGATCGCCGTGGTGCCGAAAGCGCTGCCGCATGGCGAGCTGCTCAGCAAGACCCATCCGGTCTGGGTGGCCGCGCGAACGTTCAAGTTCAACCCCGACGCACCGCTGCCGATCGCGGTGCAATTGCAGGGATGCCCGTACCGGGACACCGCGCTGAACGCGCTGAAGAAGGAGCGGATCGCGCACCGGATGCTGCTCGAGAGCGCGAGTTCGCCGGCGGTCGAAGCCTGTATCGCCAACGGCCTCGCGGTCGGCCTCATCGAGCACGATCGCGTCTCGGGCAACCTGACGAGCAACGTCGCGGGGATCGTCCTGCCCGATCTCCCGCCGCACCTGATCTATATCCTGACCGACGACAGCAATCGCGCCGCGCTGCATCTGCGCGACGTGCTGAAAAGCACGTTCAGGATCGGACAATGAAAACGGGGCCTGGAGCGGCCCTGGATACGTGAAGGCGAAAGCGCCGCCGGCCCGTTGCAAGCCGGCGGCATCGACCGTCAACCGCCGAGATACGCCTGCTTGATCCGGTCGTTCGCGAGCAGGTTCGCGCCCGTATCGGCGAGCACCACGCGCCCCGTTTCGAGCACATACCCGCGATCGGCCACGCCCAGCGCCTTGTTCGCGTTCTGCTCGACGAGGAACACCGTGACGCCTTCCGCACGGATCGTCCGGATGATGTCGAAGATCTGCGCGATCACGAGCGGCGCGAGACCAAGCGTCGGTTCATCGAGCAACAACAAACGCGGCTTGCTCATCAGCGCGCGGCCGATCGCCAGCATCTGCTGCTCGCCGCCCGACATCGTGCCGGCCCGCTGCGTCGCACGCTCCTTCAGGCGCGGAAACAGCTTGAACACATGCTCGATGCCGTCGTCGATCTCGTGACGGCTCGCGAAGAAGCCGCCCATCTTCAGGTTCTCGAGCACCGTCAAACTCGGAAACACGCGCCGCCCTTCCGGCGAGATCGCCATCCCCTTGCGCATGATCTGGTGCGTCGACATCGCGGTGATGTCGTTGCCCTCGAACAGCACGCGGCCCGACGATGCGCGCGGCGTGCCGCACACGGTCATCATCAGCGTCGTCTTGCCGGCGCCGTTGCTGCCGATCAGCGTGACGATCTCGCCCTTGTTCACCTCGATCGACACGCCCGCGAGCGCCTCGACCGCGCCGTAGTGCGTATGGACCTGTTCCAGCTTCAGCATCACTCTTCCCCCAGATACGCCTTGATCACGCGCGGGTCGTTGCGGACCGCTTCCGGCGTGCCGATCACGATCGGCCGGCCGTGCTCCATCACGAGGATGCGGTCCGACACGCCCATCACGAGGCTCATGTCGTGTTCGATCAGCAGCACCGACACGCCGAACTCGCGGCGCAGCTTGTCGATCAGGTGCTGGAGTTCGATCTTCTCCTGCGGGTTGAGGCCGGCCGCCGGCTCGTCGAGCATCAGCAGACGCGGCTCGGTGATCATGCAGCGCGCGATCTCCAGACGCCGCTGGTGCCCGTACGACAGCGTGCCGGCCGGCCGGTTGGCGACCGACGTCAGCCCCATCCGGTCGAGCCACACGGCCGCGCGCTCGAGCGCTTCCTTCTCGGCGCGGCGATACGCGGGCGTCGCGAACAGGCCGGGCAGCAGCCCTGCCTTCACCTTGCGGTGCTGCGCGACGAGCAGGTTCTCGACGACGGTCAACGACTTGAACAGGCGGATGTTCTGGAACGTGCGCACCAGGCCCTTCACCGCGATCTTGTGGCTCGGCAGCCCGGCGATCGGGTGGCCGTCGAGTTCGACTGCGCCGGAGGTCGGCTTGTAGAAGCCGCCGACGCAGTTGAACACCGTGGTCTTGCCCGCGCCGTTCGGCCCGATGATCGCGAACACCTCGTCGCGGCGCACGTCGAAATCGATGCCGTCCACCGCGAGCAACCCGCCGAAGCGCATCTGCAGCCCGGCGACCTTCAACAGTTCTGCATTCGCGCTCATTGGGGCAGCTCCACGTGGGGACGGCTCGCGGGCAGCAGGCCCTGCGGACGCCACATCATCATCAACACCATCACCAGACCGAAGATCAGCATCCTGTACTCGGCGAAGCCGCGCGCGACTTCCGGCAGCACGGTCAGCAGGATCGCCGCGAGAATCACGCCGAGCTGCGAGCCCATCCCGCCGAGCACGACGATCGCGAGGATCAGCGCCGATTCGATGAAGGTGAACGATTCGGGATTCACGAGGCCCTGGCGCGCCGCGAAGAACGCGCCGCCGATGCCCGCGAACGACGCGCCGAGCGTGAACGCCGACAGCTTGATGCGCGTCGGGTTCAGGCCCAGCGAACGGCACGCGATCTCGTCGTCGCGCAGCGCTTCCCACGCGCGGCCCATCGGCATGCGGATCAGGCGGCTCGTCACGAACAGCGTGAAGCCGACCAGCAGCAGCGCGATCAGGTACAGGAAGATCACCATGTGCTCGCCGCTGTATTCCAGCCCGATCAGTTCATGAAAGGTCTTCGCGCCTTCGACGCTCGCCGAGCGCGCCATCTCGAAGCCGAACACCGTCGGCTTCGCGATGCCCGAGATGCCGTCCGGGCCGCCGGTGAGGCTCGTCAGGTTGTTCGCGAGCAGGCGGATGATTTCGCCGAAGCCGAGCGTGACGATCGCGAGATAGTCGCCGCGCAGCCGCAGCACCGGGAAGCCGAGCAGGAAGCCGAACGTCGCCGCCGCGATCGCGGCGAGCGGCAGGCATTCCCAGAACGACAGCCCGAAGTACTGGTTCAGCATCGCGTACGTATAGCCGCCGACCGCGTAGAACCCGACATAACCGAGATCGAGCAGCCCCGCGAAACCGACCACGATGTTCAGCCCGAGGCCGAGGATCACGTAGATCAGCGCGAGCGTCGCGACGTCCACCGCGCCGCGCGAGCCGAAGAACGGCCACACGAGCCCGACCGCGAGCAGCACCCACACGACCACGCGCTGCTGCTGCGCGCCCATCGCGGGCAGCGCCGGCAGCTTCACCGCCGATTTCGCGCGCACGAGCCACGGCTTGAACAACTGGAACAGGAACACGGCCGCGACCGCGATCCATACCGGCCGCCAGTGCGGCGTGAGCACGACCTGGTAGCCGTCGAGCTTCAGTTGCAGCCCGAGCACGGGGATCGTGAGGATCGCCGTCAGGAATGCGGCGGCCACGGCATTTTTCAGTGCCTGGCCGAACGACGCGTCGGCGGCCGGGCGGCGAACGGTAATGACTGTACTCATCTGCGTCTCCCTCAAACCTTTTCGATGTCCGACTTGCCGAGCAGGCCGGTCGGGCGGAAGAGCAGGATCAGCACGAGCAGGCCGAACGCGACGACGTCCTTGTACTCGGCCGGCATGTAGCCTGCGGCGAAGGTTTCGGCAAGGCCGAGCAGCACGCCGCCGAGCATCGCGCCCGGGATGCTGCCGATCCCGCCGAGCACCGCGGCGGTAAACGCCTTGATGCCCGCGACGAAGCCGATATACGGATTCAGCTTGCCGATCGTCAGCCCGATCAGCACGCCGCCGACGGCGGCCAGCATCGCGCCGAGCACGAACGTGAACGAGATCACGCGGTTCGTGTCGATGCCGAGCAGGTTCGCCATCTTCATGTCCTCGGCGCACGCGCGGCACGCACGGCCCATTCGCGAATGCGAGATGAACAGCGTGAGCGCGATCATCAGCACGACCGTCACGCAGACGATCATCAGGCGCGAATACGGAATCGTCACGTCGAAGTCGCCGCCGAGATGGATGTCGAACGCGCCGGAGATCAGCACGGGCACGGACACGTCGCGTGCGCCCTGGCCGATCTGCACGTAGTTCTGCAGGAAGATCGACATGCCGATCGCGGAGATCAGCGGCACCAGGCGCGGGCCGCCGCGCAGCGGCCGATACGCGACGCGCTCGACCGCGAAGCCGTACAGGCCCGTGACGATCACCGACACGATCAGTGCGGCGCCGAGCACGAGCGGCAGCGGATAACCGGCGGAGATGCCGATTGCGGTCAGGGTCACGAGGCCCACGTACGCGCCGATCATGTAGATCTCGCCGTGGGCGAAGTTGATCATGCCGATGATGCCGTAGACCATCGAATAGCCGATGGCGATCAGCGCATAGATCGCACCCAGCGTCAGGCCGTTGACCAGTTGCTGGGCGAATTGCGGAAAGAAGTCAGTCATGTGCGGGAAGCTCCCGTTGGCGCTGGGTCGCATGCCGTCGCCGGATCACGGCGTTCGGCCGCGCGCAACGCACGGTGTCGTCTCGGGCCGCCCGTTGGCCGCGGAACGGCCAAATGCGCACGCGCCCCGCCCGGGTGACGGGCAGAGCGGGTGCGCGGGGCGGGTACTCCGTATTACTTGGCGGCGGTCTTCGTCGCGTCCTTGTGCCACGTGTACACGACGAACTTGAACGCCTTCAGGTCGCCCTGTGCGTCATACGCGACCTTGCCGATCGGCGTGTCGAACGTCGTCTTGTGCATGTACGCGGCGACCTTGGTCGGATCGGTCGTCTTCGCTCCCGCGATCGCGTCGGCGATGATCTTCACCGCTGCGTACGACGGCATCTGGAACGGGCCGTTCGGGTCGCGCTTCTTGTCCGCGAACGCCTTCACGAGCGCCGCGTTGGCCGGGTCGGCCGAGAAGTCGGCCGGCAGCGTGACCAGCATGCCTTCGGAAGCCGGGCCGGCGATCGCCGTCACGTCCTTGTTGCCCACGCCTTCAGGGCCCATGAACGTTGCCTTCACGCCCTGCTCGCGCGCCTGGCGCATCAGCAGGCCCATTTCCGGGTGGTAGCCGCCGAAGTAGACGAAATCGACGCCTTGCGACTTCAGCTTCGTGATGATCGCCGAGTAGTCGGAATCGCCGGCGTTGACGCCTTCGAACAGCACGACCGGGATTTTCGCGGCTTCGAGGTCCTTCTTCACCGACGACGCGATGCCCTGGCCGTACGACTGCTTGTCGTGCAGGACGGCGACCTTCTTCGGCTTCACGTTGTTGATGATGTAATGCGCGGCGGCCGGGCCTTGCTGGTCGTCGCGGCCGATCGTGCGGAAGATGAAGTGGCGCTTCTTGCCTTCGGTCAGCTGCGGCGCGGTGGCCGACGGCGTGACCATCACGATGCCTTCGTTCTCGTAGATGTCGGACGCGGGAATCGTCGAACCCGAGCACACGTGGCCGATCACGTACTTGATCTTCTGGCTGACGATCTTGTTGGCGACGGCGACGGCCTGCTTCGGCTCGCATGCGTCGTCCATCATCACCACTTCGAACTTGTTGCCGCCCGCGCCGCCTGCCGCGTTGATCTGCTCGATCGCGGTCAGCGCGCCGGCCTTCACCATGTCGCCATACTGCGCGACCGATCCGCTCATCGGACCAGCGATGGCGATCTTCACGGTTTCCGCTTGCGCGGCGGCGGCGCCCGCGGCGAACAGCACGGCGGCGACGGAAATGGACGTAAGACGGGACAGCGTCATCTGGGAGCTCCTCGATGTTGTTTAGTCATACGGGCAAAGGCGGCATGACTTGCGCAATCGAACAGCACCCGGGGCGAGGACATGGGACACGCCCGAGACACATAGAAGACGGAACTCCGGCGGAATGTTGCGTAGCGGGGCCCGGCTCTTGCAGTCCCCGAAGGGGACGTCTGGTTCGGAAAGACATCGTGATGCGTCTTGCATTGCGCAAGCGTTTCGCCTGCCCCGCTTGCCAAACCGCTAGATCGGAGGGATGGTCCGACAGCCGTTGGCAAGGCAGTCGAAATTATATGGGCGTTTTTAAATCGTCTGTCAAAAATGCCGGTCGAGTGAGGGAAAACACGTAGGGATGATGTGACAGTCGGTAGCAATGACGGCGCAACCTTGGGGGAGCGAGAACGTTTGCTGGTGGTGCAATTTGGTTGCTATCGGTGGGGGTGTTCTGGCGCTGTGCCTTGTTGGGATTGAGATCTGGTGATAGGCGATCTTGCGCGGCTTGGGTCGGGGTGCGTAAAGGGTCACATCCTCGCGCTTCAATCGACTGATGATTGGATTGATGGGCACCATTGTGGTGCGCCCGGTTGAGCGGCTCATGCCTTCTGTTTGCCGACGGTTTTCGTCGCTTAGAAAGGCCATTGTTATAAATATGAAATAATACGAATTCGCCTCTGCAATCCAGCCAGCCTTCCTCCGAGCCGCGTCCGCCGCGCTTCGTAGTCGCTTCAGGGCCGCTTCGACGGCCGTCCGTTGCCCAGCCGCCAGCCAGTGATCTGCCGTTTTTTCAATGCACATCACCTGATTTGGATCGCTGATGAATCATCCCTTCCGTCTTTCTTCCGCCGCCGCGTTTGCTTGTGCGCTTTCTGTTTCCACCGCCGATGCGTCGGGCCGCGATACGCTGGCCGATCGGTCGGCGGGTGCCAATGTGTTTCGCTCGGAACGGCGTGCTGCTGCTCGTGATGATGAGCGTGCGACACGTATGAGCCGACGCCGCGTGCAGTACGCCGCGCCCGTGGAACGAAGCCCGTTCGATACGCCGGATACGCGGCCGCTGCGTGTGTCGGGCGATAGGCTTGAGGCACCGCCACCTTCGTCGGAGCATGAACCCGATTTGGTGTTGCCCGCGAATCGCGTCGCGCTCGGCGCGGGTGGCAGCGATAGTCTTGGTCGCGCGTTGCCTGGATACGAACAGCGCGAGCAGAACTGGAATGAATACCTGCGGGCCAACGGCTCGTGGCCGGCTGGCAGTGGCGGCTCGTATGCGCCGCAGCGCCCGTACGATGCCGCACGTGGTCCGCACGGCGCGCCTAATCCGTTTGATCCGTCTGTGCCGCAACCTGAAACGCGCACGTTCTACGACAACGGCGCGGGCACGCATTGCACGGCAACGGGCGGTGCCGGGACGTCGCGGTCGTCTTGCAATATCGCCTGGTGATGCGCTGGAGCGGCTGATAGCAGTCGCCCTACCCGGCGCGCTGCGCGACGTCGCGCAGCGCGGCCGCATCTTGCGGCGTTGCCTTTTACAACTGCGTGATGATCAGCCGGCCAGGCTCAATAACGATTTGCGCCTTTCGGCCCGGGACAAAACACGCATCGTTGATCAGCCACATTCCACCAATCTTCATGTACGGGTAGAACTTCTCCGGCTTGAGGTCCGTTTTCGGCGTACCCCACATTTCCTGGATCGTTACGAAACGTTCCGTCTTCGGTGGTCGTGCTTTATGATTCGCCTTAGCCATGGGCAACTCCTTGAAAGTTGGCTGTGGTTAGCGGGTCGTGAGTGTTGGTAGCACTTGCGGCCCGCGCTCGTTTACCGCGGCGTTTTGATGGTTCGGATTCCTCCTTTGTTGGTGGTTCGTTGGAAACAGGGCTTCGACGTGTGGATCAGAGTATGCAGCGTATCCATCCACGCGCGCGATCATCATCGGTTGGACATTACCTATTAGACAGTGTTCGTCGCATGAGCACACGTTAGCCGTTGGTTATAGGCACGAACGAGGGCAATGCTTGCGGCCATTGCGAGAGCTGATGGCGCACGTCGATCTGTCACAGTGAGCGATTGATCAGAACTTGACTATTCGAAACAGTTCGATTGGATCGGACGAACTGTATGAGTTCGTGTCGATACGGGTACGACTGCTGCTCAATCTTTGTAGTCGTGCGGGGCACCGGAAATTGCTGCGGTTGATGTCCGGTTTCAGCATCTCAATCAGACCGATATCGACCCACTCCGGTCGTTCCTCCTGCTCCGCCTCACAGGCTGGTCTACGAGGTCAAACGGACATCCATCTCATGTAGATCGCTGGCAAGTCATCGATTGTTTTGCGTGCCCGCTTATTACGATACGGGGGTGATGTTCCTTACGAAAATATCTTCAGTACAAGTTTTTGCACATCTTCTGGAATGACATCGACCGTGGAAAAATAGGCATGGGCATCATACTGTTCCTTAAAGTGCTGTTTTACACCTAGAGAGTGCTCCAGCCTCACTGGGAACGTGTAGATTGGATTCACTCCAGCCAATTCCGTGATAGCGTCGTTGCGTAACTTGTTCGTGGCCTTGTCGTTCTCGTTCATTCCCTCGGCCTCGTCTAGATCGTGCATCACCGCGTACGGGATGGTAAATGCGTTTAGAACGCGCTGAAAGAACGGAATAGATGGCTTTCCGCCACAGACGAGAATGGACCAACCAAGTTCTTCAGCCCGCACGCGGACAATCCCGGCTCTTTGCAAGATAGAAGTAACCGCCACTAGATCCTCGGGCCCCTCCACCAATAGCACACGCGTCGCAAAAAACAGCTCGTTCATCGCCGGGTTCAATCGAGTGAAACCTTGGAAAATTTTGCGTTCAGTGAGCCCGTTAAATGCACTTCGGTTACAACTTCGAACTTTCGTACCCACATCAAGGCTTGGCTTGGACACGATCGCGACGCGCTCTGATTGGTACGCGTCGACAAACCATGGCGAATGAGTTGTATAAACCGCCTGATCTGTTTCGGAAAAGACAGAAAGCACATCCGAGAAAATCTTTGAAAGCTGCGGGTGCAGGTAGAGTTCTGGTTCTTCCACAAGCAAGATGATTGGATCGGGAAGAAGCGCCGCTTCTGCTTCTTGTGGAATAAGCTGATTTCGCTCGTTCAGAATGAGTGTCTGTAGCAACGAGAACACAACGCATCGTTGGAGCCCATGTCCTTTCGCCAGAACATCCGTATTAATACCATCGTCAACGGACAATGCCACTCCGGCCGCAAACAGGTCCTTAATGTCATCCACCTCAACCGAAAGGGCGACGCCCTTGACCGACGGCATAACGCGAGAGAGGATTTCACCGATCCGATCCTCGACTTGCTTCAGCGAAGTGATCCGAGGGGGTGCGTCTTGCAACGTGCTGCGGTTAAGCAACGCCCTAATCTTTGATAGGGCTTCTTGAAGTTCCGCGAAACGCGGATCCTTCTCCAATATGCGCTCAGACAACGTGCCCATCAGCCGACGGAACGTCGAATTTGACGATCTGCGGTCCACTTCGTCTGAGTAATCAGTAATGGCCGGCAGGAGATATACTCGTGGAAGTGCAGCTATTACGTTGCTTTGCAGTCCTAGGGCTTGCGTATGGCTAAGGTCCGGAGCATCGAACGCCACCTCGTTTTCGAGTAGGTACCGCGAAAGTGCCTTCACGTAGCTGGACTTCGTTGCCTTGCCACCCTCAAGAAAATAGTCAGGCAGACCAGCCTCCCCTACGATGTCAGCCCACTTCGGACGATCGCCGTGTCGTTCCTGAATCTTCGACATTGACAGGAACCACTCCTTGGGCTCTGCCTTGTAACCGTGAAACTCCGCCTCGAGTTTCTCCTTCCCAGTTCGATCGTCGATCACGAGCGTAAGCTGCTTCTCGAGTATTAGTTGATCCTCGACGAGATATGGACGCCATCGAACCTTGTCTGTCGCAGACAACCCATCGAAAGCAGCCGTGATAATAATCGGCTCGGCATCGGAGTTAAGGTCCTCTGGCGTGAGACGCGCCGCACCGGCCGACAGCACTACCTCAATAGCCTTTAATATCGTAGACTTACCAGTATTATTCTCACCTACGAGCCCGAACATCGAAGTGATGGGAAATTCGCCGGTATCTTTGATCGAACGTAGGTTTCGAATGCGCAGTTTGCACAGCTTCACTGTATGCTCCTTAATGCGCCAGACTGAACGAACATAGATCTCATCACCCGAATCAAGTCTTGCGACAGATCGATCAGATGCCGCAGCGTTTTATTCTTTGTCACAGCATTTTTGGCCTATTGGTCTGGCCCAAGGGTGGCTGTGAAGTGCTGACTACCTCTGCAGTTTTTCCTTCACACGAACCGTTTCGTTCGATAGATGCTGCGCCGCTATATGTCAAGACCCATCACGTAGCCATTGACGAGTGACCAGCCAATCCGTGCACCTTCCTGACAAGCTTCTGCCTCTGATGCAAAATAGCGCTGCGCAGGGAACCATTGTTCCGCAATGTTCTTGATTCCCCGGTCTCGGATGATCGTTACAGAGGCGCCGAATGTGCCGTCCGCCATGGGTTCAGCGATGGGTTTGATTACATAGTCTCCGGCACGAAGAGGTTTGCAGTCGGGATTCATTTCTTCGCTTTATTGCGCGGCTGGATGTGGGCTTCAACCGAGCCAGCGAGCTTTTGCACCTGCTTTTTTGTGACACTAGTGGGCTTTCGTAAAGCCTCGCCTGCTGCGTGCTTCACTGCTTTGCTTGTCGCGGTCAGTTTCTTTGCCATGATTTGTCCCCGTTGTGGTTAGATTGATCTTAGGTAAACCGCGGTGGTAACCCAAGGGACATGTGTCCGACGAGCTGCTTCGCACACCACGAACGGCCAGTCGGGAGTGCACCACAATCGTCCCTTCCTGGCCGCACCCGGTCGAACCTGTGCGGCTCAGTCCGACCCAATCCAATCGCTCCGCTATTGTGTAGAGCAATGTTTCCTACCGAGGAACATTAGACAGTCTCGATTTACCACGCGAATGCCTGCGACTTACGGTCGTTTGCGAACAGAGCGGCGCAGTCTCCGGTGCTCCGTCGCCCGACCATCGACCGGACACCACGCGCGCGCCGCAGGCTGGAGAACGCGCCAGCACACACCTACCGGGGAGCGCGTGACGCGCGAGGGCGGCGTAGCTATCCGCGAACAGATTCGGCAAATTCTCCGTCCAACGGGTATACCCTGGTGAAATTATTTCTTTTGAACAGGTGGCCGTTTCTCTCTGGAACAGACTTCACACCGTCACCGTACTAACCGCCGGGAGCAGGCCGCTTTAGGTAAAGACCGCGTAGCGTTTTGCCGCGAGCCCTCCCAATAGTCGTAGCGCGAGGCTCCCATAGGACTGCGCCGATCTACTCGATGCCATCCTGTTCGTTATAACGAGTAACTACAGGCTGTGAAGACGTTCCCGCCTTCGTCATTGGCTTCCGTAGTCCCAGACGCTCGTCTTCTGCAACCTGAGCTAGCACCTTAGTGACAAAGCCAAAATAGCGACAAACGCTGTTCCAGTCGCCATCGAAATCGATGGTTGGACAGCTGCCTATCTCCGCCCTCCCTCTCCATGTCAGGTGAATTATCGAGTAACGCCCAGACTCTTCTGTGTGAGCACATAGAACGTCGTCATTACTGATGGCATGTGCTATCACCTTCAGCTTGTACCCATGAAATGGGTGACCCGGGTGGAGCTCAATTTCAAGTTCCGCCTGCATTCGCGTATGGTCAAAATCACATTCCAAGTGGGGGCGCGAAAATTCGCACCAATCCTCGGGCAACGTCAAGTTGTTCTGTTTTTCCATAAAACCAACTCCCAACCAATGCACACACCCCGGTCAATGTGTGCGAGCGGCACATAGCATCCGAATCGTTGAATCGGCAAGTATTGCAAAAATGATTCGATATTTAAATTTCAAGTTCTAAATTCATCGTTTTCGCGATAATAATCTATTTCCTCGACAAACCACTTCACACCCTCACCTCTATCGACCTTATTCTTTAAAATATAACCCAATTGATTCACCAACATCCAGCATCTCAAATTGCATTTTTCAACCGACTTCGGCATCTCCATACCCTCTTCATCCAGATAAATCTCATCATCCTCAAGATCTTGAATGTAATTCCATGGAATGTAGAAGAGTTTTGTTTTTTCCGGACCACTTTTCCACGAATCCAAGTTTGTATAAATCCAATCTTTTCCCGGCAAAGATGGAATATCTTCAATTAACTCAACCAGAGAATTGAAAATTTGCATAACCTCCTCTGCATTAATCATCCACAACCATTACCACCACCCCACGTTTTTCGTCCACCGCAGCCCTTCGGGTGATAGCCGCGATGCCTTGCATAGCCACTGTTGAACTTACCGATCCGTCTTTCTCGTCAATAAAGGCTTGCGGTCAGTGCTGCGGATCATAAAAATCGTCTTTCTCTCGGTAATAGTTCAGAGCGTAAATGACTTCGGCGATCGACGCAGTTGGGTTTCGCTTCCGCTCGAAGTTAACTATGTCCCTAAACGCTTCCAGGTCGAATAGCTGCCGCATTCCGTGATCTTTTGCAATTTTTGGAAGGTGTGTGCCGGGAACAATATCCTCGAGCTCATCGTCTCCTTCCAAATAAAGAATCTCTGCGTGCTGAGGATTGACCACCCATGCGCTCTGATCAATAAATAGCGCAGAATCCCAATTGAGACTATCGAGATCAATAAGCAGGTCCTGAATTGAACGATAAATTTTCATAAGCTCAGATCTACTGCTGCCAAAATTTCCCTCACTTGGGTGATTTGGCTACAAGGTAGAAGAACGCGTTGTTTGTTAGATAGTGCCCGTGCATGCCATCGAATTTCGCTGCCGCATCCGGCTCCGCAAAAAAACGAGACTCCGGTTTTTCATTCACCACACCCGTCTCGCGGTTGACGACGAATGTCTTGTGCGCAAATTTCTTGAACACGTTCCATGTCATCTTGACAAAAACATCGGTTGCCGGATCGATGGCGGGGTCATAAGATGCCGCCAAACGGCCGTCTCGAAGACATTCCGGCGCATAGTCCGCTTCTCGCGACCGAAGAAACTGGATTGCTCCCGGGCCCTCCATGGACCCCATATAACCAGACCCACCGGGATGAGGTGCAATGAATTCACGTGCATAACGCTCAACGGAACAAATTTCCTCGTTGATGATCACGATATTTGAAAATGGCTGACCATGACATTCAGTCATACTATTATATGCTGGAGGGACCGGGGAATTCCAAATATATGAGTCGATAAATTTGACACTAGGGATATGCGTTTTCAGAAAGTCCGAGAATGCCGCCTCATCGGCATTGGTCATAAAGGTCTGCAACGTCGGCATCTTAGTGGTCAAAATGACCTCCTTACTATCATCATCGAGTGGCAACTGTTCCAGGCATTATTGTCGCCGTATTCAAGTCGCCGGGTTGAAGAGGTGCTCCCTTTACGATCGTGACGACAATCGCGTTCGGATCTTGTTGTGTGATGCGGTTCGCATTCGTCCATTCGCGTTGCAACATTCCGTTCGCGGAGCCCTTATCAACCGTCTGGATATAAATAGGATTACCTTGTTGATCTTGGAACGTCATATCTGTATATGAACTGCCCTTTCGTCCGCTCCCATTTAACGGCGGCAGATAGGTCTCCGGGCGTTCTGCTCCAGTAATAGAGTTCCACCCACCAGCAACGTGGGTATGAGTCGGATTATCAGCAAGATATTGATCTCTCACCGTGTCCATATGGTTCTTGGTCGCCTGGTTGCCTCGACGGCACCATCCCCAAGGGTCGATCCATGTCCGCAGATTCCCTGCATAGTAATTTAGATTTGCGCCGCCGGCCGGCCCGATGGGATCGGGATTGACGAATCGCCCGATGTCCGGGTCGTAGAACCGGAAGGTGTTGTAGTGCAGCTCCGTTTCCCGATCCAGATACTCGTCTTGGAAACGCAGGTTCTGCGGTCTTGGTACATGGACAGATGTTGGCGCCGCCTCCTGCCCCTCGCCCCATCCCGGCGTCGATCGCTGCAGTTGCCCGCGCGATCCATTCCTCCTGCACCGCGTTGCCCGGAATTCCGCGTTGAACCAAATAATTGACAGTGTCCCGCGCGTCGGCATTATTGGCAGCTGGTGCATTCTGGTCGATCCGCGCCAGCCGTACGTAGCTGCCCGACTCGTACCGGTAGGTCAGCGCCTCTTCGCCGCTCCTGTCGTGTTACATCTCCTGTACAAGCCGCACGCCATCCCACAGACAATCGGTGCTCACGTATTCGCAGCGCTCGCGCCCGGACTCCTTTGCTGTCAGTCGCTCCGGCAAGATCACTGCGAATTTGGTCCAGTTAACCCAAGGAGCAACCGAATCTAAGTTATCTGTCAAACCTCCCTGCTACAAGCGGCTTGTCTTTCTTGCCCCGCCAAGGGTCATCACGCAAATACATTGCTTGCCGATGAACCGCTTCTGAAGCAAACGTGAATTTATAGAAAACCTCTTCCCCCTCGCAAACCTCGTAATACACGTCGTACGAGTTAAGCGGCAGCTCCAGCATAATCTTGAATTTTTCGGTCGCCGAGGCGACTTCGAGCGAATTGCGATCTTCAATACGAAACGGCGCAACAATGCACCGTGCGGCCCGCTCGTCCATCTCGAACTTATCCACCACCCGCAAGTACACCTTTGCACCGAAGGTATCGTCCGGAAGCGGATCGAAAATAAGGTAGTCGGCGTGCAACACCGCGCCCTGATCAATGTTGCCCGCTCCCCATTGGCTCAAACCCTCATCGTACGGCCTGGATCGAACTACGATTTGACTATGGGAGATCAACAGGTCAATCGTTTGCACGCTTGTTCCTTGAGCTCATGATTCAGGGGGTACCGAGATTGAATAACCACTCGTGATATTTCATCTTGTCATGATCAGTCAAGGTACCTGCAACGAGTTCACGAGCAAATTCCTTCTGCACGCTCATCTCATGATCAACTGGATTCGCAACATGTTCTCCAATCAACTCAAAACTCTCCAAGTAGTCGATTCGGTTTATCAAAACCTCGGCGCATGCGACCAGTCGCTCCATCTTATGTTCTGCACACCATTTCGCCAAAAAAGATAGTCCCGCCAGCAAATCGGTCGCTCCCTGGGCCGCAGCGTCGTCGTCGATTTCGACTGCATCAGGGTCCCATTCAATTTGCTCTAAGTCGCTTAGTGGATTGGAGTTTTCTTTTCCATTCCAGACTTGATCCAAGTAATCGCCTACTCGGTGCCTGAGCTGCGTACTTGTACCCCCTGCTTGCTTCGACAGGAATTCGAATATTGACTCATCGTGAGCGAGACCAACACAGCACCACACGCCAAAACGAGCAAGGTTATCGAGCTTCGCTCCAGCTAGAACTGATTCGAGATATTTTTTATGCTCCTCGATATCCAACATACTCATCTCCTAATCAAAAATCCCACCAGCCTGGTCCACATGAGGCTGACATGATGGACACGATGCATTCCGTTGCAATCCACCCCAAGAGATACCCCAGCGACTAACTTCGGCACCTTCAGGCAGATTGCGCAAAATAATTCGTTCCGCATGGTTTTCGAGCTTATCAAAACCATCGATAGACTTCTTGCCATAGAAGATGTTTTCTTCTGGTACGCCCATCTTCATAAGTGCTTGCCGTTGTGCTGGACTTAACCGACCTCCACTTCCCGCCGCAAACAACTGTGGCTTGCCATTCACCTTGGCCTCGACGATTGATACCGTTGAATTGCGTATTGAGCGCGCATCCCCGCCACCGGCCAAATTGTGAACTTCCTGTGCTTTACCGCTAAGTTCACCGCAAGCCCAACCCCATGGATCGATCCACGCCAATGGATTGGCTGCGTACCGATAGAGATTCGTTCCACCCAGCAATCCAATCGGGTCCGGATTGATGAAGCGCCCAATGTCCGGATCGTAGAACCGGAAAGTGTTGTAATGCAGCCCCGTCTCACGATCCAGATACTGCCCCTGGAAACGCAGATTCTGTGGTCGCGGCACGTGAGTTGGTGCCGGCGCCAACGCTTGCACATTTCCCCACTCTGGTGTTGGCAACTGCGGCGCCCGCGCGATCCATTCCTCCTGCACCGCATTGCCCCACACCTTGTAGCGGGCCTGCCAGATCAACTCTCCGTCCGCGTCGGTCAGTTCCTCCGGCAACCCCGACACATCGTTGTGGAAATAGTAGACCGCATCCCTTGCATCGGCATCGTTAGCCGCCGGCTTGCCCTGATCGATCCGTGCGAGCGGCACATAGCTACTGGCCTCGTACAAGTACGTCAGCGCTTCCTCGCCCTGACGATCGTGATACGTTTCCTGCTCGAGCCGCATGCCGTCCCACAGGAAATCCGTACTCGCGTAACCACCATTGAGCTTACGGATCCGGCGACCGAACGCGTCATATTCGAAATGCGTCGTCGCGATACCGAGACGGTCCTTCGTCACGACGGTCTTCAGCTGACTCCAGTCGTCGTATTCAAGAACCAGCTCTTTGGCAGGCCCGTGACCGCTCAGCTTGCGAACCAGCCGTCCATACGAGTCGTACTCGAAGCGCTTGTCCTCGAACATCTTGAGCCGGTTGTGCTCGACGTAGCCGCCCGGGTGATCGCTCGACACCAGGTTGGCCGCCGCGTCCCAGCGAAACACTTCCGACGGCAATCCCGGCCCCGCCGCCTGTTCAATGCGACCAGTCGGGTCATATTGATAGCTCGTCGTGCCGTGACGCTGATCGCGCTTCTGGATCACGTCGCCCGCTGCATCGTATTGCCACTGCTTCGCAAGCAGGTCATCAGCAGCCCTACCTCGCTGCGCAGCGTGCCGCGCACGACGGCCAACCGCGTCATATCCGAAATGACTGGTCAGCTTGCCCTGCGTTCGTAGCACCTCCCGATGCAGATCATCGCGTTCCATGTCGGCAACTGCAGCGCCGTCAACGCGGATCTGGTGTACGTGTCCCGAGCCGTAATGCAGCCAGTCGATCGTGCGCTCGCCCGAGATTGTGGTGCTGACACGGTTGCCAAGCTCGTCGTACGTATGCGCGAGCCAGCCGGTCGGCGTGTATTCCTCGAGAACCGCTCCGCGCGCGTCGTATTTCAAGCTGACCCGATTCTTCAGCGACGGGCCACGAGCGGCCAGCGTGTACAACTCGGCAGATGCGATTCGGCTCGCCTTGTCGTACAGGTACTCACAACGCTCATGCGTAGCTTGCTTCGCAGTCAGTCGCCCGATCGCGTCGCGCTCGTATCGCGTCTCGATCTGTCCATCCCGTACGATCGTACCTTGGCCGCACACATCGTATTCGTACGTGCGCTTGTGGCCATCGAGGCCGATCTGCGAAGAAACCAGATCGCGACGGTCATACTGAAAGCGATACGCCTCGCGATTTTCGTTGGTCAGACTCGCGAGCCTGAACGCATCGTCGTAGCCGAACCGTACGACACGATTAGCCGCGTCCGTCCGTGACAGCAGCAAACCACGCGCATTGATCTCGTAACGCGTGCTGCGCTGGTTCGCGTCAACGACCTCGACCAGACGCCCGGCCGCATCGTATCGGAACATCTGACGCGCACCATCGGCCGTTCCGATCCCTGTGACCCGCCCCATTGCATCCGCTTCGTACACGGTAGACTGCCCAGCCGCATCGGTCACACGCGCAAGCGCGCCACGTGCGTCATACCCGAACCGCGTGACCTTGCCGGAACAATCGGTATACGAGGTCAACTGCGCACGGCCATTCCATTCGAGAAACTTGTAACCACCCCGCGCATCGCGGATCGTGTGCACCAGCCCGCGTTCATCCCGGTGATACTCGGTCGCGAAGCCTGCCGGATCGCGCGTCATCGTCAGGTTGCCGCGATCGTCGTAGCGGTAGATCCAGCGCGAGTTGGCCGGATCGGTTTCCGCGACAGGCAGGTCGTAGTAAGCGTTCCACTCGGTCCGCTCAACCTGCCCGAGCGCATCGATGCGCTGCGTCTGCCGCCCCCGCTCGTCATATTCAAAGCGGGTCGTATGCCCTGCCGGATCGGTCGTACTGACCAACTGCCGCATCGCATTCCACTCGAATTGCCAAACGTGGCCTTCCGCATCCGTATGGCTCGTCGGCTGCTGATCCTCGTTCCACGTCCAGTGTGTAACGCGACCGATCTGGTCGGTGATCGTCACCGAACGCTGCGCAAGGTCCGCGTCGAACGTGTACGCTTCGCCGTCATCGGTCCAGTGGCGCACGACACGCGCATCGCGGCCGACACCTTGCCACGCATAAAAGCACTGCAAGCCGCCGCGCAACGTGTGCTGGACCATCAGTCCGTGTTCGTATGCGAAGCGTCGGCCGGTGTGGCCACTGCGATCGGTAACGGCCACCAGCTCGCCGGCATCGTTGTACGCATAACGCACCAGCGTGTCGGGTTGCTCACCGTCCACACCACGAGTCAGCTCAATCGTGGCAATGCGTCGAGGGTGCGATTTATCGTAGACCAGCGTCAGCATGCGCCCAGCGCTGTCATGCAGCCGGGCCGGCCGCACAACCTCATCTGCCGCTTCTTGCTCCACCTCGATCCAATTACCGTTGCGATCCTCGAGACGCCACAGCTTGAGCGTCTCGCTGTCCGCATCGGTACGGGCACGGCCGAAATCGCGATACAGACCGTCGACCGTCTCGACCACGTAGTGCCCACCGGCAGTACAGATCAGGTAAATGCCTTCGGGAACGCTGAAATGGCTCTCACCCGGCGGCACGGCCGGGAACACGATGTCTCGG
Source organism: Burkholderia pyrrocinia (assembly GCF_018417535.1). Lineage (NCBI taxonomy): Bacteria > Pseudomonadati > Pseudomonadota > Betaproteobacteria > Burkholderiales > Burkholderiaceae > Burkholderia > Burkholderia pyrrocinia. The sequence continues at coordinate 2,918,001 of NZ_CP070978.1, read as the reverse complement.
CCCTGCTCGTCCCAGTACGTGATCGACTTGACCTCGCCATGTTCACGCGCAAGCCGCAGCTCGACGCTGATCGGCACGCTCCAGCCCGGCCCGAACAAACTGTCAGCACGATCATCATGGCTGCTGTAAAAACGCCGCCACACGATAGGCAGCGGCCCGGGCAATGTGAAGTCGGTATCGTCCGTGCCATCGAGAAACTTGCCGCCGGTAATCACGTTGACCGGGTGACCGGCTGACGGCCTCGCCAAACTGCCTAGCCAAGTACCGAAGGCACCAGCCGCAAAATTGATCGCGAGGCAAGGCAGCTTGCCTTTCAGAAACTGCCCCCAACTCATCTTCCCGCGGCCACAAACCGCCAGCGCAATGCCAAGCGCCGCCCCCAACCACCCGAGCCGGCTCGCCGACTTGACGTCCCTTACCCGCTGCGTGCCGCCGCCGATGAAAACGTTGTCAGAACCCTCAGCAATCGTCCCGTCACAAGTCGTCTTGTCGCCGACGCGCGCGGCCGGATGATCATTGATGTAAACGCTCCCCGACCCATCAGCAATCATCTGCGGGCTGGAGTGATCCAGGCATGCGACGGTATCGAGATCCCCCGGCCGCGCCGCCCGCGCAGCCGCCTTGTTATTGACATAAACGTTCCCCGAGCCGCTGGCGATCTTGCCTTTGATCTCGGGCGGCGCGATCGAGTCGGCCAAGGCCTTGGCGCCGTCATCGATGGCTTCGTTCATCCCGCTCGCTTCCATCAGCGCGCCCGAGCCGACGGCCACGCCCACACCGATCGCGATCACCAGCGGCGTCGCCAGCCCTGCCGTACCGATTTCGAGCGCGGCCAAGCCGACGAACACCAGCCCCTCCATCGCCTCCGCCACCAATGCGCCGACAACGGCACCGCCGATCACCGACCCGACCGTGCCTACAAGCTCACCCCAGAACGACGTGTGCTGGATCGGGTCTTCGAAGCGCGCGGCCGCGAAGTGTTCCGCGCTCACGACGCGTCACCCGGCCCAAGCAGAGTCGGTCGAGCCGCGCGCGGCTGGAAACTGGCGAGCATACGATCGGCGATCGCCTGCTGCTCGTCGGTCAGCGGTGCCGCGCTGGTCAACGTCATCACCAGCACGCGGCCGGCGTCGTCCGACGGAAACATGGTCTGCAGTTGATGCCAGAGCCGGCCATCCCGTTCGAGCGTGGAATCGATCTGGATGCCCGAACGGCCCGCCACCGCCACAGCCCGGCGCGCCTTCTCGGTAAGCATCTTCGCGTCGCGCGACGCCACTTCCCATTCGCGCGCGACAAACGCATCGATATCTTCCCCGTCGCGCAGCCGCCCACGGGCGATCACGAGGTTGAGGCCGCCGGGGCCGGCGTTCATCACGAGGATGTTGACGGTGCGGTCGAGCGCCGCGTCCGGCAGTTCGAAGGTGCCTTCGTGGATAGCGTAGTGCATGGTTTTGTTCGTGTTATTTGTTGAGATCGATGCGCTGGCCGTTGACCATCACGCCGTCGTCGGTCATCAGGATCACGGAGCCCTTGTGCTCGAGGCGAATGCCTTCGGGCGCGAGCGAGATCGAGCTGTCCTGCACCTTCAGCAGGATGCCGCGCTCGGCCACATAGACCTGCGTGCCGCCGCCCCCGTCCTTGGCAGGCGTCGTCACTTCGACGGTGGTCGCGGTCGTACTGCGCTTCTCGGCGATCGTCTCGGTCAGGTTGCCCTGCGGAATCTGCTTTTCTTCGCTACCCGTCGCCACCAGGACGGTACGCATCGGCCCGAGCACCTTGTGCGTCTCGCTGTTCTCGACCACGGTGTTCATGTCCTTCTGGGCGTGCATGAAGAATTCCTGCATGCCGTTCGTGTCGGTCATGCGGATCTCGTTCGAGCCCTGCCCCTTGTGCGTCTGGCTCTTGATCCCCATCGTTTGGCCAGCCGCACCGTGGTACGGGTTGCCCTGCTCGCCGTTGAACACGCGGCCCACGATCACGGGGTTATCCGGATCGCCCTGATTGAACGCCACGAGCACTTCCTGCTTGATCCGCGGAATCGCGGCCGCCCCCCAACCGTCACCCGCCCACGGTTGCGACACACGCACCCACATCGAGTCGGATCCATCCTTCTTGCCGCGCCGGTCCCACGGGAAGTTCACCTTCACGGCGCTCCCGTTGGTGTAGATTTCCTCGCCCTTGGGACCGACGACGATCGCCGACTGCGTGCCATGAATCACCGGTTTCGGCGTGGCGCGCGGCGCACGATACGGAATCTTCTTCGGCAGCAACGCGAAGCTGTTGCGGTACGGCAGTTTTGCGCTGTGCTGCGTGTAGTCGTTCACCGCCTCGTGACGCACGTGCAGGATCACGTATTCCTGGTTGTTCTCGAGGACCGGGTGATTCGCCACGTTGACGGCGCCGGCGGTGGTCATGCGCCACGCGTAGCCGCCGCCGGTATAGCGATGGGCCTGCGCCTCCTCGGCCTCCATCGCAAAACGCGCATAGCGGTTGCCGTCGTCGCCGTGGTCGTACAGCGACTGGTGCTCGAACCGCTCGGTCGAGTCGAGCCGCGCGTGCTTGAGGTTCTGCGGGCCGGCTTCCACCAGCATCAGCGGCGACGACGGATTCTGATGATTGAAGTCGCGGAACGTGACCTTGCCGACGCCAAAGCGCCGACCTTCGTGCAACTGGTCGATGCCGCTGTCCTCACTCGCCTCGGTGGCGGCGAACGGCACAGTTGCCAGCCCGTCGATCGGGCGGAACAGCAAATTCGTGTCGCCGATCACAAGCATGTGCTTGTCCTTCTCGTAGCGGTGCGTCCAGACCAGCCCTTCCTGCTCCATCAACCGCGCGCAGAAGTTGTAGTAGGACTCCTGGTACATCACCACGTATTCGAGCGGTTTCTGACTCGTCCGAATGTCGAACACGAAATCCGAAAATCCGTGCTCCTGGAAAATCTCGGTGAGGATGTCCTGCGCGGTCTTGTTCTGGAAAATCCGGCAGTCGGTCGAGCGCGTCAGGAACCAGAACCACGGCACTGCCGTCAGGTGGTACTGCGTGACATTGCCGGGATTGCCGGCGCGGTCGAACGACGCAACGTAGCCGTCGAAGTAACGGTCGTTCTCGCCGGCACCGGATGCAACGACGCGTTCGAGCGTCGACAAGCGCGCCTGCTGATCGAACCGGATCTTGACCTGCTGGCCGATCAGGTCGTCGGGGCGAAGGTCGTGGCGATGCGACAGCAGGTCGAGGTGGATTTCCGGCAACCGGTTCACGTACTCGTCGACGACGGCGGCGCTGACCAGCAGCACGTCCGGGCCGAGCGGCGTATCGAGCGTCACGTAACGATTGAGCTGGGTCAGGCGCGCGGGGTTGGCGGCGCCGTTGATCGCTTCGGCAACCGCACCGGGCGTCTTGTCCATCAGCGAGAAGCTGGTTTGCGCGAGCTGTAGCGCACGCTGGACGGTGTCGACGTGCCCGGCCAGGCCCGCGAGCGGCCCGAGACTCCCGGCAACACTCGAGGCGACCGGGCCTGCCAGGCCGCCGAGCGCGCTCAAGGAGCCGAGCGCGCTACCGCCCAAACCATTGGGAATACCCCCGTTCGGAGCGAAACTCATTCTTGTTCCTTGCTTGTGATCTCAGGTTCCGTGGACCGGCTAGCGGCCCGAAGCCCCGTTAATGTAGGACAAAATCCGACCGCGCGAAAGACGCCCGCAAACGTTTCCGTTCGAGCCCCGAAAATCGAAAACTAGACCAGCGGCTGGACGCCGGGGCACGGTTGCCCACGGCGAAGCAGCGCACCGGTATGCGCTGAAAACAGCACAATCTGCACGAAACTTGTTACAGGCACGTGCGGTGCGAAGCATCTCTCCATGACGTGCGCGAGCCCGCCAAGACTGAACCCGGCGAAACGCTGCTCATCGACCACCAATCGCACTTCAAGCCCCTGCACGAACGCCGACGCCGGCTTGCCGGGCATCCAGCGCCGAACGCGCGCGGTCGACAACGAGACGAGCGCATCGAAGCGCCGCCCGGCGTCGACCGAACATTCCGCCCAGCGGGCGCAGAGCCGCGTCAGTTGGGCCAGACCGCCGTTGTCCAGGCGAATCGCCTGCGGCACGAGCAAAGACAATACATTCCACAGCTCGCCGTAGCGGAAAGCCCGCGGCCGGCTCCGGGTCGGCCGGTTCAGCAGTGCGATCGTCCCCACCGGATCGCCTGCGCACAACGCCAGTTCGCGTTCCTGCATTCCGGACAGGTCGCCCTGGGTACAGGACAGCCGGATCGCCAGTTTGCGACGCCCGGGATCGGCAGGTTGGCCGTCCCGATCGATCAGTCCCAGTTCAACGCCATGGAGCAGGTCTGCAATCTCGTCCGGGGACGGTTTCTTGTCCGCCTCTTCGGCCTGGGGATCGACGGGCTTCCTCGGCGCCCGCCGGGCGTCGTCGCGCAATGCTGTCCAGTACAGCCCCGGATGGGTGCCCATGCCATGCTGCAGCGAATGGAACGGTGCCACGATCGACGTACCCGCGTCGGAAGTCTGACGAACCGTGTCGATCGACCAGATGTTCGTCTGCGACGCGTTTTTCTGCGCAAGCGGCTTCACCGGGTAATACGCGCAACCGGGACGAGTCTCGATCGGCTCGGCAGCATCCGGGAAAAGGTTGATCACGGGTGTACAAAACAAGCGGACATGGTCAGCCGTCGCGGCGGCCAGACGTTGCGCTCGATGCGAGTCCGGATGCACGCCCGCGATCGCCAGGTGCAGCGCGACGCGACGGCTATCGCCGGCACCTCGCTTGAGGGGCCGCATGTCCAGGTCGACAAAGTCGAAGCGCTTCGGAACGGCGCAATACTCCATCAGCAGGTGAAATGGCCCGAGGGCATCGTCATGCGGCATATCAAGCAGCGCGTCGATTGGCTCAAGGCCGACGGCCGTGAACGGCATGTTCGGGAGACGCTTCCAGCGTCCGGAATCGTCCATCTCGGCGAAACCTCGCACTGCAAGAAGCAAGACGGCGTCCGTGAGTGCCGCGACGATTTCGCGCGCGCCGGTGAAGTGCAAACGCAATCTGTCCGGCACGATCGCGAACGTCGCTTCCGGCGATGTCAGCTCGAACGTGGCCGTCAGCAAACCGGTCGTTTCGGACGGTAACGCCGCGTCTCGCGGCGCGATCGCCGACGTCGCGTAACGCACCGCCGAGACGGTCAGCGGCACAATCGCTATTTCATTCGTCATGCGAAATACTTCCCGGCCAACCGGTGAGATCAGTTGAGCACCGCGGGGAATGACACGGGGCGCGGTCTGTTTGCTGGTTGAGTCGTCATGAAATTGCGCAATCGCGCAGAAGGGAAACGGGCGCAGGAACGCGCCGTGCAGCGTCTGGAGGATACCGTGCGTAAACGCGGGCACATCATCCTCGAGGCGGATGTCGTGAGACGACGACATCAATGCGAACGACTGCAACAGACGTTCGACGTACGGATCTTCCGAATGCTCGCCGGTGATCGCCAGGCGAGCGGCGATTTTAGGAAAACGCTGTGCGAACGTCTGCATCGAACGGCGCAGCAGCGCCATCTCGCGTTCGAAGTGCGGAAGCAGATCCTTGGGGTCGATGGTCATACACGTTCCGGTCGTCGCCGCGCTCGCCACGTGGCGATGCGGAGTTCAAAAAAACGGGCGGAACGATTCTATTCGGGCAACTTAAAATTTCATTTCGAATTTATTGAGCGGCCTCCAATCGGCAATGACGGTTTCAGCCAACGATCCGTCCCGTAAGCCGTGAACATAAAGGTCCGTCGCTTGTGAACAGACGCTCGGATGTCTGCGTGGCAATGATGGCAAACAGTTACAACTGACCGCACCGAGACATTCCTGTATTCGTGTTTTCAGGAACAGGCTGAGCGGCTTGCTTGTCGACAGGCGACGCACGCGTCATCGCTGCGTACCAGTGTGCGACGCCCTCCTCCTCACCGCGGCGAAACTACAATCGCCGCCCGCCGATTCTGCGCCCTGCCGGCCGGCGTACGGTTGTCGCCCACCGGGTCGCGCTTCCCTCTTCCGACGATCGCAATGCGCTTCCCATCCAGCCCGACGTCGACAAGCTCGATCGCCACGACCTCAGCCCGCCTTCTGGACAACTCGAAGTCATAGTCATCCGCACCTTCTTCGTCCGAATAACCATAAACCCGCACTCCGTTGATCCCCACCGACCTGAGCGTGCGCCCGATCCGCTCGACGACCCGCCGCACATCGGGCTTGAGGTTATATCGATCGAAATCGAACAGGATCGGTCCGGTCGAGCCGAACTCGAAACCCTCTTCGGTCTCGTGGAAACCGGCCGACTTGAGCGTCGTGACCTGCGTCTGCGTCAGCCCACGATGAAGCGGCGGCGCCTTGCAGCCCCCCAGCAGCATGCACAGCAGCAGCGCGCTTCCAACGCACATCCGCCCCACGCTCACAGGAAACGAGTTGTTCATTTCGCATCCCCTTCGAGTGCGCCCGCGTCGGGCGCGCTTTTTGTAATCCGCTGCTGCGACCTCGCCCGCAGCGCGAAACGATCGACATCAAACCGGTCCTGCAACACCTTCAGCCAACTGCCACGAGCCTGGTCGAGTGCGCTTGGCCCGGTACATCGCTGCATCCGCCGCGCGCAGCAAGCCGCTCGCGTCCGACGCGTGGTCGGGATACAGCGCAACGCCGGCACTCATCATGGTGGCCACCATGCGGCCGTCGGACAGCTCGATCGACGGCGCCATGCCGGACAATATCTCGTCGGCGATGCGACACACGCTGCCCGCATCGCGCACCGCCGACAGCATCACCGCGAATTCGTCGCCGCCCAGGCGGGCGACCAGATCGGCGTCGCGCACCTGCGCGCGCAGTCGCTCAGCGATGCCGATCAGCACCGCGTCACCCGCGTCGTGGCCGAGGCAATCGTTGATCTCCTTGAAGCGGTCGCAGTCCAGATACAGGATGCCGACCCGCTGGCCCGTCACCCCGGCTTCGCAGAGGGCGAGCGCGAGGCGCGACTCGAACTGCACGCGGTTGGGCAAGCCCGTAAGCGCGTCGTGCGTCGCCTTGTATTCGAGCGACGCGTTTTCGTCGCGCAGCGTGTTCTGCCAGTCTTCGAATTCGTCGAGCAACGCATTGAAGTCGTCGCCGAGCTGGTTCAGTTCGGCGATCGCGACGGGCTCGACCCGTTGCGCGAATGCACGCTCGCGCCGCACGGCGTGGGCCACGCCGGCCAGCGCGCGCAGCGGCGAAACGATGTTGCGCAGCAGCCGCTTCGAGCTGACATAGGCACCGAACACACTGACGACAAGACAGCCGAGAATGCCGCCCACGCCACCGAGCAGGAAGCCGAAGAACTGGTGCCCGCGGCCGCGCACGACGACGTGGCCGACGATGATGCCGTCGTGCATCACCGGGACCGTCACGGGCCCCGGCAGCGCAAGATCGGCGACGACGCGCTCCAGTCGGGCGATCTGGCTGCCGGCAGGCAACTGCCACGTCGCGAACGGCTGGCCATTGCTGTCCGTGACCACCACCTGCGCGACGTCCTCATCGCTGGCGATCAACCCGATCGCTTCGTTCGCCGCGACGCGATCGCCGAACACGAGCGCCGCCTCGACCGTATAACCGAGCGATCGCGCCAGCAGGTTCAGGTTGTTGCCGGCATAAGCCCGCAACGCGATCACGGCGACCACGATCAACGACACGGCGGCCATCGCGACGGCAACGAACGCGAGGCGCAGGTGCGCGCGGCGCAACACGCTTTGCAGCGTCGGGCGCGACACGTGCGAGGAGGAAATATGGAACGCGAACCGCGTCATGGCGCCCCCGGCCGTCGCGCAAGATTGAGCACGTTCGGGTGCACGCGCACGCCGCTGCGCGCCACGGCGTCGAGATTGATGTCGAACGACACGCGTTCGCCGTCGACGTTGAGACAGAACATGCTGCCTGCGGTGCAGGACGGATCGTGTTCCGAGATCGTCAGCACCGGATGGCCGGCCACCGCGGCTCTCACCCGCGTTCTCTCGTCGTTGTTCAGCGCGCCGAGGTAGACGACGTCGCAGGCGATGCCGAGCGCGGGATCGTCGAAGCGGACACGCTGCACGTCGAGCAGCGTCGAGCCGGCCTGCAGCGTATCGGTCAGGCCGCGCGCGTAGTCGGGCCGGCCCGTCACGCACAGATGCAGGCGAACGGGTGTCGCCGGCCAGTGCGTGAAGCTGATGATGCCCAGTACGACCTGGCGCACAGCGGAGTCGTGTGACGAAATGACGGGATCGGCAGGGCTCGCGGCGGCGACGATGCGCACGGTGTCAGGCGAGCCGTCCACATCGGCGGGAGTCCCGGCGAGCACGGCGGGCGCCGCACCCAACACGCAAACGATTGCGATCAGCGCATGGCGCAGCGAAGCAGCCCGGCCTGGCCGGCCGGACGTCGTTCGCGCGGCGATCTCCGCCGCGCCCGTTGGCGTCGTTGCAGTCGCAAGACTGGCAGCCGCCGCGCACACTCTCGCATCCATGATGGAAACATCCGCTGGCGTTGCCCCCCGGCGTTACCCTCTGCCTTCAACCGTGCGCGCGCAGGCACCGTATCACGCGCATGATTCCTTCATCTTAGGTACAAAGTCGCGCGACCAACCAGTGGGAAACACCCGCGAGAAACGTCGGAAGGTATGGAGAATTTGCGCTGCGCGCGACGATGGTGATGAGCGCGGCATCCATCGTCGGTTCAGCATGGACGGCAGCGAATTGATCGGCAGATTGGGCGCGCGGCTAGCTCAATCTGCCCCGCCCTCATCCCGACGGAGCAGGGACTTTGCATCCGCGCCGCAACGCCAACCGGCGGCCGCGCGCGGCATACCGCCGTTGTTCGGGAGTTGCATCGATCAGAACCGCCAATCCTGCTGGTGCATGAATTCCTCGAGATCGATACACGGAATCTCGAAATGCGCGCAGACATTGGGTATCTTCGCCGCATGAGGTTTGACGACAAGCCCTTCATTCGCGTACTGCCATCCTTCCTCGGTCAAGACCGTCCCCTGGCGGATCTTCGCGCAGGCGATGACGAATGGATCGGCAACCGGTGTTCCCTTGAGACGCTGCTGTTGGCCAATCAGCGCCTGAAAATGCTTGACGCGCAAAATCGCGGCGACAAACCGCAGCTCATCCGCGTTCGGCGTCGTGAACAATGACCGATGGCCTTTCACCCACGCCAATACATCTGCACTGACGGCCTGTCGCTCGATCTCGTTCAAGACTTCTCTGGTCGAAATCAAGCGCCGTTGGCCAACGAGTTTTTCGATACCGTTCCAGATGCTTCTGAACACACGCGGATAGAAATGCTGAAGTGATCGAATGGAGCTGGTGTCGAACACATAGATCATGCACCGGCCCCGTGAAGAACATGCGCTTCAAATCCGGCAAAGCTTTTCGGCTTGATACCAAGAAAATCGGCAGCCTGCTCAAGCGTGATCTGATGCCGATAGTGACGACCGACGACCTCCCGGGCAAAGCGGTCGCTCAGATAGGCGCCTTGATTCGCATAGTAGCTCCCGCCCGCTGCCTCTTTCTGCTGGGCCGACCAGATCCTGGCCTTATGTTCGTAGAAAGCCTGGCCGACGCGACCCTGATCCAGCAATCGCCGCAGCACGGCCTCCCGGCTCACGCCAAAATGGCTCGCCAGCTCGGCGAACGCCTCGTCGGAGGCTGACTCGACATCGACGGGAAGCCGTACCACGAACGTGTCAAAAGCTGCGTGCGGGATCAGTACCTCCGCCGTTATCGCGTTGCAGAATCGCTCGATCTTCCTCTCGGTTTGAGGAAGCGCATCGATGTAGCCGGGAGCGAGCTTGCTCAAGCCGTTCATGTTCAAGAGCAAGTGCGCGAGTTCATGCAGCAGACTGAATATCTGGCGCGTCTTCGTCGTGCCGTTGTTCAGATAGATGATCGGGAATGCATCGTCCATCAAGCAGAAACCCGAGATCTCGCGCTGCTTGAATGACGACTTGAAGACAAAGACGCCTGCTTCCTCTACGGCCCTTCTCCATTGCTTGAGAGCGAGCTCGTCGTTGCGCCAGGATGTCTGCTCGACCAGCGTGATGCCGAGCGCATCACGAACGCGCCCGGCTTGTAACGGCACGGGCTCCGACAACGACAGGGCCAGTGACTTCCAGATGGACCACTGCCCTCTACCGAAAAGGCGAACCCATTCTAAATCATGGAGTTATGCGTTTGCGAGGCGACTATTCATCGTCGACGTACGCCGGAAAGACGGGAATTCCGCCAGGAACGCCACGCATTGGCGAGTTCCACAATGTCGCGAATCGTGAAGCACCAATCCGGTAAGCCATGACCCGGTTCTGCGGATCGAACGACATCGAGAGTATCCTGACGGACAGCCGCACGTCGGCGAAACTTTGGGCATGGGTCTCGCCCAATCGGTAACGTACAACCTCCATCAATCGCCATCTCCACCCCATGGATTTCGACGTCATCGTTCTCGGCGCAGGCATCGTCGGCGTCTCCGCCGCGCTGCACCTGCAGGATCGCGGCCGCAAGGTCGCTCTCGTCGATCGCGGCGCGCCCGGCGAAGGCACGAGCTTCGGCAACGCGGGGCTGATCGAGCGCTCGTCGGTCGAACCGTATCCGTTCCCGCGCAGCCCGTTCACGCTGATGCGCTATGCGCTGAACCGCTCGACCGATCTCTACTGGCACAGCACGTCGCTGCCCGCGTTCGCGCCGTGGCTCGCGCGGTTCTGGTGGGAATCGGCGCCGCTGCGTCACGCGGCGGCCTCGCGCGACATGCTGCCGCTGATCGAGCGCTGCCTCGTCGAGCACGACGCGCTGATCGCGCGGGCCGGCGCCGGGGAGCTCATCCGCGCGAACGGCTGGCTGGAAGCGTTCCGCACGCCGGCCGCGTTCGAACGCGGCGTGGCCGAGGCCGGACTCACCGCGCGCCGCCACGGGCTCGGCATCACGCCGCTCGATGCCGCCGCGCTGCTCGCGCACGAACCGAGCCTCGCGCCCGGCTTCTGCGGCGCGCTGCACTGGCTCGACCCGAAAAGCGTCGTCGATCCGTCCGCGCTCGTCAAAGCGTACGCGCAACTCTTCGTGCAAGGCGGCGGCACGCTGCTGACCGGCGACGCCGCGAGCCTCCACGCGTTGTCGCCCGGCTGGCAGGTCAGCACGCAGGACGGCACGGCCGCCGCGCCGGCCGTCGTCGTCGCGCTCGGCCCGTGGTCCGACACGGTGTTCGGCAAGTTCGGCTACAAGATTCCGCTGCGCGAGAAGCGCGGCTATCACATGCACTACGCGCCGTCCGCGCGCGGCGTACCGTCGGCGCCGATCGTCGATCGCGAATACGGTTACGTGATTGCGCCGATGCGGCGCGGGCTGCGGCTGACGACCGGCGTCGAGATCGCGCGGCGCCGCGTGCCGCCGATCGGCGTGCAGCTCGAACGCGCGGAACGCGTCGCGCGGCCCGTGTTCGGCTTCGGCGAGCGGCTCGATCCGCAACCGTGGCTCGGCTTCCGGCCATGCACGCCCGACATGCGCCCGGTGATCGGCCCCGCCCCCGCGCATCGCGGGCTGTGGTTCGCGTTCGGGCACAACCATCACGGGCTCACGCTCGGCCCCGTCACCGGCCGCCTGCTGGCCGAGATGATGACGGGCGAGACCCCCTTCACCGATCCGGCGCCGTATCGCGCCGATCGTTTCTGAACGCTTGAACGCGTAACCGCGCGCTCAGTCGAGCGCGCGGCCGAAGATGCGGATGACTTCGTCGAGATGTTCGGCCATCGCGCGACGCGCGGCCTCCGGGTCGCGCGCGCGGATCGCGTCGAGGATCGCGCGGTGCTCCAGTTCCGACCGGTGCGGCATGTCGTTCGGCATGTACAGCGACTGCAGTCGCTGGAACATCAGGTCGTACTTGTGCGCGAGCAACTGCTTGATCATCAGCGCATACGCGGGGTTGTCGCTCGCTTCCGCGATGCGGATATGGAACAGCCGGTCGCCCGGGTGCGTGAGCGAGCCGCTGCGGTTGTCTTCCTGGTTGCGCAGGAACGCTTCGTGGATCCCTTCGATCTGCTCGTCCGAGCCGTGCTTCGCGGCCAGCGACGCGGCTTCCGGCTCGATCAGCCGGCGCGCCTGCAACAGCGCGAACGGCGGGATTTCGGTGTCGAGGTCGAGCGCGATGCCGAGTTCGGGATCGATCTCGACGATCGTGAACGGCGCGGCCTTCGCTTCGGGTTCGGGCTCGGGTGCGGCGGCCGTTTCGGGATGGCGCACCTTCACGCCGTCGCCGACGCGCACGCTGACGAGCCCGCTGACTTCGAGCGCGATCAGCGCTTCGCGCACCGACGTGCGCGACACGCCGAACTGTTCGGCCAGTTCGCGCTCGGGCGGCAGATAGCTGCCCGGCGGAAAATCGCCGGACTCGATCATCGCACTGAGCTTGTCGGCGATCTGCTGGTAGAGGCGGCGGTTCTGAATCGGCTGGATGGACATACGTTTGATGCAGGTAATCGGTTTCGGTCCGACGAATCGCGCAGACCGTTCGCGCCTATTTTATATGCCGGGGCCCGTGCGCCGGCCTGCGTATCGATGCGGCTGCAACCATCGATACGCCACGGTGCCCGCCGGCATTCGCCCGACGAAGCCGCGCACTCACGCCGGCACCCCGTAACACTGCGCGGCCGTGCCGCCCCACAGCGCGTTGCGCTCGGCCGCCGACAGCCGCGATTCGGCCCAGCGCTCAACGATCGACGCCACTTCGTCATACGACGCGGCAAGCAGGCACACGGGCCAGTCCGATCCGAACATCAGCCGCTGCGGGCCGAACGCGTCGAGCGCCGCGTCGAGGCATTGCTCGATGTGCCGGATATCCTGCGCGCGCAGCCCGCGCCGCCAGTCGGCCTCGGTCACGAGCCCCGACAGCTTGCACGTGACATGCGGCATCGCGCCCAGTTCGCGCAGCGCAGCGCGCCAGCGCGGCAACGCCGTTTCGTCGCGCTCGAACTCGGCCAGCGCGGGCTTGCCGACATGATCGAGCACGAGCCAGTGCGCGTCGTGCCGCGCGCAGAACGCGCGCACGTCCGGCAACTGGCGCTCGAACACGAGCACGTCGTACACATAGCCGTTCGCCTGCAGCCACGCGACGCCGCGATTGAAACCGGCATCCGCGACGAACGCGCCGACATCGGCCTCGTCCTGCACCTGATGACGAAAGCCGCGCAGCTTCGGGCTGCGCCATTCGGCGACACGATCGGCAAGCTGCGGCGCGCCGAGATCCTCCCAGCCGACCACCGCCGCGATGCGCGCGTCGTCGCGGGCGAGCTCGAGCAGGAATGCCGTCTCGTCGCGTCCCGCGCGCGCCTGCACCGCGATCGACGCGCCGAGCGCCTGCGCACGCATCAGCGGCCACAGCGCGTCGGGCAGGTAGTCGTGCGCGAGCACGCCCATCCCGGCGTCGATCCACGGATAGTCGGCCGCGCGATAACGCCAGAAGTGCTGATGGGAATCGATACGCACTGCGCCCATGGTGTCCTCGTGTTCCGCCGTCACATGCCGTCACGCGTCGCCGCGCCCGCCACACGCGCGTGCGGCGACGCCGTGGCACGGCATTCAGTCGTACAACGCCGCCGCGACCTTCGGATCGTCGATATTGGTCTTGTCGTACCAATAGAAACCGGTATCGATGATCTTCGGCAGCTTCTCGCCCTTGATCGCCTTCACGGCCGCCTCGACCGTCTTGTAGCCGATCCCGACCGGATTCTGCGTGATCGCGCCGGCCATCAGCCCGCTGCGGATCGCGTCCTTCTGCTGCTTGCCCGAATCGTAGCCGACGATCACGACCTTGCGCTTCATCTCGCGCACGCCGTTGACCACGCCGATCGCCGAGCCTTCGTTGGTGCCGAACAGCCCCTTGAGCTTCGGATACGCCTGCAGGATCGACTTCGTCACCTCGGTCGACTTCAACTGGTCGCCTTCGCCGTACTGCACGGTCACGACCTTCACCTTCGGGTGTGCCGACTTCATCCGTTCGAGAAAGCCGTCGCGGCGGTCGATGCCGGTGCGGCTCGTCTGGTCGTGCGCGACCACGGCCACCTCGCCTTCGTCGCCGATCAGCGCGGCGAGCTTGTCGGCGGCCAACGACGCGGCGGCCTTGTTGTTGGTCGCGGCGGTCGTCATCGGGATGTCGCTGTCGACGCCCGAGTCGAACGCGATCACCGGGATCTTCTCGGCCTGCGCCTTCTTCAGCAGCGGCAGCGCGGCCTTGCTGTCGAGCGCCGCGAAGCCGAGCGCGGCCGGCTTCTTCGCGATCGCGGCGGACAGCATGTCGATCTGCTTGTCGACCATCGCCTCGGTCTCGGGCCCTTCGAACGTCACCTTCACCTTGTAGTCCTTCGCGGCCTGCATCGCGCCCGATTTCACGGCCTGCCAGAACTGATGCTGGAAGCCCTTCGAGATCAGCGGGATGTAGGTTTCCTGCGCCTGCGCGCCGGCTGTGACGCCGACGGCGAACGTCAGCCCGACGATCGCGTTCAACACCTTGCTCCTGATCACTTCGCGTCTCCTTGGTTGGTATCGACTGGAATGCCGGCCACGCCGGCGGTGAAGCAGATGAATGCGCGCGTCAACGACGCCGCCGGCGCAGGATATCGACGTAGACGGCGAGGATGATGATCACGCCGGTCACGACCGTCTGCCATTCCTGCGCGACCGACATGATGCGCAGGCCGTTGGTCAGCACGCTCATGATGAACGCGCCGATGATGGTGCCGACGATGCTGCCCGCGCCGCCCGACAGCGACGTGCCGCCGATCACGACGGCCGCGATCGCATCGAGCTCGTAGCCCTGCCCGAGTGCGGGCTGCGCGGAATTCAGCCGCGACGCGATCAGGAGCCCGGCGATCCCGCACACCGCGCCGCTGAACGTGTAGACCGCGATCTTCCACGCGTCGACGTTCACGCCGGACAGCCGCAGCGCTTCCTCGTTGCTGCCGAGCGCGAACGTGTAGCGGCCGAAGATCGTCCGGTTCAGCACGATCGATGCGCCGATCGCGACGAGGAACAGGATCAGCACCGCGTTCGGAATCGGCACCGCGGGGATCAGGTTGCCGATCAGCGAATCCTGCGCGATCGACGTGAAGCCCGGCGTGTCGTTGAAGTAGATCGGCCGCGTGCCCGAGATCACGAGCGACAGCCCCTTGAGCAGCATCATCATGCCGAGCGTCGCGATGAACGGCGGCACCTTCATCTTCGCGATCACGAAGCCCGACACGCAGCCGGAAAGCGCGCCGAACAGCAGCGCGGCCGCGATCCCGAGCGGCAGCGGCATCCCCCACTTCGTGAGCACGACGCCCGCCATCACCGCGCAGAACGTCATCAGCGTGCCGACCGACAGGTCGATGCCCGACGTGATGATCACGTAGGTGCAGGCCACCGCAAGCACGCCGTTCACGGCGGTGGCCTGCAGGATCGTGACGAGGTTGTCGACTTCGAGGAAGTTCGGCGACGCGACGCTGAAGAACACGATCAGCAGCACGAGGCTCGCGAACGCGAGCAGCTTCTGCCGCGCGGCCGGGTTGAAGAAGCGCGCGCGGAAGCCGGAGGTGCCGGCCGGCGTGTTGCCGGAAGCCATGGGCGGGACGGGATGCGTATCGTTGGACATGATCGGGTAAGCGTCTGAATCAGGACAATACGGTCGACTCGCGCTGCGTCGCGAGCTGCATGATCTTTTCCTGCGTGGCGTCGGCCGCCCGCAATTCGCCGGTGACGCGGCCTTCGCACATCACGAGAATCCGGTGGCTCATGCGCAGCACCTCGGGCAGTTCCGACGAGATCATCACGATCGCCTTGCCGTCGGCGGCGAGCGCGTCGAGCAGCTTGTAGATCTCGCTTTTCGCGCCGACGTCGATGCCGCGCGTCGGCTCGTCGAAGAACAGGATGTCGCAGTCGCGCAGCAGCCATTTCGCGATCACGATCTTCTGCTGGTTGCCGCCCGACAGCAGCCGCGCGGGCTGCGCGACCGACGGCGTGCGGATCGCGAGCTGCCGCACATACGCCTGCGCGGTGTCGCGCATTTCGCGTGCATCGAGAAACACGCCGCGGCGCACGAAACGGCGCATGCTCGACAGCGCGATATTGTTCTGCACGTCCATCCCGACCGCGAGCCCGAAGTGCTTGCGGTCTTCGGACAGGTAGCCGATCCCGTGCGCGACCGCGTCGGCCGGCGTGCGGATCGTCACGGTCTTGCCGTGCACGCGAATCTCGCCCGCGTCGACCGGGTCCGCGCCGAACACCGCGCGCGCGACCTCGGTACGGCCCGCGCCCATCAGCCCCGCGAAGCCGAGAATCTCGCCGCGCCGCAGCGTGAAGCCGACGTCGCGGATCGCGCGGCCGCGCGACAGCCCGCGCACTTCGAGCGCGATGTCGTTCGCAGACGTATCGGGCGGTGTGCGCACTTCCGTACCGAGCTGGCGGCCGACCATCATCGCGATGATCGCGTCCATCGACGTTTCGGCCATCGGCACGGTCGCGACGTACTTGCCGTCGCGCATCACGGTCACGCGATCGGCGATCTGGCGCAGTTCGTCCATCTTGTGCGAGATGTAGACGATGCCGACGCCGTGCGCACGCAGGTCGCGGATGATACGGAACAGCTCCGCGATCTCCGCGTTGTTGAGCGCGGCGGTCGGCTCGTCCATGATCAGCACGCGCGAGTCGAACGACAGTGCCTTCGCGATCTCGACCATCTGCTGCTTCGCAACCGTCAGCCGGCCGACCGGCGTGCGCGGGTCGAGATCGAGCCGCATCCGCGCGAAGATCGCGGCCGCGTCGCGGTTCAGTTTTTCTTCGTCGACGAACACGCCGAAGCGCCCGCGCGGCTCGCGGCCGATGAAGATGTTCTGCGCGACGCTCAGGTGGTTCATCAGGTTCAGTTCCTGATGGATGATGCCGATCCCGAGCGCCTGCGCGGCGCGCGGATCGGCGATCTCCACCGCGCGGCCGTCCATCCGGATCTCGCCTTCGTCGCGCTGGTACACGCCCGCGAGGATCTTCATCAGCGTCGACTTGCCGGCGCCGTTCTCGCCCATCAGCGCATGCACTTCGCCGGCATGCAGGTCGAAACGGCAGTCGTCGAGCGCCTGCACGCCCGGAAAGCGCTTGCCGATGCCGCTCAACGCAATCAGCGGCGGCGCGGCATTCAGGTTCGGGTCGGGTTGCATGGGGTCGGGGTTCCGCTGCATTCAGCCGATCGCACGGTCGAGATGCGTATAGCCGCCATCGACGAACAGCCACTGGCCCGTTGTATGCGATGCGCGTTCCGACAGCAGGAACACGGCCGTGTCTGCAATCTCGTCGGCCGTCGTGAAGCGCTTGCCGAGCGGCACCTTGCCGGCGATTCCGGCGAGCTTCGCATCGGGGTCGTCGAAGCCGGCGAGCCAGTTCCTGTAAAGCGGCGTCATCACCTCGGCCGGGATCACCGCGTTCACGCGCACGCCGTCGTCGCGCAATGCGACGGCCCATTCGCGCGTCAGCGCGAGCTGCGCGCCCTTCGATGCGCAATAGCCGCTCGTGTTGCCCTGCCCGGTGACGGCCGTCTTCGACGAGATATTGACGATCGCGCCGCGCGCCGCCTTCAGGTGCGGCACGCAGTAGTGGGCCATCACGTAGTAGTGGACGAGATTGCGTTCGAGCGACGCGACGAACGCATCACGCCCTGCGTCAAGGCCGATGCTGTCGTTGATGCCCGCGTTGTTGACGAGGCCGTCGATGCGGCCGAAGCGCACGACGGTCTGCGCGACCGCGTCGCGGCACTGCGCGTCGTCCTGCAGCTCGACCGACATGCATGCGGCGCGCGGCTGCTTCTGTACAAGCTCGCGCCAGAATGCGTCGTCGGGCGTGTGGCGCGCGAACACCACCGGAATCGCGCCTTCGCCGGCGAGCCGCATCGAGATCGCGGCGCCAATGCCCGATGCACCGCCGGTCACGATCACGACCTTGTCCTGCAGGTTCAAATCCACTTCGCGTCTCCGTCGTTCATGTTGTCGCCGCGCACGACGCGCGTCGTGCAGCGTGCGTCATGCTTCAGCCGCGGAACCGGTATTGCTCCAGCGATTCGGGCTTCATCTCGATCGAGAAACCGGGCGCCGTCGGCGGCATGTACGCCGCGCCGCGCACCACGCACGGTTCGACGAAATGCTCGTGCAGGTGATCGACGTATTCGGTCACGCGCCCTTCCTTCGTGCCGGAAATGCACACGTAGTCGATCATCGACAGGTGCTGCACGTACTCGCACAACCCGACGCCGCCGGCATGCGGGCACACCGGCAGTCCGTACTTCGCGGCCATCAGCATCACCGCGAGAATCTCGTTCACGCCGCCGAGCCGGCACGCATCGATCTGCACGACGTCGATCGCGCCGCGCGCGATGAACTGCTTGAACAGTACGCGGTTCTGACACATCTCGCCGGTCGCGACCTGCACGGGCGCGATCGCCTTGCGGATCTTGCGATGCCCCTCGACGTCGTCGGGGCTCGTCGGCTCCTCGATGAACCACGGCCGCGCGAACGCGAGTTCGCGCACCCAGTCGATCGCCTCGTCGACTTCCCACACCTGGTTCGCGTCGATCATCAGCTTGCGCTCGGGGCCGATCACCTCGCGCGCGATCGTCACGCGGCGGATGTCGTCCTCGAGATTCGCGCCGACCTTCAGCTTCACGTAATCGAACCCCGCGTCGACGGCCTCGCGGCACAGCCGACGCAGCTTGTCGTCGCTGTAGCCGAGCCAGCCCGCCGACGTCGTGTAGCACGGGTAGCCGTCGCGCTCCAGCGCCGCGATCCGCGCAGCCTTGCCGGGCGCCTGCCGGCGCAGCAGGTCGAGCGCTTCGTCCGGCGTCAGGCAGTCGGTCAGGTAACGAAAGTCGATCGCGCGCACCAGTTCCTCGGGGCTCATGTCGGCGACGAGCCGCCACAGCGGCTTGCCGACGGCCTTCGCCCACAGATCCCACACCGCGTTGACGACGGCGCCCGTCGCCAGGTGGATCGCGCCCTTGTCGGGGCCGATCCAGCGCAACTGGCTGTCCGACGTGACGTGCCGCCAGAAGCGGCCCATGTCCGCGCGGATCCAGTCGAGGTCGAGGCCGACGACGAGGTGGCGCATCGCGTCGATCGCCGCGCAGCAGATTTCGTTGCCGCGCCCGATGGTGAACGTGAGCCCGTGACCTTCGAGCCCGTCGCGGTCGGTTTCGAGCACGACGTACGCGGCCGAATAATCGGGGTCCGGATTCATTGCGTCGGAACCGTCGAGCTGCTGCGAAGTCGGGAAGCGCACGTCGAGGACGCGCATCGATCGAATGATAGGCATGACGAACCGTCCGTTAAAGGAAATCAGGCCTGCACGGTGCGCTGGCGCTGCTCGCCGAGCCCGTCGATGCCGAGCGTGATCACCTGCCCGGCGCGCAGATAGACGGGCGGTTTCTGCCCGAGGCCGACGCCCGGCGGCGTGCCGGTCGAGATCACGTCGCCCGGCTGCAGGCTCATGAAGCGGCTCAGGTAGCTGATCAGGTGCGGCACGCGGAACACCATCGTCGCGGTCGTGCCGTTCTGGTAGCGGTGGCCGTCGACGTCGAGCCACAGCCGCAGCGCGTGCGGATCGGGCACTTCGTCGGCCGTCACGAGCCACGGGCCGAGCGGCCCGAACGTGTCGTTGCCCTTGCCCTTGTCCCACGTGCCGCCGCGTTCGAGCTGGAATTCGCGCTCCGACACGTCGTTCACGACGCAGTAGCCGGCGACGTGCGACAGCGCGTCGGCTTCCGCGATATAGCGGCCGCCCTGGCCGATCACCACGCCGAGCTCGACTTCCCAGTCGGTCTTCTCCGAGCCGCGCGGAATCTCGACGTCGTCGTTCGGCCCCGAGATCGCGCTCGTCCACTTGCCGAACACAACCGGCTCCTTCGGCACCTCCATCCCCGATTCGGCCGCGTGATCGGAATAGTTGAGCCCGATGCAGATGAACTTGCCGACGCGGCCGACGCACGCGCCGAGCCGTGGCGTGCCTTCGACGAGCGGCAGCGACGACGGCGGAATGTCGCGCAGCCGCGCGAGCGACGCCGGCGCCAGCGCGTCGCCGGCGATGTCGTCGATCACGCCGGACAGGTCGCGGATGTGGCCATGCGCATCGAGCAGGCCCGGCTTTTCATGGTGTTTGTCGCCAAATCTCAGCAGTTTCATGGGGTTGTCTGAACGGAAACAGAGAGTGAATGGGGAAGCGCGGTCAGTTCGACCAGCCGCCGTCGATCAGGTGAATCGCGCCGGTCGTGAACGACGCTTCGTCGGAGGCCAGGTACAGCGCCAGTGCGGCCACTTCGTCCGCGCTGCCGATGCGCCCCATCGGCTGGCGCGCGACGAACGCCTGGCGCACGGTGTCGGTCGACACCTGGCGCGTGCGCGCCTGCTCGGCAATCCGTGCCTCCAGCGACGGCGACTCGATCGTGCCCGGGCAGATCGCGTTGCAACGGATGCGCTGCTCGACGAAATCGGCGGCCACCGCCTTGGTCAGGCCGATCACGGCCGCCTTGGTCGTGCCGTACACGAAGCGGTTCGGCACGCCCTTCACGCTCGACGCGGCCGATGCCATGTTGATGATCGACGCGCCGCCCGCTTCGAGCATCGCGGGCAGCAGCGCGCGGATCAACCGGTACATCGACGTGACGTTCAGGTTCAGCGAGAACGCCCACGCGTCTTCGTCGCAGTCAAGGATCGAGCCGTGATGCACGTAGCCCGCGCAGTTGAACAGCACGTCGAACGCGCGTTCGCTCGCGGCGAGTGCCGCGACGTCGTGCGCGTCGGTGACGTCGAGCCGCCGCGTGGTCAGCCTGCTTCCCGCGCGTTCGGCGTCGGCCTCGAGACTCACGAGCGCGGCTTCGTTGATATCGGTCGCCAGCACGTCGGCGCCCTCGCTTGCGAACCGCAGCGCGGTCGCGCGGCCGATGCCCTGCCCGGCCGCCGTCACCAGCGCGCGCTTGCCCTGCAATCTCATGAGCACCTCTCCCGAAAAAGCCAGCCGCCAGTCGGCCGATTGGCACAAAGGACTAAAGGTCCAACCAATCATAGGAAGTGATCGCGCGTTTGTCACGAATTTGGGATTCAGTATTTACCCGGGCACGTAAATCCGTCAGGTGGACAAGAATCCGGCGCTCGACCGGCCATCGCGGCGCGCTGTCGGATTCACGCAAACCCAATGCCGGCGGGCTTCTTATCCGACTTTTCATACGCGCCCGACGCGGCGGCCGCGCCAAACTGACAAAAAAGTCATGTTCGCGTCAGGGTCTTAACGGGATGCGCGCGCCATCATGGCGTTGCCGGACCGCGCTTCCGGTACATCGCCACCCCGCCCGCGTTCGATCCCTGCGGGCATCTCCGTCCCCCGGCGATGTATCCCGTGACTGGGCGAGCAGACACGGCGCGCGGGCCGATTTTCCGCCCCGGACTTCCCGTCCGGGGCGTTTTTGTCCGTGCTTTCCAAGAAAATAAGCCTGGATTGTTTCTAAATCGGCAAAAGGTAATTTGATCCAGACAGGATGTTTTTTCCGGTCACAGACGCTTACATTTAGCGCACCACTCATGGAAACCGCTACGGATTCGCCATCGGGTAGTGACATCCACTGCCACGGCCGAAACCGCACGAGCTTTAGGAAACGGCAAATGAAGGCCTCCAAATCCCTGCCTGCGCTCGATCCCGCCGACGTCCACGTCGAAATCCTCGAACGTTCCGATACGCTGCTCGTCGTCCGCTGGGTCGAACCCGGACGCTGTCACTACGGCGAACAGCGCTGGCGCCGCCGCTTCGCGCAACGCACCGGCACCTGCGCACTGTCGCGCCAGGTCATCCACCGCGGCGACGAAGTCTTCCGCCCGGCCGAACGCCCGGCGCCCGCGAATGCGGCCGCGATGATCTCCGCCGCCGAAGTATTCGCGTTGGCCGGAGGCAGGTAAATCCTGCCGACCGTGTGCCGCGGCCCGCTGCGTCACGCCACGCTTCGGCGCTAGAAGTGCCGGTCTAATTCCCCCGCTTGTCTGCCACGCCCGCGCACACTATCGTTACACCACTCAATGTAACGATTACGTGCTGCGGCCGACCGGCCGCGCCGATGGAGGCAGACATGCATGCATGGAGCGCGCGCCACGTCCCGGCGCAGGGCGGCAAGGTCGCGGTCGTGACCGGCGCCAACAGCGGCCTCGGCTGGCAGCTCGCGGAGACGCTGGCCGCGAAGGGCGCCACGGTCGTGATGGGCTGCCGCGACGCCGCGCGCGCCGCGCAGGCGGCCGAGGCGATCCGCCGACTCCATCCCGATGCACGCGTCGAAGTCGATGCGCTCGACCTCGCCGATCTCGCGTCGATCGAACGCTTCGCGGCCGACGTCTCCGAACGCCACGGCCGCGTCGATATCCTCTGCAACAACGCCGGCGTGATGTTCCTGCCGCTGCGGCACACGCACGACGGCTTCGAGATGCAGTTCGGCACCAACCACCTCGGCCATTTCGCGCTGACCGGCCATTTGCTGCCGGCACTGCGCGCCGCGCGGCGGGCGCGCGTCGTGACGATGTCGAGCGGTTTCAACCGCGGCGGCCGGATTCGCATCGACGACCTGCGTGCCGAGCAGCGCTACAACCGTTATCTCGCCTATTGCGACAGCAAGCTCGCGAACCTCGTGTTCGCAATCGAACTGCAACGCCGCTTCGAGCGCGCCGCGTTCGCCGGAATCAGCGTCGCCGCGCATCCCGGCTATGCGGCGACCAACCTGCAGTTCGCGGGCCCGACGATGGACAGCTCGCCCGCCCGCGCCGCGCTGATGCGTGCCGCGAACCGTTATCTCGCGCAGCCGGCCGACCAGGGTGCGCTGCCCGCGATCCACGCGGCAACCGCGCCCGATCTCGCGGGCGGTGCGTATATCGGGCCGTCCGGCTGGTTCGAATCGCGCGGGTTGCCGGCGCTCGCGAGCGTGCCGCGCTCGGCGCGCGACGTGGCTTCGGCAGCGTTGCTGTGGGAAGCATCGGAAGCCGCGACCGGCGTGCGGTTCCTCAGTTCGGGCGCGCCGGCCGGGCGCTCGCCGGGCCGGCCGTTCGACACGGCGGCCGAGGCGCGCTGAACCGCGCGCCGCCATCCGCAACATTCTTCATACTTATTACATCAACCGAAAAGAAAGCCGGTTGAAAGACTGATTCGGCGCACCACTGTTACCGTCCAGGAAACAATTTATCGTCAAAATCAGCGTTTACCCTCAACCCTCCGATGACTAAGATTTGATCAATCGCTTAAGACATGGTGTCGAGAGCGAACTCAATAAAACACCGGAGGTCATCATGAAATCGCTCGTTTCCGCAGTCGTTGCCGCTGCCGCCCTGTCCGCTTCGTTTGGCGCATTCGCGCAAAGCACCGTGACCCGCGCGCAAGTGAAGAACGAACTGGTCCAGCTCGAACAAGCCGGCTACAAGCCGGGCGTGTCGAGCCCGTACTACCCGAACGACATCCAGAGCGCCGAAGCGCGCGTTCATGGCGCCGACGCCAGCGGCTACGGCGCGCAACCGGCTCCGCTCGTCCACTCGGGCGCCCCGGCTGCCGCAGCGTCGTCGAACGCACGCGACTCGATCTTCTTCGGCCAGTAAGCCGATGCGCCCATGGCGGGCGCCGCGCGTCGCGCGATGAAGCACAGTCCGGACGAGCCCCCTTTGCGGGGCTCGTCTTTTTTATGAAACGCATACCTCCGCCGCCCGGCAGCGGGTGGCTTCGCCCGGGCGCCTTGCGTCCGGGCGCTTTTTCGTCTGCAAGGCATGCGTGTATGCGAGATGAAGCCGTGTGCGCCGGTCAACGCACCGCGGCTGCGGCAGGCGCCGAACGCGACAGCACACGCCACCGCGACAGCAGTTCGTCGCGATCGACATAACAGCCCTGCAGATGCCGGCGGCCCGTCGACGGATCGAACTCGGTGCGCGCATGCAGCACGCGCCGGTTGTCGAACGCCCACATGTCACCCGCCCGCAAGCGTCGCTGCACGCGAAAACGCGGCTCGCGCGCGAGCGCGAGAAACCGCCGGTACGCGCGATAGACGGCCGCGACCGATCCGGCCGGCGCATCGAGCGGCCCGCGCAGGAAGTTCGCGACGCGCACCTCGGTCACGTTGCCGCGCGCATCGAGCCCGATCACCGGCGCCGAGCAGCGGTAGTCGCTGTTCGCACTCTTGTTCCAGAACTCGAACGGCGTCGACGCAAGCTGCTCGAAATCGGCCGGATGCTCGCGCCGCAGCGCATCCGCGAGCGCGAAGCCGTCGAGGAACACGCTGTCGCCGCCCGTCGCGTCGTTCGCGAGGCAATGCAGGAACTGCACGCCCGGCTGTAGCTCGCGCGTCGGCAGATCGGTATGCGGCGGCAGGTTGAGCGACGTATACGCATTGCTGTCCGGGCGCGGCTTCGATTCGACGTCGAACAGCACGCCGAAATTGCTCTCGCGGATCAGGCCGATGCGGCGCGCGATCTCGTCGACGCGGCCGCGCTCGGCCGGCACGCCCTCGACGAGCGTCAATCCCGTGCGCTGCAACGCGGCGAGCCACGCGAGCAATACGCCGTCGTCCTCCATCACGTCGCCCCACGCGAACACGCCGATCGCCGTCGCATCGTCGCCGGCCCATACGTGCCGCCCGTGCGCGGCCTGGCGCTCGGCGCGCGATGCGTCGTCGTACGCATGCGCGCGCAACCAGCCCGGCGACCACGCGCTGCGATGCCCGTCGTTCCACTCGACATGCAGCGCGCCGTCGGTTTCGACGTGCACGGTGAGCGCCGACAGGTCCTCGCGCGCGTCGGCGATCTCGAATACCTGTTCGCGTGTGACCGCGTGCACGCATGCGGAACACGCGCAGTTGTCGCGCAGCCAGTCGAAATGGAACGGCGATCGTCGCGTGTCGCTCCACTCGACGTCCACCGCTCCGTCGCCGATCGTTGCCGCCGCAATGGCCGCGATGGCCGCGTCGGCGGAAAACGTCCGCCAGTCCTCGATACGGTGTTGCGCTGCCTGCATCGTTGCCTCCCGGAAACGCCCGCTACGCGTGTGGTGCGAGCAAAAACCCGCCGACCGTCCGGTGCATCCGTGCCGCCTGCGGGCTCGTCCCGAGCGCGCGCCAGCAGCCGTGCACCAGCCCCTCTCCCATCCAGTAGTGCGCGGCACCGCCAGCCGCGCGAATCCGTTCGACGTACACGCGCGCATCGTCGCGCAGCGGATCGTGTTCCACGCCGATCGCGAGCACGGGCGGCAGCCCGTCGAAACGCGATGCCGCGAGCGGCACCGACGCGCGCAGCAGCGGATTGCCGTCCAGCAGTGCATCGGACAGTCCGCCATCCAACTGGCCGTCCAACCGGTCGTCCCAGTACAGCGCGCGATAGCGATGGACGTCGTCGAGCGTCAGCATCGGCGCGTGCGCTTCCGTTTCGCGCGCGGGCGATTGCGGTTCGAACCCGAGCATCGGATAGACGAGCGCGATGCCGTCGATACCGCTTTCGCCCGCCTCGCGCAGCGCGGTCGCGACGGCCGCCGCGAGCATGCCGCCCGCGCTGTCGCCCGCGAGCGTCAGCGGATGCACGCACGGCCCGAACGGCCAGCGCGCATCGCGCGCGGCGCGCGTGACCGCAAGGCAATCTTCAAGCGCGGCCGGCGCGTGGTGTTCGGGTGCAAGCCGGTAGTCGACCGCGATCACGTCGAGCCCCGTGTCGGCCGCCAGTTGCGCGGTGATCAGCGCGTGACTGTCGAGCGAGCCGACGACGAAGCCACCGCCATGAAAAAACAGCACCGTGCCGCGCGGCTTGCCATGCGCGGCCGTGTAACGCCGCAGTGCGATCGCGCGTCCATCGGGTGCGTGCCACACGGCGTCCTGCTGCACGATGCCGGCGGGCAGAGCCGCCGGGGTCCATTCGGCCGCGAAGCGGTCGTAGAGGCGGCGCTGCTCGTCGGGCGAGCGCGCCGCCGCATCGGCCGGATACCACGCGTCGACGGCCGCGACGAACGCCGCGATTTCCGGTTCGAGCATCGAGTGCGCTCCGCGGTTGAAGATTGACGCTAGCGGCGCGGCGGCAGCCCGATCACGCGGCCCGCATACGCAGGCGCCGCGCAATCGCGCTGCAACGCATGAAGCCCAGCCACGCGCGCGGCGACGTCGTCGTCGAACGGCGCCGATTTCGCGCCGTCGCGCGTATCGACGTGCAGCAGCATCTGCTCGCTCGCCGATACCGCGTCGTCATGCCCATCCGCGAACAGCTCGAGATACAGGTGCAGCCGCTTCGCGTCGTGCGCGAGCACGCGCGCATCGACACGTACCTGCGTGCCTTCCTTGATCTCGTGCAGGTAGTTCACGTGCGCTTCGAGCGTGTAGACCGAGCGGCCCCGCTCGCGACGCGCGGCGTCGTTGAGGCCGATGCGATCCAGCAACGCATCGGTCGCGAAGCTGAAGATCAGCAGGTAGAACGCATCGCGCAGGTGGCCGTTGTAGTCGACCCATTCGGGCCGCACCACGTCGCGGTATATCGTCAGCGGGGTATCGCCCGTCATCTTTAGTCCTCGAATCGCATCCCGTGCCGCGCCTTCACCGCGGCGATCGACTTCAGCACCTCGGTAATGCACTCGTCGCGATAGCGTTCGAGTTCCTTGATGCTGCGCGTGCCCTGCTGTTCGGTCGTGCCTTCGACGACGCTGTCGATCAGCGCGTCGGTCAGCGTCGGCGCGACCAGCTTCGTCCACGGCAGTTCGAGCGCGGGGCCGAACTGCTGCATGAAGTGTCGCATGCCCGCGTCGCCGCCCGCCAGCGTGTAGGTCAGGAACGTGCCCATGAACGACCAGCGGATGCCCGCGCCGAAACGGATCGCGTCGTCGATCTCGCCGGTCGTCGCGACACCTTCGTTGACCAGGTGCAGCGCCTCGCGCCACAGCGCTTCGAGCAGCCGGTCCGCGATGAAGCCCGGCACTTCCTTGCGCACGTGCAGCGGCCGCATGCCGAGCTTGCGATAGATCTCCATCGCCGCCTCGACCGCTTCCGGCGACGTGCGCGCGCCGCCGAGCACTTCGACGAGCGGCAGCAGGTAGACCGGATTGAACGGATGGCCGACCACGCAGCGCTCCGGATGCGTCGCACGCGCGTAGAAATCCGTCGGCAGCAGCCCTGACGTCGACGACGCGATGATCGCGTCGGGCTTCGCCGCGCGGCTGATCTGCTCGTGCAGTTCGAGCTTCAGCGCCTCGCGCTCGGGCGCGCTTTCCTGGATGAAATCCGCATCGGCGACGCACGCTTCGATCGTCGACACGAAACGCAGCCGCGCGGGATCGGCGCCCGGCGCGAGGCCGACGCGCTCGAGCGCGGGCCACGCATTCGCGACGTTCGCGCGCAGCCGTTCTTCCGCGCCCGGCGCGGGGTCCCACACGACCACGTCGAGACCGTGCGCGAGCGCGCGGGAAATCCACCCGCTGCCGATCACGCCGGTGCCGATGGCGGCGAACGTCTTGATGTCGGTCTTCACAGCCATGTCAACGCATCCTTCGAATCAGGGGAAATCGGTGGGCGGCCACGCTCGTGCGCGCCGCCGTGTCGTATCAATCAGCGAAAAAACTTACGCGAATTCGGCGATCGCGCGGCGTTCGAGCGGGCGCTCGCCGCGTGCGGGCAAGCCGAGCTTGCGGCGGCCTTCGGCCGGCGTCAGCACGCGGCCGCCGAGCCGTTCGACGATCTCGCGTGCGCGCTCGACGAGCGTGCCGTTGGTCGCATGGACGCCGCGGTCGAGCCAGATGTTGTCTTCGAGGCCGACGCGCACGTGGCCGCCGAGCAGCATCGCCTGCGCGACCATCGGCATCTGCATGCGGCCGATCCCGAAGCCGGCCCAGTGCGCGCCCGGCGGCATGTTGTCGACCATCGCCTTCATCGTGCCCGTATCGGCCGGCGCGCCCCACGGAATGCCGAGGCAAAGCTGGAACAGCGGCGGATCGTCGAGCAGCCCTTCCTTCAGCAACTGCTTCGCGAACCACAGATGGCCCGTGTCGAAGATCTCCAGCTCCGGCTTCACGCCGAGTTCCTGGATGCGCTTCGCGCCGGCGCGCAACTGCGCGGGCGTCGACACGTAGATGTAGTCGCCATCACCAAAGTTCAGCGTGCCGCAGTCGAGCGTGCAGATCTCGGGCAGCAGTTCCTCGACGTGCGCGAGTCGCGTGAGGCCGCCGACCAGATCGGTGCCCTTGCCGAAACGCATCGGGTCTTCGCCCGGCCCGATCTCGAGATCGCCGCCCATGCCGGCCGTCAGGTTGATGATCACGTCGACGTCGGCCGAGCGGATCCGGTCGACCACTTCGCGGTACAGGTTCGGGTCGCGGCTGCCGCGCCCCGTCTGCGGATCGCGCACGTGGCAGTGCGCGACGGTGGCGCCGGCCTTCGCGGCCTCGATCGCGGCGGCCGCGATCTCCTTCGGCGTGACCGGAATCGCCGGATGCTTGCCGACCGTATCGCCCGCACCGGTGACGGCGCAGGTCACGATGACTTCATGGTTCATGCTGTTTGCCTCGCTTGACTCTGATTGGTTCGTATTACTGATATTCAATCGGTGCGCGCTTCGTGCGACGCGCAGGCCATTACAGGCCGAGATACGCCTTTACAGCGGGCAAGCCGTCCTTGCCGTCGAACGTCTTGACGCCCGCGAGCCACGGATCGAGCACCTGCGGGTTCTTCTTCAGGTAGGCCTTCGCGGCGTCGGCCGGCTTCGTCTTGTTCATCACCGACTGCATCAGCTGGTTCTCGAGCTGCGTCGAGAAGCGCAGGTTCGTGACGAGCTTGCCCGCGTTCGGGCAGCGCGCGATGAAGTCGGGCGCCGTCAGCGTGTACACGCGCGCTTCGCCGTAGTTCGGCCCGAACGACGCGTCGCCGCCGGACAGGTAGTTCATGCTGAGCTGGATGTTCATCGGGTGCGGTTCCCAGCCCAGGAACACGACCCACTTCTTCTCGCGAATCGCGCGCTCGACCGTCACCAGCATCCCGGCCTCGCTCGACTCGACGAGCTTGAAGCCGCCGAGCCCGTACTGGTTCGTGTCGATCATCTTCTGGATCGTCGCGTTCGCACTGCTGCCCGGCTCGATCCCGTAGATCTTGCCGTCGAGTTCCGCGCGGTGCTTCGCAATGTCCTCGAAGGTCTTCAGGCCGGCCTGGTATTCGTAGCTCGGCACCGCGAGCGTCGCCTTCGCGCCCGACAGGTTCGGCGTTTCGACGACGTTGATCGACTTGCTGTCGAGGAACGGCTGGAGCTGTTTCTGCTGCACGGGCCACCAGTAGCCGAGCGACACGTCGAGCTGCTTGCTCTTCAGGCCGGCGAACGAGATCGGCACCGACGCGATCGTCGTGGTCGGCTTGTAGCCGAGCGCCTCGAACACGGTCGACGCGAGCGCCGTGGTCGACGTGATGTCGGTCCAGCCGATATCCGCGAAACGCACGGTGCGGCAGGTCGCGGCATCCGTTTCGGCCAGCGCTGCGTTCGTGAACGCGGCGGTTGCCAGCACGGCCGCGGCAAGCGCGGCGATCTTCGTCGACTTCATGGTTCGATTCCTCCCGGTGGGACGCGTGGCAGCCGGTGCGCGGAGTGTGCGCCGGCCTGCATCGTGGGAGTAAAAGTAACGAGCCATATTGGCCGCGAGAAGACCGGCGGCGACCTGTTCTTGCCTATTTGCGACTATGAGTGGAAACCACTAGCATTTTTAAGAGGCTTGTCGGACGGGGTTTCAGCGCGTTTTTGGGGTAGAACGGGCTTGTCCACCTGCGGCGCGAGGCTTTCGATCCCGTCGGGACGGAGCGAGATGCCGATGCGGCTTCGGGCTCGGGGCGCCGGGTCGCACGGATGAATGGGCCGGGTCGACCCTGCGACTTCCACAGCAGCTTGATTTCACGTTGGAACGTTGTCCGTTCGTTCGTCGAAACCGGCTCCTACACACTCACCCCGCCAGCCATCGTTGCTCGAACCATCGTGCCTGCCCTGCCTCCAGCAGCCGAAAGGGAATTTCACATTGCGGAAT
Source organism: Burkholderia pyrrocinia (assembly GCF_018417535.1). NCBI lineage: Bacteria > Pseudomonadati > Pseudomonadota > Betaproteobacteria > Burkholderiales > Burkholderiaceae > Burkholderia > Burkholderia pyrrocinia. Next base: position 2,887,923 of record NZ_CP070978.1, on the reverse strand, counting down.
TCGCGTCGAATTCCCGCGGCATCCCTTTTTCGCCGCTTGAAAACTTGTTTTGCATCGCAAAAATTGCTGCGTATCCCATTGAAAAACAAGGAAAATTTATGTCTTATGTCTTATATAAGACATCACCAAAAACGCATCGGGCGGCGTTACTATTCAGTCATGCAGTTCGCTTCGGCAACCGCGGCGGCACGCTCAACCCTTTACCTCAAACGCGCTTTGCTCCCAGGAGATTGACATGGCCCAGTATCAAGACGACATCAAGGCAGTTGCCGGTTTGAAAGAAAACCACGGCAGCGCGTGGAATGCGATCAGCCCCGAGTATGCCGCCCGCATGCGTGCCCAGAACAAGTTCAAGACGGGCCTGGACATCGCCAAGTACACGGCGAAGATCATGCGCGCCGACATGGCCGCCTACGATGCCGACCCGGCCAAGTACACGCAGTCGCTGGGCTGCTGGCACGGCTTCATCGGTCAGCAAAAGATGATCTCCATCAAGAAGCACTTCAACAGCACCGAACGCCGCTACCTTTACCTGTCCGGCTGGATGGTGGCCGCGCTGCGCTCCGAGTTCGGCCCGCTGCCGGACCAGTCGATGCACGAAAAAACCTCCGTCAGCGCGCTGATCCGCGAGCTGTACACGTTCCTGCGCCAGGCCGACGCCCGTGAACTGGGCGGCCTGTTCCGCGAGCTCGATGCCGCCGAAGGCGCCGCGAAGGCCGCCATCCAGGAAAAGATCGACAACCACGTCACGCACGTCGTGCCGATCATCGCCGACATCGACGCGGGTTTCGGCAACGCGGAAGCAACGTACCTGCTGGCCAAGCAGTTCATCGAAGCCGGCGCATGCTGCATCCAGATCGAAAACCAGGTGTCCGACGAGAAGCAGTGCGGCCACCAGGACGGCAAGGTCACCGTGCCGCACGAGGACTTCCTGGCCAAGATCCGCGCGATCCGCTACGCGTTCCTGGAACTGGGCGTGGACGACGGCATCATCGTGGCCCGTACCGACTCGCTGGGCGCCGGCCTGACCAAGCAGATCGCCGTGACCAACACGCCGGGCGACCTGGGCGACCAATACAACGCGTTCCTCGATTGCGAAGAACTGTCGGCCGACCAACTGGGCAACGGTGACGTCGTCATCAAGCGCGACGGCAAGCTGCTGCGTCCGAAGCGCCTGCCCAGCAACCTGTTCCAGTTCCGCGCCGGCACGGGCGAAGCACGCTGCGTGCTGGATTGCGTCACCGCGCTGCAAAACGGCGCCGACCTGCTGTGGATCGAAACCGAAAAACCGCATATCGCGCAGATCGGCGGCATGGTCAGCGAGATTCGCAAGGTCATCCCGAACGCCAAGCTGGTGTACAACAACAGCCCGTCGTTCAACTGGACGCTGAATTTCCGCCAGCAGGCGTATGACGCGCTGAAGGCCGCGGGCAAGGATGTGTCGGCATACGACCGCGCGCAGCTGATGAGCGTGGAGTACGACGAGACCGAACTGGCGGCGATCGCCGACGAAAAGATCCGCACGTTCCAGGCCGACGCGTCGCGCGAAGCCGGGATCTTCCACCACCTGATCACGCTGCCGACGTACCACACCGCCGCGCTGTCGACCGACAACCTGGCCAAGGAATACTTCGGCGACCAGGGCATGCTGGGTTATGTGGCTGGCGTGCAGCGCAAGGAAATCCGTCAGGGCATCGCCTGCGTAAAGCACCAGAACATGTCCGGCTCGGACATCGGCGACGACCACAAGGAGTATTTCAGCGGCGAAGCGGCACTGAAAGCGGCGGGTAAAGACAACACGATGAACCAGTTCTGATACCGGTCATACGCGAAGCGAAACGCCAACCCAGCCGGGTTGGCGTTTTTTTTATCCGGAAAGTCGTTCCGACGAACTGCCGTCGACCACCGCGCGCCGGTCCGTGCGCGCCGCAAAAACGCGCTGACTATCGGCAAAACTCGCGCAAAACCCGCGATAATCTCCCGCCAGACCGTTCGGCAACTGCGAGCCGGCCGCGGCGTGTGCCCGTCCGTTCGCAATCCCGTGCGACGTGCGACGACCACCGGATTCCATCCCCTGCCCCGATGCCCGAGGATTTCCACTTCCTGTTGCTGCCTGGCTTCTCCGCGCTCGGCTTCATGTCCGCGGTCGAGCCGCTGCGCGTCGCGAACCGCTTCCGAACCGAGCTTTACCGCTGGCACGTGATCAGCGCCGACGGCGCGCCCGTCGCCGCGAGCAACGGCATTCCGGTCGCCGCCGAAGCCGCATGCGCGGACGTCGCGCAGGTCGATACGGTGTTCGTCGTCGCGGGCTTCGATCCGCTCGTGTGCTACACGCGCGCGCTCGGCGACTGGCTGCGCCGCCAGCACCGGCACGGCGCGACGCTCGGCGGCATCGATACCGGCAGCTTCGTGCTCGCGGAAGCCGGGCTGTTCGACGCGTCGCAGCCGCTCACGCTGCACTGGGAAGCGCTGGCCGCGTTCCGCGAGCGCTATCCGGGCCTGAACGCGACACAGGAACTGTTCGAGATCGACGATCGGCGCATCACGTGCGCGGGCGGCACCGCGTCGATCGACATGATGCTCGACCTGATCGGGCGCCGGCACGGCGCCGATCTCGCGGCGGCGATCTCCGAGCAGTTCGTCGTCAGCCGCATCCGGCAGCGCTCGGACAGCCAGCGGCTCGAGATCGCCGCGCGCTACGGCGTGCACAACCGCAAGCTGATCCAGGTGATCGGCACGATGCAGCGGCACATGGAAAACCCGCTCGGCTCCGATGCGCTCGCGCAGGACGTATCGATCACGCGGCGCCAGCTCGAACGGCTGTTCAGCGCGACGCTGAACGACACGCCGACGCATTTCTACCTGAACCTGCGCCTCGATCGTGCACGCGAACTGCTGCAGCAGACCGACATGAGCATCACGTCGGTGTGCGTCGCGTGCGGGTTCGAATCGCCGTCGCATTTCTCCCGCACGTATCGCGCGCGGTTCGGCTTGAGCCCGCGCAGCGACCGTCGAGCGACACGCTGATCGTCGCGGGTTTTAATCACAATCCGGCGCGAAATTGCGTGTTCCGGCGGCGTTTCCTGCCGCTCGCTGAACAATGCCGGCGATTGATCGACGGACCGAAGCGACCGTCGAAAATAAATTGCAATGTCGCCGAAAATATTCTGTAACATACCTCGCAATTATCGCAATTAGATAGGCAGCCTAACGAGATGAGAGATCGGGTTCGACGCACGTCGATCCGCACGGGCTGCCAACCGATATCGATATCGATCCGAGGGGTATGACATGACGATGCTCGCTTCGCCGTCGCCGCACCTGCCTTCCGTTCGCTTCCCCGCCTCTTCGGCCCCTCCGCCCGCTTCGCCCGCCAGTTTCTTCTCGACCTGACATTTAGGGTTCCTTAGTCAGTCGACGCTCCCAACACCGCTTCGCCGCACCGGTTCCATCGAGCCGGCGCGCGGGCCGTGTCGTGCCTGCGCGCCACGAGCGCGCGGGCGTGTCCAACCGTTGAGATGAGGATCACGTATGCAGACATCACGCAAAGCATTGCCGCTCGCCCTGGGTCTCGCGCTCGGTTTCGGCATCGTCGGCGGCGCCGCGGCCGATACGAAAGTCTCGAACCCGCAAGCAACGAGCCTGCGCGAAAGCCTGACGCGCGGCGTCGCGCCGCCCGCCGCGAAAGCCGATACGGCCGCCGGGCAGTTCCGCGCGGACGGCGTCGCCGTCACGCTGTACAACCCCGCGTATCGTGTGAAAAAGGCTGCCGCAACGCCCGCCGCGACCGCGCGCGACTTCGTCGCGTCGCAGGCGACGCAGCTCGGGCTCGACGCGGCCGCGCTCGCGAGCCTCGTCGTCACGTCGGAACGCAGCGATGCCGACTTCACCGTCGTGCGCCTGCAGCAGCAGGCCGCCGGGCTGCCCGTGTACGGCAGCGACATCGCGGTGACGGTCGCAAAGGACGGCCGCATCCTGTACGTCGCGAGCAACACGATCAACGGCGTGGTCGCGACGTCGCGCAAGTCGCAGGCCGTCGACCAGCAGCAGGCGCTCGACCGTGCCCGCGCGTATCTCGGCGTGAGCGGCTTCACGAATCTCGACGCGCAGCTCGTCGCGTTCGTCGACAAGGCCGGCACGCACACCGCATGGAAGGTGCGCGGCCGCCCGCAGGACGGCCCGAAGGGCGACTGGGAACTGCTGATCGATTCGGGCAGCGGCGAAGTGCTGCGCGCCGAGGACAAGGCGTTCTATGCCACGGACGGCACGGGCTTCGTGTTCCGCCCGGATCCGCTGTCGCCGACCAGGAGCAGCTACGGCAGCACCGGCTACAAGGACAACAACGACGCCGATTCGACCCAGCTCACGGCCGCGCGCGTGCGCGTGACGCTGAAGGATCTCGGGCAGTCGGGCGGGCGCTACGCGCTGTCGGGCCCGTACGCCGCGTGCGTCGACTTCGACGCGCCGCGCGACAACGCGTGCCCGCTGCAGTCGACGCCTGCATTCGAGTTCACGCGCGGCAACCTGTATTTCGAGGCCGTGAACGCGTACTACCACATCGACACGTTCCTGCGCTACGTGAACCAGACGCTCGGCATCAAGGCGCTGCCGTACCAGTACACGGGCGGCGTGCAGTACGACCCGCACGGCGAATCGGGCGACGACAACTCGTCGTACTCGTCGAGCAGCGGCCGGCTGACCTTCGGGCAAGGCGGCGTCGACGATGCGGAAGATGCGGATGTCGTGATCCACGAGCTCGGCCACGGCATCCACGACTGGGTGACGAACGGCGGCCTGTCGCAGCAGGAAGGTCTTTCCGAAGGCACTGGCGACTATCTCGCCGCCGCGTACAGCCGCGACTTCAACCAGTGGAGCCCGTCCGACGCGCAATACCACTGGGTCTACAACTGGGACGGCCACAACGAGTATTGGGGCGGCCGCGTGACCAACTGGAACGTCGGGCGCACCTATGCGCAGGCGCGCGGTGCGGAAATCCATACGGCCGGCCAGTACTGGGCGTCGTGCAACCTCGTCGCGCGCGATGCGATCGGCGCGCAGGCGATGGACAAGGCGTTCCTGAAGGGGCTGTCGATGACCAACAGCTCGACCAACCAGAAGGCCGCCGCCCAGGCCGTGCTGACGGCCGCCGCCGCGCTCGGCTACAGCAACGCGCAACTCACCGCGATCGGCAACGCGTACAACCAGAGTTGCACGTACGGCGTGACCGTGCCGCAGAAGTCTTGATTCCGCAGCAGGCGGGGGCACATCGCACGACCTGCGATGCGCCCTCTTCGTCGACATCGCCATCCTCACGAGATCGAACATGCCTACTCTGAAATTGACCCGCCTGAGCGCCGCGCTGGGCGGCATGCTGTTGACCGCCGCCGCGCACGCGGCCCCCGTATGGATCACGCTCGGCGACACCGCGTACCGGCAGTTGCAACGCATCGATGCGAGCGCAACCGCGCAATACAGCACGACCGTCGACGCCGGCAAGACGGCCGACGGCGCCGCGCGCCGCGAAACGGTTCATGTCGTCGAGATCGACGATTCACGACTCGGCGAGCTGGCCCACGCCGTCCACCACACGCGCGGCCACGGGCCCGGCTACGTCGTGCACGACTCGTTCGACGAAGCGCGCCAGGCGCTGCAGCCGTTGCCGGCAGCACTCGCGAAGCAGGCAGCCGTACCTGCGTACAAGGTGTCGAACGCGTCGCAGATCGGCACCTGGATCCAGCAACTGCAGGCCAGCAACATCGTCGGCACGATCACGTCGCTGTCCGGCTTCACGAACCGCTACTACACGACATCGCACGGCGTTGCCGCATCGGACTGGCTCGCGCTGCAGTGGAAGCAACTGGCGGGCTCGCGCGCCGACATCGCCGTCGAGCAGTTCGCACACACGGGCTTTCCGCAGAAATCCGTGATCCTGACGATCCGCGGCAGCGATCCGGCCGCGGGCACGATCGTGCTGGGCGGCCACCTCGATTCGACCGTCGGCCGCACGACCGAGAACACGCGCTCGCCCGGCGCGGACGACGACGCGTCGGGTATCGCGAGCCTCACCGAAGCGCTGCGCGTGCTGCTCGCGAACAACTACCGGCCAAAGCGGACGATCAAGTTTGTCGGGTACGCGGCCGAGGAAGCCGGGCTGCTCGGCTCGAAGGCGATCGCGAAGCAGTTCCGCGCGCAGAATGCGAACGTGGTCGGCGTGCTGCAGCTCGACATGACGAACTACAAGGGCGATCCGAAGGATATCTACCTGATCACCGACTACACGAACGCGTCGCAGAATAGCTACCTGACGAACCTGGCGAAGACCTACCTGCCGGAACTCGCGATCGGCACGTCGCAGTGCGGGTATGCGTGCTCGGATCACGCGTCGTGGAACGCGCAAGGCTATCCGGCGTCGTTCCCGTTCGAGGCCGACCAGAACGACAGCCCGTATATCCATACCGTCAACGACACGCTGGAGAACTCGGATCGTCAGGCGAATCACGCGCTGAAGTTCGGGAAGCTGGCGCTGGCCTATGCGGTTGATCTTGGCGGGGATGGCGGTACGGCTGTGAAGCCCTGACGGCGCGCCGCCGGGTCGTTCGTCTGTCTATCTGTCCGGAAATGACGGAAGCGTGTGCTCGTCATTCGCACACGCTTCCTTCCTGACGACCTCGGTTACACGATCTCGTCCGGCGTCCCGTAGAGACGCATGCCCAAAGCCAGCCCGACCGCCACGGAAGCTCATGGCGCGACACGCGTCGCGCGATTGACTCCCATCGAACCGGACGCGTGCGCTCATCCGGATAGAATCGTCACTCGACCACTCCGCTACACGCTTCCCGCCATGACCGACACCACCCGCTCCATCGACGATCTGTCGCCCGCTCGCGTCACGACCGCATTCGACCTGCCCGGCCACACCACCGTTCGCTCGCTCGGCGTCGCACAGGGCATCGTCGTGCGTTCGCGCTCGATCGTCGGCTCGTTCGGCGCATCGCTGCAGACGATCTTCGGCGGCAACATCACGCTCTATACGTCGCTGTGCGAGAAGGCGCGCCAGCAGGCGTTCGACAAGATGCTCGCCGATGCGCGCAAGCTTGGCGCGAACGCGATCGTCGCGATGCGCTACGACTCGACCGAGATCGGGTCGGGCGTCACGGAAGTGATCTGCTACGGCACGGCCGTGCGCGTGACGCAGGACGCGTGACACACGTCACACGTCGCGCTCGAGCGACCTCATGTTCGTGAGCTGGGGAAACAGCCTCATCCACGCGAGCGCGACGGCAATCGTCGCGGCACCGCCGACGACGATCGCCGTCGGCGCGCCCCACCATGCTGCCGTCACGCCCGATTCGAATTCGCCGAGCTGGTTCGACGTGCCGATGAACAGCGAATTGACCGCGCTCACGCGCCCGAGCATGTCGTCGGGCGTACGAAGCTGCACGAGCGACAGGCGCACGACGACGCTGACCACGTCCGACGCGCCAAGCGCGGCCAGCGCCACGAGCGACACCGCGAAGTGCCGCGAAAACCCGAACACGATCGTCGCGATACCGAACGCGATCACGCCGCCGAACATCGCGCGGCCGGGCCGCCCCTTCAGCGGAAAACGCGTGAGCCACAGCGTGCCCGCGAGCGCGCCGACCGCGGGCGCCGCGCGCAGCGCACCGAGCCCCCAGGGGCCGACCTGCAGGATATCGCGCGCGTAGATCGGCAGTAGCGCGGTGGCGCCGCCGAACAGCACCGCGAACAGGTCGAGCGACAGCGCGCCGAGGATCGCCGGTTCGCGCCGGATGAACGCGATCCCCGAAAACACCGAGCGCAGCGTAACCGGCTCGCGCGCAGGCGGCGCGCTGCGCAGCGGAATCGTGCCGCTCAGCACGGCCGCGATCGCGAATGCCACGACGCTCGTGCCGAACGCAACGGGCGCACCGACACCGTAAAGCAGCCCGCCGAACGCGGGCCCGAGGATCTGCGCGGCCTGGTTCGCGGACGTCGACAGCGCGGTCGCGCGCGGCAGGTCGGTGCGCGGCACGACGGCCGGCAGCAGCGACGAGACCGACGGCGACTCGAACGCACGGGCCGTGCCGACGATCGCCGCGAGCGCATACACGGCCGGTGCGGCCAGCCACCCTTGCGCGGCGCCGAGCAGGAACACGCCGGCGGCCAGCGCCTCGACGCCCTGGCAGATCGTCGCGATGCGCCGGCGGTCGTAGCGGTCGGCCACCTGCCCGACGACGAGCGTCAGCGCGAACATCGGCACGAACTGCGCGAGACCGACGAGGCCGAGTGCGAACGCGCTGTGCGTGAGCGCGTACACGTACCAGCCGATCGCGACCGACAGGATCTGGAAGGCCAGGGACGACATCACGCGTGTGCCCCAGAAGCGCTGGAACGGGGCGTGACGGAACAGGTTCGCGGGTAACGGGGATGGAGGGATGGGGGTGGGTTCGGGTAAGGGGGCGGTCATCGGGGTCTCGGCGATCGGCGGTGCGTGACGCAACCGCTCAACGAGCGGCTACCTGCGCATGTGCGTGCTTGCGCAACGACTTGCCCATCGCGACGCGATATTGGTCCCCGGTCGTGGAGACGGTCGGCTGGACAGCGCAGACGCGGCCAAATCGCGATGATATGTCAACCACGACAAACCGGCCGCTCGATCGGCCGAGGCAGGAGCGCACTACACCGGCGCACCCGCACCACACCGCAAAAAAAGTTCGTCGTGGATTTCCGGGGAACGCGAGGCAGACTGTCGGCGATCGGCCATCTCCGGTCGTTCGTCTGCGCGCTCAGACGGACACTCAAGCGTCGGCTCCGCCCGGATAGCGGACTTTCAGTCGTCACTCGAACTCGCGTCGCCGTCGTCTGAATCGATGAACATTCCAGTTTTACCAACTACGGGCAGCGACTTCTGACAGGTTACGTTGCCCGCTCTTTGCAAGGATCTCGCGAAGGCGGGCGATGTTGATAGAGCCACTTGCCAAGTCGATGATGACATTGTGGTCGAGCGCGAGTTTCATAACTCGGACCTATTTCCGACCGGATTCTGAGCACCGAAGGATACGCACTCACCCACGGTATGCCTATGCTGCGTCATTCCACGAAAGGAAGCAGAGCATGACGCTCCAAATCGCCGCCCTGCGAGCGCCGGCGCTGGACCACTCTGTGCGGCACTGTCGGTCAGACAACGCGAGTTCCCCGGGGCTTTGCAGATCTCACCCGACCGCTTTGAGCTGGCCATGCTTGCATGGCGACATCTGCGATCGCGTTCAGCTTTTGCGGGCCGCCTCCGTCGCGTGCCTGGACGGCCATTCCGCGGGTCACGGCGCTGTAGAAGGCAGCAAGTGCAGGCACGTCGGTGTCAGGCGGTAAGTCGCCGTCTTCGACCCCCTTGCGCAACCGCTGCGCCATCATCTCTTCAGCGTTTGCGCGGTGCTCGGCCATCGTCTCACGAATAGAAGCGAGTTCGGGCGGCAGGTGAGTGCCGGCCAGAGAGATCATGCAGCCCGATGGGTGGCTGTCTCGAGTGAACTCCACGACGGTAGCATCGAGAAGCTTCTTGAATGCTTCTCGCGTGTCGGCCGTGCCGAACAGTCTGCCAGCGAACCAGACTTCGGACATGCTCAGGTATGCGTCAGTCGTTTCCTTGTAAAGCTGCTCCTTGCTGCCAAACGAGTTGTAGAAGCTCGAGGGGCTGATCCCCATGGCATGGATCAACTGGTCAAAGGAGGCTCCTTCGTATCCATGCTCCCAGAAGAGCTTCATGGCTCGGTTCAGGGCTTCCGTACGATCAAAGGTTGAGGGCCTGCCGCGGCTGCGCCGGGGTTGTGTATCATTTTTTGTAGTCATAGCTCTAAAATTAATTGACATGCTGTAGAGATGAACCTATTCTGCCATAACGGAGCGATCGCTCCAATAATCAAATCCTTGCGAAAGGAGTCTCTGATGCAGCGAATTGTTCACACCAACCATGGCGAGCCCGCCGAGGTGCTCACGCTGGAAGCATTTTCCGATGCCCCTTCTCTTGTGAGCGGAGCGGCCCTTGTGCGTGTGTCCGCCGCACCGGTTCATCCGGGCGACTTGCTGGGCGTCTCGGCTTCCCCCGCCTTCGGGGCGGCTCCCCTCATCCCGAGGGGAGGTCGAGTGCCCGGCGTCGAAGGTGTAGGGGTGGTGGAAGCGCTGGCCGCTGACATTGACCCTTCACACCGGATTCAGATCGGCACACGTGTGGCCTTCTTTCCCGTCAACGGTGCCTGGAGTTCCAGGATCGCCGCACCTGTCCAGTCGCTGATACCCGTGCCCGATGAAGTGGGCGATGAGGTCGCAGCGCAGATGTTGGTCAACACGTTGACGGCACGCCTTGCGATGAGGGCTGGTCACAACGCGTTGCCTGAAGACAAGCGCGAAGATGTCACGGTTATTCAGACGGCTGCCAATTCCGCCGTCGGAAGGCTGCTCACTCATCTGCTCGTCGAAGTGGGCGTCAATCCGATCCTGCTCGTTGGCTCCGCGGCGAGCGCGCAAGCGCTTAAAGCTGCTCGCCCCAACCTTTCTGTCATCGTCACGGAGAACCAGGGCTGGAAGGACGAGCTTCGAGATGAGCTTGCGAACAAGCCCGTTTACGTGGCGTTCGATGGCGTCGGCGGCGCGCTATTGCCCGACGTAGCGGGCTTCCTGGCCCGGGGCGGAGCGATCATTAGCTACGGCTCCCTGGGAGGAGCGGCGACGGACATTCGTTCCATCGCCCCTCAAGCGCTGACCATCAAGGGGGTGTCGTTGTTCAGCTGGCAATTCGAAGCTGCGACGTTACGCGAAGCGGACCTGGCCAAGGCGGTCGAGTTCGCACGCAACTTCCCGAGCCTTTTCCCAGTAGCGGAACGATATCAGGCAAGCGACTACCTGCGAGCGCTTGAACATACGTACCGCAGGGGAAGGACCGGCATGGTGCTGCTCGCGTTCTAGCGCTACGCGTCCTGCGCAATGTGAGGCGCTCCTCGTCATGAGGGGCGGCCTGGTAGCGTTCACCCCGGTCTTTGCACGATTTCGAAACGAGTGCCGAGCGCCGAAGTATTGCCTCTCGGCTTTCCAGCCAAGCATCTTATGAAAGGACGCAAGCCATGCGTGCTATCCAGAACACCGCTTTCGGCGACCCCGTCGAGACTCTGAAACTCGTTGATCTTCCGGAGCCGGCCAGCATCGGCCCGGATGAAGTCCTGATTGCGATGGAGTATGCCCCCATCAACGGCAATGACCTGGCCGTCATCACGAATCGCTTCGCCTACTCGACTCCGCTGCCCTCGATCGTGGGCAACGAAGGCGTCGGGCGAGTTCTGCAGGTAGGCTCGAATGTCTCCAACGTGAAGGTCGGCGACCGCGTATTGCCCCCGCTTTATGCGTTGACCTGGCGCGAGCGCCTGGTGATCCCGGCCAAGGGGCTGATTGCGCTGCCTGCTAGCGTCGATCCACGTCAACTGGCCATGCTGCGCATCAATCCTCCTACGGCCGTACTTCTGCTCGGGCGCTTTGTTGACCTCAAAGAAGGCGACTGGATCGTGCAAAATGCGGCCAACTCCGGCATCGGCCGCACGGTGATCGCGTTGGCGAAGAAGCGCGGTCTGCGGACCATCAACTTCGTACGTCGTCCTGAACTGGTCAAGGAACTGGAAGAAGCCGGTGGGGACATCGTTCTCGTCGACGAGCCGGGCGCCACTGACAAAGCCAAGGCCGCGGTCGGTCCGGGCAACGTCCGTCTGGCCATCGACGGCCTGAGCGGTTCGGCTGCGGTGCGCCTGATCGACGTGCTGTCGCAAAACGGTACGCTGGTGAGCTATGCGTTCACAAGCGGCGAGCTGATCATTCCGCTCAAGGTCGTGGACCTGCATCTGCGCGGCATCGTCGTGCGCGGCATATACATCGACCTTCCCGAATATCTGCCGTACATCATGGACGCAATCAAGGAGTCTGCCGAGCTGATGGCTCGCGGCGAGCTTGAGCTGCCTGTGGCTGCCGTCTATCCGCTTGCGGACTTCCAAAAGGCCGTCGCGCACGCAATCAAGGGTGGCAAGGTGCTGCTCGACTTGCGCTCATCGAACTGACCTGGCTGTTCTCCCACGTGCCGTGCTCCTGGACGAGCATGGCTTCGTTGACTTACGTTGTCGCTGAGGTGTCGAAATGAAGATTGGTTTTATTGGAGCCGGTGCTGTAGCGCAGTCCATCGCCCGGAGTGCCATTCAAGCAGGACATGAGGTTGCCTTGAGCGCTCGTCGTGGGCCACAGGCTTTGGGCGATATCGTGGCCGGACTCGGTCCGAACGCGTCGGCAGATACGGTCCAGGAGGTGGCTCGGCTCGAGCTGGTCGTGCTCGCCGTTCCATGGCTTCAAGTCCCGTCGGCCCTGGATGGGCTGCCCAATTGGGCAGGTCGCATTCTGGTGGATACCACCAACCCTTTTACGCAACTCGAGCCTGAGCTCGTTCTGGCGGACTTGGGGGGCACGGGCGCCAGCGAGATCGTCGCGGCACACGCGCCAGAGGCTCGCGTCGTCAAGGCGTTCAATGCTATCCGCATGGAGCACTACGACAAGGGCCCGAAGTTTCATGACGGAAAACGCGTCATCTTCGTCTCCGGTGACGACCAGGACGCAAAGGCGGTGGTGATCGGACTCGTCAACGATTTTGGCTACGCATCCGTGGATCTTGGCGGTCTGGTTTCGGGCGGTCGCATACAGCAAGCGGGTGGTCCGATTGCTGGCCACGACTGGGTCGTCGCATAGGACTGCAAGGTATGCAAACCAATGTCGCGTCATTTCGGGAGGCAGAGCGGCTGGATGTCCGGTTGTCTTTGTGATCTGCCGTTGGCGGGACGCCACTTCGAACGTCGGCAACGGGTCGATGCCGGGCGTCGACTTCGCGCGGAAGCGCATCGTTCGATGCCCGTCATGGACGGGACCGCACCGATAGACGCAAGAGTTGAGTTCGGGTCTCGGTCGAAACAGCGGCCGTCTGATCGTGGAGTAGTATTCCCCCATGTCCAGGTTATTGCTCGGCCTCTGCGGCCAACAGTCAACCCATCCGTGACGAGGGCGGCAAGCTCGTTAAAGGGTTTGGAAACTGCTTCAACGAGACGTGTGGTGGCGTCGGCCGTGGCGACGGCATTGATGGGAATGCATCATGTCAACCGAGTGGAAGCACCGCGTCAGACTGTTTATCCAGCGTTTCTGGCAGCCGACCAGTGCGTGCATGACCTGCATGCCGGGGAGCTGGGGCAATATCATGAGCCTTGCCCACTGGACTATTGCATTTCATACAGGTCTGCTTACCGGACTCCTGGCTGTACTTTTGACTTTCACGCCTGCGGCGAAACTCTACACGCATCGATACGGCAATGCGCTGGTCGTTGGCGCCCTGACAATGTTGGGCGACGCCTACTCGCACACGAGTCACTACCGTATCCCCTATGTCGAGCACATCGTGACGGGTGCAATTTCAGGTCTCTTGACGCTGGCGGCCTCATATCTCTTCGAAGACCGCGCGCGACGCCTTCGGGCGGTATGGGCTCGGGTTTTCGGATAGCTTATCCGCTGACTTTCTGAACCCACCGGGCCAAACGGAAAGAGGCTCCCCGGTGTGGCTACGCTTCATGATTGGGAGGCTGCGCATCGACAACGGGAGCTCGCGACCGTTACATGCCCCAGCGTCAGGGCGCGGTAGAGTCGAGATGTGGCGCGGTGGCGTTAGGTTCGGTTGTCTGTTGCCGCCCCTTTCGTGCTCAATCAAGCGGATAACGGTACTCGTTACGCATACGCACCTGATAGCGTTCGAAGCGCTCCTCGCCGATGCAGTCTCGATACTCTTTGCACGATCTGTTTCTCGGATTCTCAAGATTCGTGTATGACTGTGATGTATCGCGGTCCGGGCCCTGAGAGTGGACGATTCGACTTTACGCCGGCGTTCTATCGAGAAAATTGCGACAAGCCGGGGATCACATCTACTTTGAAAGCTGAATGTACGTCCCTTGACTCCGACGTGAAAAGCCTGCACTACGACACTGCCATTAATTGCTTCGATTCGCCGAATGAAAAGGCATGTGTAGCAGTGCTCGCGAAAGCCAAGGCAGAACGGGACGCAGATCTTCCTAAGTGGATGCGTTGCAACGCTGTCGGTGCGCCCACGTTCACCAGTCCGCACGCGCGCGAGCTGTCCGCTGCGCAGCATCTCCAGCTGGTCGGCCGGCTTCAGGCGATCGAGCGTTAGGCGATCGCGCAGCAGCGCCAACGGATGCCGGCCGAGCGTGAAACCCATCGCGCGATAGTCCGTCACGATCTCCGAGCCTTCGGACGCCTGCGGCAGTGCCGGCACCGCGTCATCGCGTTCGGTGCCGCGCAGTAGATCTCGATCAGGCACGGCAACTGCCGCGAGCCAAAGCGCTGCGCGTCGGTTGCCGCCGGCGAGTGAGCGAAGTGCGTTCGCGCGCGCGAGCACCTGCAGGTCGTGCCGATCAAGCCGCGCGCGGCGCGCGAGGTCCGCGACGTCGACGAATGGCCGCGCCGCGCGTGCGAGCTCGATGCGGCCGGCGACATCCTCGCGCATGCCGCGCAACAGCGAGAAGCCGAGGCGCACGGGCGCCGACGTCGTCGGTCCTTCGATCGCGGAATCCGACGTGCTCACGTTGACGTCGACGGGCAGCACCTCAACGCCGCGGCGTCGCGGCGTCGCGCGTCCTGCAGCAGCTGCGACGGCGTGTAAAAACCCATCGGCTGGCTGTTGAGCAGCGGCCAGAAATACGGCCGGCTCGTGTCGATGCAGCCACGCGCTCGAGTAGACGAGCAGCGCGAAGCTGGCCGCGTGGCTCTCCGGGAAGCGACGCGTCAACTGCAGCGATTCGCGTCAGTCCACGGCCAGGTTTCCAACCTGTTCATGGGCTGCCGTTATCACCGTGATGCGAAACGGAAACGCGTGGTCCGAGCCCAGGCGAGGGAGGCTTGGGAACAGGCATCGTGCGCCCGCTTGGCAGCGTAAGCGAATGGCTTGCGTGCTCACGTTGCCCTCTCTCGTCCATCTGCCGAATAACTGACAATACAGCTAGAGCCGCTTCGGGCATACCGAGAAGTCTTTTTTAAATAATATAAAAATCTATTTCATTCACTGTCTCATTAAGCCGAGCGAGGCACCACCCGTCAAGTTTGACAGGTGATAATTTATTAAGTTTATCCTACTGTTATCCGTGCTATATATGGTGCTCACAGGAATGCGAAAAATAATTGGGTGGAATTTACACCCCGTTGTGTCCAGAGGCACCGCGCTACTCTATCGTTCAGGCTTTGAACTGGAAATCGACGAGGCGGCTTGGTTTGCGAAGGAATTGACATCCCCGGTCACTTTAGAGAGATTGTAAGGAGTATTTATATTTTATGAAAGAAATGCGTATTTTTTGACTGATCAGACAAATCTGGATGCGGGCCTCATGGCTACTGGCGCACGATATTTTCCAATACCAAGTGCACCCACTAAAAGTGTCCGATCTCATTTGCGTAGATTTCCCGGTTAATTGGCATTTAAATTTTTCTCGCCCCTTATTGTTTTATATTTTTCAACAATAAAGATTATAAATTTATTGTGGAGATGCTGTGAGCACGATACTGACCTCCCAGTGGATGACTCGTGAAATGACAAATGAACGCACATTGCAGAAAGGGAATTCGGCCGGACATGATGCCATTGCGCTCGATGACTCGGTGGCCGAGCATGAGCAATTGATCGCGAAGGCGGCAGAAGTCGCCAGCGTGCTCGCGGAAGAATCGCGCGCTGCCGATACCGAGCGCCGCCTGTCCGAGCGTGCCGTCGCCGCCATTACCGAGGCGGGGCTGATGCGGCTCTTCACACCGCGCCGGCTCGGCGGCTACGAAGCGGGTCCCGCCACGCTGCTCGACGTCTGCTACGAGTTGGGGCGCGGCTGCTGCTCGGCGTCGTGGGTCACGAGCGTGCTCAACATGGGCAACTACATGATCGCCCACTTCCCCGAGAGCACGCAGGACGACGTGTGGGGCGGCAACCGCGACACGCGCACCGCGCTCATCATTGCGCCTTCGCGCGCCCAGGTCGAACGCGTCGACGGCGGTGTCGTGGTGACGGGAGAGTGGGCTTACGCATCCGGCAGCCTGCACGCCGAATGGATCGGCGCGCTGATCCCGAAAGGCGTCGATGCCGACGACGAGACGATCAACCTGGTCCTCATGCCGATGAGCGAGCTCGAAGTCCGAGACTCCTGGCATATCACGGGCATGCGCGGCACCGGCAGCAACACCGTCGTGGCGAACCGGCTGTTCATTCCGCGCCATCGCGTGACGCCTTACGCGCCGATCGTGCAGGGCCGGTCCCGCCTGCCGTCGGAACGGCACCGTCTATATAGCGGCGCGTTCTCGGGCTTGCTGTCGATCGGTCTGCTCGGACCGCAGCTCGGGGCGATCGTAAACGCGCTGGAACTCGTGCGCAATCAGGCTCACGAGCGCCGCGTCGCCTCGTCCACGTTCAAGAGCCAGGCTGTTTCGCCCGCGTTCCAGACCGATCTCGCCGAAGCGTCGATGATGATCGACGGCGCGCGGCTGCACGCCCGCCGCATCGTCGAAACGGTCGAACACCATGCACTGGCCGGCGTCCTGCCCGATGAAGTGACGCGTTCGCGCTTTCGGATGGAATCGACGCGCGTCACGCGCCTGTGCCGAGAGGCCATCGATCGCCTCATGACGGCCTACGGAAGCGCCGCCTTCATGGAATCCAATCCGCTGCAGTTGATCTGGCGCGATCTGAACGTGGCGAGCCGCCACGCGGGCTTCGGGATGGGCATTCCGCAACTCGTCTACGGTCGCGCGCTCGTAGGCCTCGATCCGCGCGAAATCAGCTACCTCGTGTAATCCCGTGCGGCTTCCCTGCTCCCGGCGGGGCGGTCCTCTTTGACTTCAGGAGCTTGCATGTCAGACGTCGAATCCCTCGAAAACCAGTCGGAAACTCACGCGCACGTCGCGGTCCGGCAGCACAACCGCAAGATCGTCGAGCAGTACATGCACACGCGTGGCGAAGCGCGGCTCAAGCGCCACCTGCTGTTCGCGGAAGATGGCGTCGGCGGTCTGTGGACTACCGACAGCGGCCAGCCGATCGTGATTCGCGGCCGCGAGAAGCTCGGCGAGCACGCCGTGTGGTCGCTGCAATGCTTCCCCGACTGGGTCTGGACCGACATCCAGATCTTCGAGACGCAAGACCCGAACTGGTTCTGGGTCGAGTGCCGCGGCGAAGGCGCGATTATTTTCCCCGGCTACCCCCAAGGCCATTACCGCAATCACTTCCTTCACTCGTTCCGCTTCGAAAACGGACTGATCAAGGAACAGCGCGAATTCATGAACCCTTGCGAGCAATTCCGTTCGTTGGGTATCGAGGTTCCCGAAGTGCGCCGGGATGGTCTACCGAGCTAACGCATACTCAATGGAGGAGACGAATGGCTGGTATTCCTTCGATTCAACCGTACGCGCTGCCCGATTCGAGCAGCCTGCCCGAGAACGTCGTGTCATGGCGTGTCGATCCATCGCGCGCGTTGCTGCTCATTCATGACATGCAGAACTATTTCCTTTCTCCGTTGCCGCCGACGCTGCGCGAGACG
Source organism: Burkholderia pyrrocinia (assembly GCF_018417535.1). Classification (NCBI taxonomy): domain Bacteria; kingdom Pseudomonadati; phylum Pseudomonadota; class Betaproteobacteria; order Burkholderiales; family Burkholderiaceae; genus Burkholderia; species Burkholderia pyrrocinia. The sequence continues at coordinate 2,870,278 of NZ_CP070978.1, read as the reverse complement.
TTGACGACCAACGTCGCGTCGCTGCGCAAACGGTGCAAGCAGGCCGGCATTCCCGTCGCATACACGGCCCATCCCGGGCGCATGACGGAGAAGGAACGCGGTTTGCTGCGCGATTTTTGGGGGCCGGGCATGGAGACGAAGCCGGCCGATCGGGACGTCGCCGAGGCCGTCGGCCCGTCTCCGGAGGACTGGATGCTCACGAAGTGGCGCTACAGCGCATTTTTTCGCACCGGCCTGCGCGAGCGCATGCAGGAGAGCGGTCGCGATCAGCTGATGCTGTGTGGAGTCTACGCGCACATCGGCGTAATGATGTCGGCCGTCGATGCGTTCACGAACGACATTCAACCGTTCTTCGTCGCCGATGGCGTGGCGGATTTTTCCGAAGACCATCATCACCAGGCCCTGGAATACGTGGCCCGGCGCTGCGGCAAGGTGGTGAGCACCGAGGAGGCGCTGGCATGAACGCCGCTCCGAACCGCAACCTTTTCGATCGCGTCCAGAATGGACAAGCGCCGTGCTTCGCGTTGATCGCACGTTCGACGGGTAGCGCTGGGGAGCGCGCGACTATCGACGTCTTCGCCGGCGCGGTTTCCTATCCGTCCTCCCTGGCCGAGCTTCCGTTGGCCGCGCCGACGAAGGCGGGCGCGGACCGTCAGGAGCTGCTTGTGCTCGTGCCATACCGGCAGCTGCACGAGCGCGGCTTCAAAACACACGACGACGGCGCTCCGCTCGTCGCCATCACCTGCGACGAGCACGAAACGGTGTCCGCGCCGCTTGCGCTCGCTGCCATTCCCGATGTCGATACCGCGCTCGGCGATCGTCACTTCGATATCGACGACGAAACCTACGCCCAGATCGTCGAGCGCGTCATCACCGACGAGATCGGCACCGGCGCGGGCTCGAACTTCGTCATCAAGCGCACCCTCGAGGGCGATCTCGACGACTATTCGCCCGCCAAGGCGCTGGCGGTCTTCAAGCGTCTGATGCGCCGGGAAGTCGGCGCGTATTGGATCTTCGTGATTCATACCGGGGAGCGCACGTTCGTCGGCGCCACGCCGGAGCGCCACCTGACGCTGCATGAAGGCCGCGCGACGATGAACCCGATCAGCGGGACTTATCGATATCCGCAGAGCGGGCCGACGATCGACGGGATCAACGCTTTTCTCGGCGATCGCAAGGAATCCGACGAGCTGTACATGGTGCTCGACGAGGAGCTCAAGATGATGGCGCGCATCTGCCCGGCCGGTGGGCAGGTCACGGGGCCGCATTTGCGCGAGATGGCGCGGCTCGCCCACACCGAATATTTCATCGTCGGGCACACCGAGGCCGATGTCCGCGATTTGCTGCGCGAAACGATGTTTGCGCCGACGGTCACCGGCAGTCCGATCGAAAGCGCGACCCGCGTGATCGTGCGGCACGAGCAGGCCGGCCGCGGCTACTACAGCGGCATTGCAGCGCTGATCGGCCGCGATGCGCGCGGCAAGCGCACGCTCGACTCCGCCATCCTGATCCGCACCGCGGAGATCGACCGCGCCGGCCACGTTCGCATCGGCGTCGGCTCGACGCTCGTCCGGCATTCGGACGCGGCATCGGAAGTGATGGAGACGCATGCCAAGGTGGCCGCGCTATCGAACGCATTCGATCCGCCGGAAGCCGGCCCGGTGCTCGGACAGCATCCATCGGTGCAGGCGGCGCTGCGCGAGCGCAACAAAGGCATCGCGGACTTCTGGTTTCGGCCATATGGCGCGCGACAACGCGAGATGGCCGATGAGTTGGCTGAGTTAAGCGGCCGCCGCGCGCTCATCATCGACGCCGAAGATCACTTCACGGCGATGATCGCCCAGCAACTGTCGTCGCTCGGCCTCGCCACCGAAGTGCGCGGCGTTCACGACGCGGTGGACCTTGCGCGTTACGACATCGTCGTCATGGGGCCGGGCCCGGGAAACCCGAGCGACGTCGGCGATCCGCGCATCGCTCGCCTCTATACGTGGCTGCGGCATCTCATCGACGAGGGCAAGCCGTTCATGGCCGTCTGCCTGAGCCATCAGGTCCTGAACGCCATCCTCGGCATTCCGCTCGTGCGGCGCGAGGTGCCCAATCAGGGCATCCAGGTCGAGATCGATCTGTTCGGCCGGCGTGAGCGCGTGGGCTTTTACAACACGTATGTCGCGCGGACCGCAGGGGACGAAATGGAAATCGACGGCGTCGGCGCGCTGGCCATCAGCCGCGATCCGCGCACGGGCGAAGTGCATGCCTTGCGCGGTCCAACGTTCAGCTCGATGCAATTCCATGCCGAATCGGTCTTGACCGTCGATGGGCCGCGCATTCTCGGCGAAGCCATCACACACGCGATACGCCGCGAAAAACGCGCGACCGCGTTGACGGCCTGACGGCTCTTCACGCTTTTTATAGAACCCTATAGGACACGCGTTTCATGATTGTCGACATCGTTTGGTGGAACCTCGACGGTTCCGAGCAGAGCATCGAATCGCTGAGGGCGCGTGTGGACGACAGCACCCTCGCGCGCTGGTCGAACGTGCCGGGCATGCGCGAGAAGCATTGGATTGCCGACGAGGACAAGAATCGCTGGGGCGCTATCATGCTCTGGGATGGCGAGCGTCCGCCCGCGTATCTACTGCCGCCGAACGATGCGCAGACGCTGATCGGCCTGCCGGTTGCCGAGCGGCTGCGCTTCTCGGTGGAGGCAAGCGCCGCGAGCGGTGAGATCGCGGCGCGCATGCGCGCGCTCGAGCCGGCAGCAGCGCACACGAATACACACGCGGCGGCGCCGGTCCATGCGTCGCATCCCATCGACTACATCGTCGTTGACGCCTTCACGCGCACGCCGCTCGAAGGTAACCCGGTTGCCGTCTTCCTGATCGACGATCCGCTGCCGGCGGAGCGCATGCAGCGGATCGCCCGCGAAATGAATCTGTCGGAAGTGGTGTTCGTGATGCCGCCGAAGCAAGGCGGCGACGTGCACGTGCGCATCTTCACGCCGGTCAACGAGCTGCCGTTCGCGGGCCATCCGCTGCTGGGAACGGCCGTGGCGCTCAGGCACGTCAACGCGCAGGATCGCTTCGTGTTTGAGACGGGCATGGGGCTCGTGCCGTTCGATGTGCGATCCGATGCGCCCGGCGAGGCCTACGTCACCATGCAGCAGCCGATCCCGACGTGGACGCGCTTTGATCGGGCCGAGCGTCTGCTCGAAGCGCTCGGCGTAGAAGCGTCCGTGCTGCCCGTGGAGGCCTATCGAAACGGCCCGCGCCACGTGTTCGTTACGTTGCCCGACGCCTCCGCGCTTTCCGACGTGCATCCGGACCATCGCGCCTTGGCTGAGTTCGAGGATATGTCGGCCATGTGCCTGGCCCCCGCGGGCGACCACTGGCGCTGCCGGATGTTCTCGCCGGCCTACGGTGTCGTGGAGGATGCGGCGACGGGCTCCGCCGCCGGCCCCATCGCCATTCACCTTGCCCGCTACGGACTGATTCCGTGGGGCGAGCCGCTGCACATTCTCCAAGGCGTCGAGATCAAGCGTCCCTCGCACATGCATGCGCTGGTGGATGGCTCGGAGCACGGCATCGAGGCGGTCAAGGTCAGCGGTCACGGTGTCGTCGTCGCGCGCGGCCGCCTGGGCGTCTAGCGTCGCACCAGTCTTTTGCCTTTACGAAAACACTGCCATGAACACCAGTCGCTTCGAAAGCCTCACGGGACGCGTCGACGTCCTGTTCCCCGAATATGACGACCCGCCGTCCGAGCCGATCACGCTGCTCAAACGCTGGCTCGCGGCGGCCGATGTCGCCCGCGTCCGCGAGCCCAAGGCGCTCGCGCTCGCAACCGCCAAGTCCGACGGACGCATGTCTTCGCGCATCATCGCGTTCTCGTCAATCGACGACCGCGGCGTGATCTTCTGCACGCATTCGACGAGCCGCAAAGGACGCGAACTCTCGGAGACGGGCTGGGCCTCGGGCTTGCTGTATTGGCGCGAAACCGGGCAGCAGATCATGATTTCCGGCCAGGCGGTTCCGCTCGAAGAAAGCGAGAACGACAAGCTCTGGTTCGGGCGATCGGTGCCGATGCACGCGATGTCGAGCGCCTCGCACCAGAGCGACGAACTCGTCAACCGCGAAGCGCTGCTCGCGCACGCCGCCGAACTGCTCGCGCTCGGCGTCGCGTTGCCGCGGCCGCCGCGCTTCGTTGGCTATCGGCTCGAGCCTCACGAGATGGAATTCTGGGCCGCCAGCTCCGACCGGCTTCACCGGCGCCTCAGGTACGAACGCGAAGGCGACGTTTGGAAAACCACGCAACTCCAACCTTGATTCTTTTGCGGATAAGGAACCTGCCTGTGTCTACTCTCGATATTCCGGTTGGCGTCGGCCAAACCGCACTGTTCATTGCCTGGCAACGTCACGCCGAAAGCCAGCGCCCGGATGCCTTGTTTCATGATCCGTTTGCCGCCGCGCTGATCGAGCACCTGGCCGGCACGCCGACGCATGCGCACGTCACCGAAGTCGCGCGGCGCGCGAACTTTCCGCAATATTTCGTTGTCCGCACACGCTACTTCGACGATGCCATTCTCGCGAACCTGAGCCGCGGGATACGGCAGGTCGTCACGCTGGCCGCCGGCATGGACGGCCGCGTGGCGCGTCTGGCCTGTCCGTTCGGCACGCGCTGGTTCGAGCTCGATCTCGACGACATCATCGCCTTCAAGCGCGAGCTCATGAAGCAGTCCGAGTTGTCGCTGCAGTGCGATTGGCGGCCGCTCGTCGCCGATCTGACGTCGGATTGGGCGAGCCCGTTGCGCGCGGCCGGCTTCGATCCCGCCAAGCCCACGATCTGGCTCATCGAGGGGCTTCTGATGTATCTGCGCGACGCGGACTGCGATGCGCTGATCCGTCAAGTGGCCGACCTGTCGGCGCCGGGCAGCGCGCTCATGCTCGAGCATCTCGCCACGCGCATGATGAGCGACGAGGGCAAGGAGGCCCGTGCGCGCGTCGAATCGCAGGGCGCTCGTTGGCTCTCGTCCCGCGACGATGTTCGCGACTGGCTCGGCCGATACGGCTGGACAGCGACCGTGCATGCCTCGGACGACCCGGCGATTGCCTACGGCCGCAACGTCGCGCGCATCCCGGCAGGCTGGTTCGCCTCGTCGACGCGCACTGTACCCGGCGGGAGCGGATCATGAATCTGTCGATTTCAATGCGGCGCGAGGTGCGCTTGAAGGCGAGGCTCAAAGGCCTGCCGACACCGGACGATTTCGAAATCGTCACCGCCGTCTCGCCGGCGGCCGGCCCGCGAGACGTGCTGGTACGCAATCGCTATTTCCTGGTCTCGGCTTCCTTGCGCGCGATGATCAGCGAAGGCGCGGAAGACGTGCCCGGTGTGCCGTTTCCGTGTTTGTCGGCGGGTGACGTGCTGATGGGCGAAGCGCTCGGCGAGGTGGTGAAAGCGCCGGCCGGCAGCGATTTGTCGGCCGGCGACATCGTCACGCACTTCCACGGGTGGCGCGACTACGCGGTGGTGCCCGCATGGGGCTGTCAGCGCGTCGGCGAGGCGCTGCCGGAGCCCGCCGGCTATCTCGGCTACCTGGGGCACGGCTGGACCGCCTACGCGGCGCTGACGCGCGGCGTGCCGATCCGTTCGGGCGACACTGTGTTCGTAACGAGCGCGGCCGGCGCGATCGGCGCGATGGCCGGACAGATCGCGCGGCGGCTGGGAGCCGGGCGCGTGATCGGCAGCACGAGTTCGCGCGACAAGGCACGACGCCTGGTTTCCGAGCTTGGGTATGACGCCGCCGTTATACGTAGCAGCAGCACGCCGTTCGCGGAGCAATTGCTCGATGCGGCGCAGGGCGGCATCGACGTCCTGATCGATTCGGTCGGCGGCGAGCAATTGCAGGCGGCCGTCACGGCCGCGCGCGAAGGGGCGCGCTTCCTGATCCTCGGCGCGCTGTCGGGCCAGCTTGCCGCGGTGGGAACGGGTCGGACCGCGCCCGCCGAAATCGATACCGTTCAATTTCTCCTCAAGCGGATCACGATGCGGGGCTACAGCGCCGACGACAATCCGGAGGCGAAGGGCGAATGGTTCGAGCGTTTCGCTCAGTGGCTGCGCGCCGGCGAGATCGTGTTCCCGCATACGGTGATCGACGGCCTCGACGACGCGCCGAGCGCGTTGTGCGACACGTCCAGCGGACGTTATCTGGGCACGGTGCTCGTCAAGCTGTAGCGGTGCGGAGCGTGGGCGTCGCTTGCGTGCCAGGCGACATCCGTTCGATCGGCAGCATTTCAGTACGGGAGTGGAACTGTGGAAGGCAATCTCTCTTCGGCGCGTGTTGCCGGGAATTGGACGCCCGCTTCCTGGAAGACGAAGCCGGCGCTGCAGCAACCGGCTTATCGCGATGCGGCGGCGCTCGATCGCGCCCTGACACAGCTGCAGGCACTGCCGCCGCTCGTCGCCGCATGGGAAGTGCTGACGCTCAAACGCAAGCTCGCAGACGCTGCGGCGGGACGATGCTTCTTGCTGCAGGGCGGCGACTGCGCGGAAAGCTTCGCCGATTGCACGGCGCCGATCATCGCCAATCGGCTCAAAGTGCTGATGCAGATGAGCCTGGTGCTCATGCATGGCTTGATGCTGCCGGTGGTTCGGGTCGGCCGCTTTGCCGGCCAGTACGCCAAGCCGCGCTCGGCGGATACCGAAACGCGCGACGGCGTGACGCTGCCTTGCTACCGCGGCGACATTGTTAACGCCAGCGCTTTTACGAAAGAGGCGCGCGAGCCCGACCCGCAGCGCCTGCTCGAGGCGCATTCCAAATCTGCGCTGACGATGAATTTCGTGCGCGCGCTGAGCGACGCCGGTTTCGCCGATCTGCACCACCCCGAACATTGGGATCTGGCCTGGGCCTCGCATTCACCGCTTTATGACGAGTATCGCAAGATGACGCGCTCGATCGGCGAATCGCTGCGCTTCATGAAGGCTCTCGCGGGCGAGCCCTCCGGCAGCGATGCGAGAATCGATTTCTACACGTCGCATGAGGTCCTGCTGTTGAACTACGAAGAGGCAATGGCGCGGCAAGTGCCGCAGCATTGGGGCTGGTTCAACCTGTCGACGCATTTTCCGTGGATCGGTATGCGCACCGCGCAGCTGGATGGCGCGCATATCGAATACTGCTCCGGTATCCGCAACCCGATCGGCCTGAAAGTCGGGCCAGGGGTGAGCACCGACCAGTTGCTGCTCACGATCGACGCGCTGAACGCCACGAACGAGGCCGGCCGCTTGACGCTCATCACGCGCATGGGCGCGGCGAAGATCGAAGCGGAGTTGCCGAAGCATCTGCATGCCGTCAAGGCCGAGGGCCGGCGTGTCTTGTGGTGCTGCGATCCGATGCACGGCAACGGCGAAACGACCCCGGGCGGCGTGAAGACACGGCGCTTCGAGAACATCCACGCTGAGCTTGAGGCTGCCTTCGATATTCATGTCGCCTGCGGCACGCATCTGGGCGGCGTGCATCTGGAGCTGACCGGGGAGGACGTGACCGAATGCCTGGGCGGCGCGCGCAATCTGACTGAGGCCGATTTGGCACGCGCTTACAAGTCGACGGTCGATCCGAGGTTGAACTATGAGCAGTCGCTGGAGATCGCGATGCTGATTGTGCGCAAGTTGGGTATGACGCCGGTTGCCGAAATCGGCGCAAAGCGGCATCCGGCGTATGTGTAGCGTGGCGGTGTGCAACAATTCGGTCGGCTGATGGCGAGCGCTGCCGGGAAAGGCGGAGAAATTCCGAACCGTGTCAGGCGCGTTTGAATTGAGTATTCATCTTCGAACTAACCCTGCCTCGTTTTCACGTACAGCAACTCATGCGACGATCAAGCTAGTCAGTATGACTCCCGTGAGGCGAAGGCTGGCCTGCCGTGAGGAATCAAACGCGGGTTAGCATTGCTGTCAGAGCCGCACGGTGCGGACAGGGCCGCACCCGGCGATTTCCAGCGCGGAGGCCAGCATGGAACACGATAGCACTACGCTGTACGCCGGTCTCGATGTACACAAGGAATCAATCACCGTCGCGCATGCACCCGGCTCGGGTGAAGTCGAGCTACTGGGTAAGATCGGCACGACGCAGGCGGATGTCGATCGCCTGTTCAGGCGCCTTCAGTCGAAAGCGCGGCACATCTGCGCTGTCTACGAAGCGGGGCCGTGCGGTTACGGGCTTTACCGTCAGCTCGTACGGAAGGGATTCGGGTGCATGGTAGAGGGTCGGCCGGGATTCGTGAATATGCGATGCCTCGCATATTCACGATTAGGCACAGTTCCCGGTTATGCGCAGTTCGCCACGGGTTGAGTTCTGCGGTGACCGTGGAGTGCCGGGCAGAGCCGGCCGGCACCCGAAACGTCTTCGTATAATCGGAGCAAGCTTCCCCGATCGGCCATTCCGGCCGACGGGAGAAGCTCACGAACGACACACCGTCTCCGGTCGAAACCGCCGAAGGCGATGCCGCGCCGTGGCAGGTGCTGGATTTCGAGACGTGCGGCGCACGCACGCGCTACCCGGCCACCTTTCTCGTGACGCCGGGGGACGCGTTGACCGTGCGCCTGATCCACCAGCTCAGCCGGGTGCCGGACGAAGCGGCCCGGCAACTGCTCCGGGCGCTGACGACGTGCATCGAGTGCATCGCGCTCGGCCAGGCCGACGTCGAAGCCGTCGTGGCGGGCAAAACACGCTGGACAACATGATTTTCCCGGCGCTTTCCGGCAGCGGGGCCACGGTTCAAACCGGTGACTCGTATGGGAAATATTCCGACCGGAATTTCAGCTTCATCGTGATCGGTTCGATTAGCTGATCATCGATCAGGGCCATGCAGTTGCGATGGCCTTTCCACCGGGGCCGAGGGGGCATCGCCCCACTCGGCCAGGTCGAAGCTTGACGTCGAGCTGACATCAAGCGTTACTTTGCGCCGAGCGACTGCGGCGCGGCCGTTCAGCGCTTCGTCGGCACCGGCGGCTCGCCCGCCGTCGTCGCGTTGCGCGCCCAGTCGGCGAACTCACTGTCGTAGCGATTGCCGATGTACGCGACATAGTTCGCGTAACCGTCGTAATCGCCCGCACGGAAGCGCGACACGATCGTGTCGACGTCCGCGCGATGGCGCTCGAACATGAAGCGCGTCGCCATGTAGCCCCACCGGTAGGCGCGCGCAACATAGTCGCTCGACGAGTAAAGCGTGCCGAGCGTATCCGAGAACCGGTACGCGCCCGTGCGTGCCGCGTCGATCGACTCCTGGTTATCGTTCTTTCTCGACAGATATTCGGCGACGCCTTCGATCCACCAGACGGTCGGCTTCGCGGTGCTCGCCGTGAAGTCGCCGGCCATGTCGTAGCGGCCGTCGAGATAGTGCGTGAACTCGTGCTCGAGGTTCCAGACCTTGAACTCGGGCCGCAGCCACGATGCCTCGTGCGCGATGAAGCGCGCCTGGTTGCCGGGCGCGGACGGGTCGCCTTCGAGATACATGCCGCCGTTGTCGGTGCTGATGCCGTAGATCACCGACGCATACTTTCGGTAGTTCGCGTAGTCATCGAAGATGACGAGCTCGATCGTGTCGTTGCGATCGCCCGCGACCGGCTTGCGCCCGGTCTTCATCATCCGGTGGAAGTAATCGTCCTGCTGCGCGACCGCCGTGCAGACCGATTGCAGCTGCGGCATCGTCATGTCCTGCGCGAGAATGCGCACGCCCGCGTTGCACGCGTAGCGATGCGTGAGCACCGCGTCGGTCAGCTTCTTCTTGTAGTCGCACGTGCCATAGTCCGCGCAGTTGCCCGGGTCGCCGTAGTCGACCGCTTCCGCCGCCGCGAGCCAAAGATCGCTGTCCGCGCCCGTCATGCTCGTCGATGCGAGCATGTCCTGGATCATTTTCTTCACCCGCGGCTTCTGCTTCGGATAGCGGATGAAGCGAAACGTTTCGCGCGCCGCGTCGGCAAGCTGATAGGCGGCGCTCGTATTCGACAGGCTCGCGCGGTTCGCGGTGACGAAGCGGTTGAGCGTCTCCGGCAGCGTCGCGTCGCCGTCGAGCATCTGCTGCGCGCCGTTGCGCTGATGCGCATAGAAGAACACGGTGAGCAAGCCGGTGAAGCCGCCCGCCGCGCTGCGCTGCAGCAGCGGCGCCGCTGCCTGCGGATTCGTCGCGCTCACGGTGTACGATGCGACGCGGTTCTTCAGGGTCGGCAGATAGTACACCTCGTCCTTCATGTTCGTAATGAGCTTCATCAGCTCGTTCGCGGTGCTCGGCGCACGCGAATTGTCACGATAGAGCGCATCGCCCTCGAGGCTTTGCTTGATATACGGACGCAGCGACACCGCGAGGTTCGGGATCGGATCGGCAATGCCCGATACATCATATTGGTAATACGCGGAGCGCAGATAAATCAGCAAATTGACCAGAATCAAATTGCTCGCATCATAACGATAGATTTCCTGCACGAAACGGCTCGCAACAGCGTGCACGTTTTCCGCATTGAAAATCTGCGCGGCAAGTGTCTTGTCGACCGAGAACAGGCCATAATGGCATTCGTAATCGGGAAGATTCGCGATGTAATCGGCCAGAGCCGCGCCGTGATACTGGGTCATCGCCGACATGTCGTGGCAATCCGTGCCCCCTGCACTGCGTTTGCTGCGCTTGGCCTGCTGCTTGAGCTGCGAAGGCTTGGTCAGCGCCGCGCGATCCTGCTCGCTGAGCGGCAGGTTGTACTCGGCCTGCTCGGGCGAAACAGGCAGATTCTGCGGCACGCGAGGCATGCGCGCCTGCTTTTGCTGCGTCGCCTGCGTGTTGGCCGATGCCGTGCCGATCAGCCCAGCGAATACCGACAGCGCCACGGCGGCCGACCAGCGACGGGTTTTGCGAGACACCTCGCTCATTGGCATTTTAGTTGCCCTCAATTATTTTCGAGAACAAACGATATAACATTAAAGATTGAAAAGTCAATTTCAAGATATGGAAGTAGATAAATTCATATTGATTGAATTATTTGTCAATTAAAATCCATTAACGAAATAATTGAATCAATCGCCGCAATTGAGGATAAGATAACAAACAATTCGGCATGCGAATGATATGCGACGACGCTCGTTTCGTTTCGTCCGGCAGCGAGTCCGCCCGCGCGTCACCCGTCAAACGCCGCACGACCCGGCGATGGTTGTATCCTGCCCGTAAAGGGTCACGCGACGCGCATCCCCATGTGAAGCACGTCGTCCCACGCAGTCAGGAAGCGATCCACTGGAGTCGTCACCATGAAAATGTCAGACATTCCCTTCGGCACCACCGACTGGTCGCAGGTCGATCGAGTCGAATATCCGGGCGAGCGCGGCGTTGCCTACTGGCGCACGCAGACCTTCGGGACGATTCGTGTCCGCATGGTCGAATATTCGCCGGGCTACCTTGCCGACCATTGGTGTTCGAAAGGTCACATCCTGTTGTGTCTCGAGGGCGAGCTGCACACCGAGCTCAAGGATGGCCGATCGTTCACGCTGTTGCCGGGCATGAGCTACCAGGTCGCAGACGACGCGGAACCGCACCGCTCGTCCACCGACGCCGGCGCCAGGCTGTTCATCGTCGATTGACGCGCACCTTCGGCGCCGCATGCCGATCAGGCACGCGTCATCGGCAAGTCCACCGCGGGCTTGGCCGCGATCCGCACGAGCGAAACCGGTGGTTTGGCGTGAGCCGTCAGCGTGCGCTTGACGGCGGGGCTGAAGAACAGCGCGAGCGTCTCGTCCTCGAACAGCCGGCCGAGCCGGGTCAGCCGCAAGCCCGCGGTGCCTTCGCTGTCCGCGTAAGGCTCGAGGATGCCGAGCCCGACCAGCCTGCCGGCCAGCTCCCGATAATGCGCGGAGCGCTGCGGATTGCCGGCGGCGATCGCGTGCAACCCGGCATCCTCCACGCGGCCGCTGCGCAACCCGGTGACGTAGGACATCGCCAGCAACTCCTCATCGTCGATCGCGCGGCCGGTGGCGATCGGGATTTCGCCGGACAGCACGCGGTCGGCATACGCGCGAATATGCGTGTCGTTGCGGAACTCGTAGCCTCGGCAGCCGTACCCTGCCGGACTCCCACCGACGTGCGAATACGACGCCGCCCCGACGCCGAGCAGATCGCGCGACACCGAGGTGCGGACCTTCTTGAACGGATCGGTATAGTGCTGCGCACGCACGAAGCGGTTGCCGTCGCACTGGTGATAGCCGAGCGCCGCCATGCCCTGCCAGATCAGCATGCGCCCAAGCAGCGTCTCGAGCTCGTCCTCGAATTCGCCGTGCCGGTCTTCCGACCGATACCAGTCGCCCTGCGGCCGGTCGGCGAAGCGGCCGTGATACCAGGTCAGATGCGCCGGCCGCAGTTCCGCGATCGTCTGGAGGTTCCGCCAGGTCTCCGCCGGCGAACCCTTGTAGAGCCCCTGGATGAGATCGAGATTCCAGTTGTCGAAGATCTCGCTCGCGATCTGCGCGGCGCGAATCGGCACGTCGCGCTTGTAGCCGCGCCCCGCGTATTTCAGGACGGCGTCGTCGAACGACTGCACGCCAAAGCTCAGGCGCGTGACACCCTGCTCCTTCAGGAAACGCAGCTTGTCCGCGCCGCCGGGGGCCGTGATGGTGAGCGGGCTGCCCTCGATGCACACCTCTGCGCCGGGCAGAATGTCGTAGTCGTCGCCGATCGCGCGCATGAGGTCGCGCAGCGTCTCCTCCTCGAGCACCAGCGGCGTGCCGCCGCCAATGTAGATCGACGAAAGCGCCGTGCCCGATTGCGCGAGCCTGGCGCTCCAGAGCGCCAGTTCATGCCGGAGCGCGTCGAGATAGCGCGCCACTTCGTTCTCGCCGGTCTGCGATGCCTTGCCCTTGCCCGCATAGTGCTGCACCGTGTAATGGCAAAAGGTGCAGCGCGTCTCGCAAAACGGGATATGCACGTAAAGACTGGTATCGCCGCCGAAACAAATGGCGTTCAGCACCGCGCTCGATTCGACCGGCGTCAACGAGTCGATCGGCGGATAGACCGCCACCGAATGGGTGCCGCCAACCACACTGCGCCTGATGCTCAACCCCGCGGCGTGCAGCGCCGGCAGCGCGTCGGGAATGCCGAGCCGGCCCAGCGACGCACGCGCATCGTCGAAGGCAGCGGCCTGCGTGCGCATCTCCATCCGTCGGGCCGGTGCATCGGTCGTCATCGAATGCGCTCCGCGATGATCGTGAGGCACACGTCGGCGTGCGGCCCCGGATCCTTGTCCTCGGTGTAAGTCACGTCGAACGGATTGACGAGTCGCGGCACATAGTGCTTGCGCCATGCGCTTGCCCGTTCACCGGCCAGGGTCGACACGGTTTGTCCCCACACGCGCTCGATGACGATGGACAGGTCCGGGCGATCGAAGGCAGCACGCATCAACGCATAGATGTCGTCGAACTGAACCCACGGCTGCCCGAGCCGATGCAGCGGGAGCCGCACCAGCCGGTGCGTGACGGCGATTCGACCGCCGACGCGGATGACACGCGCCATCTCGGCGACCATGGCCGGACCGAGCCCCAACTGCCAGATCGCGCCGGTCCATTCGTTGACGGCGGCATCGGCCGAGCCTTCGCGCAACGAGATGCGCTGTGCCAGCCCGGCGCGAAACTGCACGTTCACATATCCTTGCTCGCACGCAAAGCGGCGCGCACGATCGGTCACGCAACGCAGCATCTCGATCGAAATGACGAGGCCGTCGGGGCCGACCAGGGGCGACAGACGGCGCGCAACCCGGCCATTGCCGCCGCATACGTCGACGACGACACTGCCCGGCCCCAGGTTGAGCAGCTCGGGATGGTTGGGCAGCAGGTCTTCCCGCAGGCGAACGAGCTTTTCCTCGGCCTCCGGCGTCTGGCTGAACGTGTTGTCGCCTTCGAGAGACTTCAACAGCGGCAAACGCCAGCGCAAATAGGCGAGACGGAAACGCGCGGCGATGTCGGACAGCCTCTCGGGAGGAGACGGCGACGCGTTACCGAGCAAGACCTCGTCGCTCGGCAGGTTGGCGATGCAGACGTCGCCGAAGGTTTCGTCCAGCACATGCACGGCTTCGAAGACGCCGACGAAATCGGTCTCGCTCGGCTTTTCCGCGGGCCAGAGCGCGTCGGCATCGAGCTCGAGACACAAGCCGCAGAGCCCCGCCCGTTCGGCCCAGGCCACGGCGTGCGCGCGCGTCGCGGCGTCGAGGAACGACCGGCCCGGCGCCATCCGCGCATGCACGGGCACGCCTGCCCGCGTCAATGCGTCGAGGCCGGCGATGGGCTGCGCCGGCGCCGGCCATGGCACATCGTCGACGCTCACGCCGGCACCGAGACGGCGCAGCGACCGGACGACATCGGCGTCGCACTCCGGATCGGCGGCCTGCACCACCGTGTGATGCAGGCGCAACCGGCCCGCTTGGCGCAGGCGCGCAAGCTCGGCGAGGGTCGACGCATGATCGCCGATTCGCGTACAGCGCAAATGCAGTTGCGGTGCGGTCGATTCGGCCTCGACACGCGCACGAATCGCATCGGCCGACACGGCGTCGAGATGCAGGTTGATGGTGTGGCACAGCCGCGTTCGGCGGCTCTCCGCGGCCGCGCGGCGCAAATGCGCGAGTTCGTCGGCCGATGGCACGCCCTCCGACGTCACGTGCAGGAAGCCGTGCTGCCGCAACGCGGCGAGCATCGTGTCGATCAGGTGCTGATCGTCGAAGCCCTTGCGCAGCGCGCCAACGCGGACAGGCTTGCCCGCGAGCTCGGCGACGAAGTCGGACAGCCCCTCGCCGGGCGGCACGGCCATGCCGACTTCGAAGTGGCCGTGGCACAGAAACCGGTGCCCGGCGATTTCGACGTCCAGCATCTCGACCGCCGGATCGAGCATGACGAACGCATCGCTGCCCAGCGTATCGTTCCGAAACGGGTTCCTCACGGCGCGCCCGCCGGCCTTCTCGCTGACGACGACACCGAGTGCGGCGAGCCGGTCGATCACCTCGAGCGCCTCGGCGTCGGACAGGCTGCCCAGCGCCCGCGCCACGTCGGCGGCTGAATGCGGTGTGGCCAGCAGCTCGAAGATGCGGGCCGAGCGCTCGGACAACTCCGCGTAGGCCGGCGCGCTGTCGGCGTCCGGGAAATAGACCAGCCAATGCCGCGGCGACGCATCCAGCGTCTCGGCAGGATCGAAGCCATACGGGTTTTCGATCCACGGCGTGAGGTCGTGGCGCGACCGGGCCACGATAGCGGCGCGCGACGCGACGAAACGCACGAGCGAGCGATCCGAACCCGCGGCATCGCCGATTCCGGCCGCGACGGCGTTTGGCCACGCATCGACCGTGACCTGGCCGAGACGACGGGCGAGCGTGACCAGCGCTTGATCGATCGCCAGCGCGTCCTGGTGCGTTGGCGCCGCGAATTCGGCGCGCGTCGCGAGATAGGCGACGAAGGCACCGGCGAGACGCCAGAAATTCGGGCCGTCGTCGGCATAGCCATTGACGCGGGCGAATTCCGCGGCCACGGCGTCGACGTCGAGCCCGCTCATGAACAGAAGATGCTGACTCAGCGGCACGCGGCCGAGCGCAACGCGGACGATGCGCACCAGGCTGCGGCGGTACATGCCGATATTGGTCTGCGTCGCCTGCGGGGTGCAGGCATAGTCGGCCACCACGGCCCGCTCGGCGGCGCCGAGGCCCGCGAGTGAGGCAGCATCGGCGTGCCCTGCCCGCGTGACCATCTCGACAAGACCATCGTCGCTGAGAATCCGCCGCCACGTATCCCATACCAGCCTGGCATCCATCACGCCTCCCGTGTTCGAAGAGTCTGGTCGCTCGCGGCAACGGCGATCGCTTGCTCGCAGGGGCCTACTTGATCGCCAGGAACCCCTCGAAACACAGATACTTCATGACGGTCGTGATATCGACGAACCCCGCGCGCTTGAGCAGCCCGAGGTTGCCTTCCGTGGAGAACGGCTCGAGCACGCTCTTGAGGCTCGCTGTCTTGTTCAGGATCTCGTCGGCCGAGAACCCTTCGCGCCGCTTGTAGTCGTTGTAGAGCGACACGACCATGTCCTGGAACCGCGCATCCGGCGCGCGAACCTTCTCGAACAGGATGAAGGCGCCGCCCCAGTTCAGGCGCTCGTAGATGCGGTTGAATACTTCCTGCCGGTCTTTCGGCGGGATGAACTGGATGCAGTAGAAGGACACGATCAGGTCCGACTTCTCGAAGCCGTACAAGCGCGCGTCGCCGACTTCAAGCGCGATGTTGGGCACCTCCACGCAGTGCTGCCGCGCCTTGGCGATCATCGACTCGACCGGATCGATGCCGACCCACGTGATGCCCGGCTTCGACGCATGATGTTCCGCCAGCTTCCGCAGCAGCTGGCCCGTGGACACGCCGATCTCGTAGCAGATGCTGTCGCCGTGGCAGAAGAAATCGCTGAGCTGGCAAACCAGGTCGTGCCCCGCATCGTAGTACGGCACCGACCGGCGGACGTGATCGACGAACGTTTCGGCGACGTTGCCGGAGAACGTCCAGTTCGCCGGTGCGACGTCGATATCGTGGCCAACTTTCACGCTGCCTCCTGTTGTGTGGTTCGGCGGCTGGCGGGGCCATAGGCGCGGTCCCACGCAGCGCGTCCGCGCGCCAGATCGGCAAGGATGACGTCGATGGAGCGGGCGACGTCGAGCGTCTCTTCGCGGCTGCGCAGCGCCTCGGCTTCGTACTCGAGGATCACCGCGCCGGGGCGCGCGCGCGACAGCACGTCGTCGAGCAGGTCCCATACGGGCTCGACGACCTGGGTGTCGTGCAGGTCGTGGTACTGGTTGTCGAACCAGCGGCCGCCGGCCATGTGGATGCAGATAACACGGTCCATCGGGATCGTGTCGAGGAAACGCGCGATCGAATAACCGCTGGCGCCGTGGTTTTGCGCGTTCGCATAGAGGTTGTGCAGGTCGAGGTGCAAATAGGTGCCTGACAGCTCGACGACGCGGGCGAGGAACTCCCCCTCCTCCATGTCGCTTCCGGGGCATACCCGGTAGTAGGCCGCGTTCTCGTGCGCGAGCGGGACGCCATACAGGTCTTGCAGCGCGCGCGCCCGGTTGGCAATCCGAACGACCTCGTCGCGCGAGAACTGCAGCGGGCTGCTCCACACGTCGCACCACGACGCGTCGCTGTAGAAGCAATGGTTCGAAACCCAGGGGACGTTGAATTTCCGGGCGAGCGGCACATGGCGTCGCACCGCCGGCGTGCTCGCCAGATCGTCGAAGCCGAAGTCGCCGCCGTAATTGGAGTGACCGACGAGCGGAAAGCGCGCGGAGACCTCGCGCATCGTGTCGACCATCGCCGGCAACATCAGCCCCGGCCCGTCAAGCGGCGCCATCACGCCGTCGAACAGTATTTCCAGCGCATCCAGGGATTGGTCGAAAAAAGGAAACCAGTCGATCAGCGCCGGATTGAACTGGAGCCCGACGCCCAGCCTTGGGATGCTCATGGCGAACACCTCCGCTTGTTCGCCATGGAGCCGATTCCCATGTGATGCATGTCAGTTTGCCGCGCACTTGGCCGCATTCGCCGCGCAGTGGGCTGCGTTCGCAGCACACTTGGCGGCGGCGGCGGCACATTTTGCCGACGCCGCACGCGCCACCGCGGCATGATAGGCCGCTGCGCACTTCGCCAATTGCGCCGCGCACTGGGCGGCAAGTTCGGCCGCATCGGCCGATTGCACTGACAGCTTCTTCACGTCGTCGTTTGCCATTTCAATCCCCTTCGCCTGTAGTTGAACGCTTCTACTTCCACCACCTCCGCCTGACAACTGAAATTCGTTATAGCAGGAATTCTAAGCAAATCTAGGAATTAGCATTTTCTTTTTCCAGGATTACGAAATATGGAGTTGCTGCATAAAACTCGTCAGCGCCTCGCACTGCAATCCTGACCTATTCTTCCGGTTACTATTTCAAAATAAAATTCCAGAAAGAAAACAATATCGAAATGCTTCACGCGCAACCGCCCTTCGACTGTTCGATCGGCTCACGCAGTGCTTCTGAGCAAGAGCCGGTGAGCTCGAGACGTTCCGGTTCGTTTATTTACATCCGATCAAGCGACAACGCGCAAACATGATCGGCGGGCGGACAGTATTCGGCGAGCCGTTTCAGTGCGCTGTCGTAGTCCTTTTGCTGTTCGGGCGTCAAATTCCCTATCCCCTTTCTTTCGTAGGCCTGCGTCAAGCCGAAATACGCCCAGCCGTTGCCTTTGAAATTCGTGTACAGGTCGCGATTCGGGTCGTCGTCGCCGAGCGACGCGTGGAGCGTGTCGATCGCGTTGTCGTATTGGTCGAGGTCGATCAGGAGTGCGGCGAGGGCCTGCCTGACCGGAACCATCCAGTAAGGCGGCTCGTCGTAGTTCATCGCGTCCTGCAGCTTGACCGAGCGTTCGAGAACGCGTACGCCGCTTCGCGCGTCGCCGTTCATCTGGTCGATACGTGCGTGCGCGACCGATTGCATGATCTGTGCGGCCTGGTGACCCATCACTTCGTCGCGCCGCTCGTTCCTGAACGCGATCACGTCCTTCTCGAGTTGCGCATACGCACTTCGTGCGCCGCTTGCATCGCGTTTGCGGATGTAGGCGAGCACTTGTGCGTAGCCCCAGGAAATGCGTGCAAAGCGCCAGTCCTTTGCCGTCCCGTCAGGCGGTGGCTGCCGGGTAATCTCGTCCGGCGACATGAAATACGGCAGCGACTGGTAATAGACGCCGCGATAACGGTCGGTCCGGAACGTCACGCCCTTGCCTTCCGAAGTCCGGAGCCGATCGGCGGCCCAGGTCATGTCCTCGACGTTGCCTGTCATGATCGCCGAAGCAAGCGCGAAATGGATGTTGTGCCGGTAGTACCTCCAGCGATAGCGGTCGCCGTCCGGGCGATCGATTCCGCCCGCAGTCCCGGCGTCGACCTTCTTGAAATAGGCTTCGTCACTCGCCGTTGCGTTCCGATTCGCTTCGAACGATTTCAGGTGGCCGACGGTTATCCGCGGTGGCGTAGAGCAAAATGATTCCGTCACTCCAGAATCCCCATAGATCAGGGCGTCCGATCCACGAGTTGACGACTTTATTGACAGTCTCACCGAAATAATGTCGTCAATTCGCCTATGTCCGGATTAAATTTGTCAATTCGCGTAGTAGACTTCGCATTTCCGCAGTAAGCCTCTGATCTTGTGGACGCTTTCGCCATTCGGTGCGGTCCGTCACGACGCAGAACTCCGATTGAACGCCTCCAGCCGCAAACTCAATCTCCGACGGCGGAAAGGCGGTGCGGGATCTCCGCAGCCGACGGCTCCCGGTTGAGCGGCTGTTCAGGGTCTGACAGCCCCATCCACGGAAATCCGCGAAGAAACAAAAAAAAGCGCGAACCGCAGTTCGCGCCAAAGAGAGACCTCGCTGAAGACGTCGCTGCTCCACACCACCCTGCTCAGAACGAATGCCGCATCCCGATCCGCACGTCGGCCTGCGTCTGCGTCGTCGACGGCGTGAAGCTGTAGCCGACCACCGCATCCACGCCTTGCGACGCGCGCAGGTAATCGCCGGAGATATACACGTCGGTGCGCTTCGACAGCAGGTAGTGCAGGCCCGCCGTGCCCTGGTTCCAGTGATGGCCTTCGAAGCGCGTGTGCTGGTAGCCCGCGATCAGGCTCAGCGCCGGCGTGAACTGGTACAGGCCGCCGCCTTCATACACCTGCATGTGCGACGACTGGCCGAAACCCTTGATCGTCGTGTACGAGAAGTTGGCGTCGAGCGTCAGCTTGCCGATCGTGTAGCTCGAGCCGATGCCGAACGTGCCTTGACTGTCGACGTTCATCGGCGTGTTCGCGAACAGGTCGGTGCGCGCGCCGGTCGCCGGATCGACGGTGACGGTCTGCTGGCCGAGGAACGTGTGCGTGCCGATCATCGCGTACGGGTCGAACGCGTAGATGCCGTTCGGGTTGTTCAGGCGCGTGTACGCGGCGCCGATCGAGAAGTCGCCCTTCGTGAAGCTCGCACCCGCGCTCCATGCGCTGTTGCGATGGAAGTTGCCCGCGACGTTGCCGAACGAGTACATCGCGCCGAACTTGAAGCCGCTGAGGTCGTTCGACAGGAATTTCACCGAATTCGGCAGGCGGTCGCCGTTGAAGCGGTCGAAGTCGCCCTGGTGGATCGCATAACCGCTGCCCCACGCCGAGATGTTGTAGATCGACACGAGTTCGTTCGTGATGTCGAGCTGGTTGCCGAACGACAGCGTGCCCCAGTCGTTCTGCAGGCCGACATACGCCTGCCGGCCGAACTCCGCGCCGCCGAAGCCGAGCTGCCCGTTGCCGAGGTGGAAGCCGCTCTCGAGGGTGAACACGGCCTTCAGGCCGCCGCCCAGGTCTTCCGTGCCCTTCAGGCCGAAGCGGTTCCCGTATGAGACGCCGTCGTCGAACTTGACCACGTGCGAGCCGCCGGTGTTGTTCACATACGTGATGCCCGCGTCGAGAATCCCGTACAGCGTCACGCTGCTCTGGGCATGCCCGACGGCGGGAATGCAGGCCGCGCATGCAAGCGCGGCGGTTACGGCAACTTTCTTGTGCTTCATTATCGACCACCCTCCCTGAACCGTTCGATGGAAAGAATCTCGTCCCGGCGCGTGCCGCAATACGCCGGTGGATTCAAATTCGGTACGCCCGCTGGCTTCGGCATTTCGTTTTTCGCAATAACGCAGCCATTGACAAAAAGTACAAACCCATATTTCGCGTCACCCGTCTGAAGGCGACACCAAATGGTCACGATGCGACCGGTCGGGAAAACACGTAGACAGGCGGCACGGCAAAAACCGGCCGCCCGAAGGAGGGGTCAGCGGCCGTCGAGGGCCGCGCGCAAGGCCGGCAGGCCCGGTGCGCCGGCGACTGTCGTCACGCCGTCCAGCCAGCCGGCGACCAGCGCCGGGTCGGCCTTCAGCGCGTGCTGCGCCGCGAGCGCGGGCGACGTCTTGTGGTCGAGCATGTCGGCGATCATCCGGTTCTCGACGTCGACGGAGAACGTCATCTGCCGGAACAGCCGCGCAAGGTTCGCGCACTGGCCGGCGAACCCGGCGCGTGCGACCGTATTGACCGTCGCCCCGCCGTAGTTCGGGCCGAAATACGCATCGCCGCCGGACAGATAGGTCAGATGAAACTTCGTGTTCATCAAATGCGGCTCCCAGCCGAGGAACACGATCCAGCGCTTGTCGCGCACCGCGCGCTCGACCTGCGTGAGCATGCCCGTCTCGCTCGATTCGACGAGCGACCAGTTCGCCGTGCCGAGCGCGTGGTCGGACAGCATTCGCTTGATGTTCTGGTTCGCGGGCGCGCCGGGCTCGATCCCGTAGATCTTGCCGCCGAAGCGGTCCGCATAACGCGCGAGATCGGCGAACGTATGCACGCCCGCAGCCGCGACGTAGTCGGGCACCGCGAGCGTGAACTTCGCGCCGCTCAGGTTCGCGTGCAGCACGTCGATCGACTTCTCGTCGACGAACGGCTTCACGAGCGGCGCCTGCGCGGGCATCCAGTTGCCGAGGAACACGTCGACCTGCCCTTTCTTGAGCCCCTGGTACGTGATCGGCACCGACAGGTTCGCCACGTCCTGCCGGTAGCCGAGCGCCTTCAGCACGACGCCCGCCATCGCGTTCGTCGCGTCGATGTCGGTCCAGCCGGGCGCCGCCATTTTCACGTCGCTGCACGTCTGCGGGTCGGCCGCGTGCGCGCCCTGCGCCACCGTCAGGCAGGCCGCCGCGGCGAGCGCCGCGCCGATCCGGATTGCTGCATTGCATTGCCGTTCCATCGCCAGCTTCCTCCGTCGTTCGTCAAGGTTCGCGATGCGGGACGCTCAGCGCCCGACACGCGGAAAACGCGCCATCGCCTCGAGCGTGTCGAGTTCGATGTGATTGCGCATGTAACGCTGGCTCGCGTCGGTGAACGGCTGCCAGTCCCACGCGTGGATGCGGCCCTGCGTCGTCGCCGCGTAATGAAAGCGCCGGCGCCGCTGGCTCGCGCGCACCTGCCGGTCCAGCTCGGGCAGGTTCCAGCGCTGCGCGGCTTGCGTGCGGAACGCCGCGAGCACGTCGGCGGCTTCCGGCAAGCCGGCGAGGTTCGTGAGTTCGCGCGGGTCGTCCGCCAGGTTGTAGAGCTGGTCGGGATCGGCCGGGCAATGCACGTACTTCCAGTCGCCGCGGCGGATCATCACGATCGGCGCGACCGCGCCTTCCGCAAGGTATTCGCCGAGCGCGACATCGTGCGCGGGCGTGCCGTGCAGGTGCGGCACGAGGCTCGCCCCGTCGACAGGGTCCGGCCATCCGGGGTCGGGCCAGCCGCCGGCCGGTGCGGCGCCGGCCAGGTCGACGAGCGTCGGCAGCAGGTCGACGTGCGACACCGGCCCGCGCACGCGCGCGGCGCCGAAGCGGCCCGGCGCATGGACGATCAGCGGCACGCGGCAGCCGCCTTCGAAGAACGTCATCTTGTACCAGAGCCCGCGCTCGCCGAGCATGTCGCCGTGGTCGGACGTGACGATCACGATCGTGTCGTCGGCGAACCCGCACTGGTCGAGCGCGGCCAGCACGCTGCCGAACTGTGTGTCGACGTAGGACGTCGCGCCGTAGTACGCATGGCGCGCGGCGCGGATCTGCGCATCGGTCGGCGGCGTGCGGTCGTTCTCGCAGACGAAGCGCAGCCGCTGCGAATGCGGGTCGCTGTCCGCCGCATCGCGCCGCACGGCCGGCATGTCGATCTCGTCGTCGCGGTACAGGTCCCAGTATTCGCGCGTGATCGCATACGGGTCGTGCGGATGGGTCAGCGACACGACCATGCAGAACGGCCGCGCGTCGTGCCCGGCCGCGCGCTCGCGCGCGACGTCGTACAGCTTCTGCTTCGCGGCGAACGTGACCTCGTCGTCGAAATCGAGCTGGTTCGTGCGCACGCACGGGCCCGCGTCGAGCACCGAACTCATGTTGTGATACCAGCTCGGCCGCTCGGTCGGACTGTCCCAGTCGGGCACCCAGCCGAAATCGGCCGGATAGATGTCGGTCGTGAGCCGCTCCTCGAAGCCATGCAACTGGTCGGGCCCGCAGAAATGCATCTTGCCGGACAGCATGGTCCGATAGCCGCCCGCGCGCAGGTAGTGCGCGAACGTCAGCGTTTGCGCCGGCAATTCGGCGGCGTTATCGTAGGCGCCGATCCCCGACGGCAGCTTGCCGGTCAGCAGCGAGAAACGCGACGGCGCACACAGCGGGCTCGCGCAATACGCGGCGTCGAACACGACGCCTTGCGCGGCGAGCCGGTCGAGCGTCGGCGTGCGCGCGACGCGGTTGCCGTACGCCGGCAGCGCAAACGGCGTGAGCTGGTCGGCCATCAGGATCAGGATGTTGGGTGTCGGGTTCGTCATCGGCGGTCGCAGGGAAAGCGGTGTTCGAATGGAACGGTGCGCCGCTTTGGCGGCGAGTCGTCCGGCATGACGGATGCGGCCCGCAGAAAGTGCCGCGCGTGCCCGCCGCGACTGGCTAGAATCGCGGAAGGCCTGGCGCGGCGGACGTGAAGCGCGCGTGCCGTGCCGTCCGATGCACTATCGCCCGCCCGAATTCGGGCGGGTAGGCGTCCTGCCCTTATGGGGCCATTAGAAGGACTTATGTCGAAACCCGAACCGTTACCGTCGATGCAGGCGCTGCGCGCGTTCGAATCGGCCGCCCGGCTCGCGAGCTTCACGGCCGCCGCGCGCGAGCTCGGCTCGACGCAGCCGGCCGTGAGCCAGCAGGTGTTCCAGCTCGAGGCCGAGCTCGGCGTGCCGCTGTTCGAGCGCAGCCCGCGCGGCGTCACGCTGACGGCCGACGGCCAGTGCCTGTACGAAGCCGTGCGGCTGAGCCTCGACACGCTGCGCGGCGCCACCGCGACGCTGCGCGCGCGCCGCGAGCACGGCGCGCTCACGATCGTCACCGACTTCGGCTTCGCGACCTACTGGCTGATGCCGCGCCTGGCCGGCCTGAAGCGCGTGATGCCGGACGTCGACGTGCGCGTCGTCACGTCACAGGATTACGACGCGCAGCGCGACCACGGCGACATCGCGATCCTGTTCGGCGACGGCCACTGGCCGTCGTGCACGGCCGCACGGCTTTTTCCGGAATCCGTCACGCCGGTGTGTTCGCCCGCGTTCCGCGATGCGCACCCGCATGTCGCGCGGGCCGACCACCTGCTCGCGCTGCCGCTGCTGCACGTGCAGCCGACGCGCCCCGAGCGCTGGCTGTCGTGGTCCGGCTGGTTCGACGCGCACGGCCTCGACACGACGGCCGCCGCGCGCGGCGTGACCTTCAACAGCTACGCGCTCGTGATCCATGCGGCGCTGCTCGGCGAAGGCGTCGCGCTCGGCTGGTCGCCGCTCGTCGACGAGCTCGTCGCGTCCGGCCAGCTCGTGAAGCTCGTCGACGCGCCCGTCGTCACGTCGCGCGGCTACTTCCTGGTGCGGCCGCCGCAGCGACCCGAGCCGGACGCGACCCACGTGTTCCGGCGCTGGCTGCTCGACGCGTGCGCGAGCGCCTGACGGACCCGCCCGCCTCCGCGCACTGGCGCGCCGATACCAGCCACACGGCGCGTTGGTTCTATCCTCGTCAAAATCGTCCTGATTTACTTGAGCCTCCCGCTACCCGCGCGGCGCGGCGCTGTCGTGCACCGCCGCGCGGCCGTGCGCCCATGCCATCCGAGGAGTCTCATGACCGCCGAGCACCGCCCCGATCAATTCGTCCTGACACTGTCGTGCGCGAGCGCGGCCGGCCAGGTCGCCGCCGTCGTCGGCTTTCTCGATCGCCATCGCTGTTATGTCGATGCGCTGAACGTGTTCGACGACGATCTCAGCAACCGCTTCTTCGTGCGCTGCGTCTTTCATCCGACGGATGAAACGCTGCATATCGACGCGCTGCGCCAGGAATTCGCGCCGATCGCGGCCGGCCTGGGCGGCGACATGCAATGGGCGATCCACGACGTGAACGCGCGGCCGAAGGTGCTGATCATGGTGTCGAAGCTCGAGCACTGCCTCGCGGACTTGCTGTTCCGCTGGCGGATGGGCGAACTGAAGATGGACATCGTCGGCATCGTGTCGAACCACCCCGACTTCGAGCCGCTCGCCGCGCAGCACGGGCTGCCGTTCCGGCATTTCCCGATCACGGCCGACACGAAGGCGCAGCAGGAAGCGCAGTGGCTCGACTTCTTCGAATCGAGCGGCGCCGAGCTCGTGATCCTCGCGCGCTACATGCAGGTGCTGTCGCAGGAAACAAGCGCGAAGCTCGCGAACCGCGCGATCAACATCCATCATTCGTTCCTGCCCGGCTTCAAGGGCGCGAAGCCGTATCACCAGGCGCATGCGCGCGGCGTGAAGCTGATCGGCGCGACCGCGCACTTCGTCACCGACGATCTCGACGAAGGCCCGATCATCGAACAAGTGGTCGAGCGCGTCGATCACGCACTGCGGCCCGAGCAATTGCTTGCGGTGGGGCGCGACGTCGAAAGCATCACGCTTGCGCGCGCGGTGAAGGCGTTTATCGAGCGGCGGGTGTTCTTGAACGGGGATCGGACAGTGGTGTTTTCGTAAAGCCGGTACGCTGCAAGCGGGATCGACCGTCCGTCACGCGGACGCCGACGGCACGCGCGAAGGCGCCGTGCCGATTCGCCGCGCCCGGCGCCGCAGGTACAGGTTGTTGAGGATCAGCGCCACGCCTGTCAGCGCGGCGCTGCACCATGACCGGAACTCGTCGCATCGGACGGCGGCGTTTCCGTCAGCGGTGCACGCGCAGCAGGCCGCGCTTCGCGGCCCCCTCAGCCGTTGTCGACGCTGAAATCCGCGCGGACGCTGCGCGACAGCACCGTATCGACGTTGACGAGATCATTACCGTCCAGCTTCGCGCGCAGCGCGGCAGCATCCATCCCGTATCCGTGCCAGCGCTCGACGAGCCGCTCGACGAGCGTCGCGCGCGGCACGTCCAGCATCACGGTCACGTCGAACGACGCATGCAGCGCATCCCACGGCGCATCGCCGAGCAGCAGGTAGTTGCCTTCGACCAGAATCAGACGGGCCGACGCCGGCACGACGTCCGCACCGGCCCGCGCAATCTCCAGCGACCGGTCGAACACGGGCACCGCGATGTCGCGGCCGTCGTCCGCGCGCAAACGCGCGAGCAACGCCGCGAGGCCGTCGACGTCGAACGTATGCGGCGCCCCCTTGCGCGCGCGGTCGCCGCGCGCGCCCAGCACCCGGTCGTCGTAATGAAAACCGTCCATCGCGACGACGGCCGCGAGCCCGGGCGCTTCGTCGTCGATGCGCGCGCGCAACCGCTCCACGAACGTGCTCTTGCCGGCGCCCGGCGCGCCGGCGATCGCGACCACGCGCCGCGCTGCCCGCTGCGTGCGCAGCAGGTGCGCGGCCAGCGCCTCGCAGTCGATGCGTTGCGCGCCCGTCACCGCGCCGCTCACGGCAACCGGCTCCGTTCGGCCTGCTTCAGCGCCTCGCGCGCGGACTTGAGCTGCACGCGCGTAAATGCCAGCGCGTGCGCGGCGAGATCGTGACTGTCTTCCCACAGGTTGCGCCAGATCGCGAGGATGCCTTCGAGCGGCTGGCCGACGACACGCGACGAAAAACTCTCGAACGCGATCGGCCCCGTATAGCCGCCGAACACCAGCGCACGAAACACCGCGGTGAAATCGACGTTGCCCGACCCCAGATACCCGCGATGCGAATCGCCGATGTGCACGTAGCCGAGTTGCTCGCCGGTGTCGCGGATCGCCGACGTCACGTCCGACTCCTCGATATGCATGTGATACGTGTCGAGATGCACCTTCACGTTCGGCCGGCCGATGCGCCGGCACAGCTCGACACCCTGCGACGCGGTGTTGAGCACGTTCGACTCGTAGCGGTTCACGACTTCGAGCCCGAGCGTGATGCCGCTTTGCGCGGCCGTGTCCGCCACCTGCGCGAGGATGTCGGCGGACATCGCGACGCCGGCGGCCGTCGTCGGCGTGAAATTCTTCTGGAACGCCGAATACAGGATCCCGCATACGTGCGTCGCGCCGCAGTCGCGCGCGACACGCAGCGCGGCCTCGAGTTTCTGCTTGCCGCGCGCGGCCTTCTGCGCATCGCCGCTCGAAATGTCGGATTGCGCATCGAGCCCGAGCGAGAACGTGATGCCGAGCCCGTACCGTTCGAGTTCGCGCCGCGTGAACGCGGCGTCGATCGAATCGGGATCGAGCGCGGGTACCTCGATGAAATCGAAGCCCGTCTCGGCCGTATTCGCGATTGCGCGCGCGCATGCGTCGCGGCTCCAGCCGGCCTCCCAGACCAGCGCATGTACGCCAAGCTTGTTCATTTCGTCTCCTTCCGTTGAGGGGGTTCGAGGCCGCCGAGCGCCGGCGTCGCGATTCGATTGCGATTGCGCGGCCGCGACGCATGCCGGGCCCATGCCCAGCGCACCAGCATCACCGCGAGCAGGAACGCACCCCACAGCGCGGTCGCGAGGTGCTGGCTCGCGCCGAGCAGGTTGAGGCCCGATGCGATCACCTGCAGGATCACGAGCGCGATCACGACCGGCGCGACGCGACCGAAGCCGCCGAACGGATCGACGCGCCCGAGAAAGCAGGCGAGCACCGAGATCAGCAGGAACGCCTCGCCGTGACCGACGCGTACCGAGTTGAAGCGCGACAGCATCACGACGCCGGCCACGCCGCACATCAGCCCCGACAGCATGTAGATGCGCGTGATCGCCCGCGTGGTCGAGATGCCCGAGTAGCGCGTCGCTTCCGCATTCGAGCCGATCATCCGCGTGACGAAGCCGAGCCGCGAATACGTCATCACGACGTGCCACAGCAGCGCGCAGCCCGCGAAGATCCACAGCGGCGCCGGCACGCCGAGCCACAGCCCGTTGCCCATCGCGCGGACGACCGGCGGAAACCCGGAAATGTCGCCGCCGCGCGTCAGGAATTCGCCGAGACCGCGCAGGAAGATCATCGCCGACAGCGACACGAGGATCGGGCTCGCGCCCGTATGCGCGATCACCGCGCCGATCAGCCAGCCGGCCGCGGCGCCCGTCGCGAGCGCCGCGGCGATGCCGAGCGCGACCGCCGCGATGCCGGCCTCCGGGCCGCCGTGCGACTGGATCACCCACGCCATCGCGAGCCCCGCGATGTTCGCGGTGAACGTGACGGCGAGGTTGAAGCCGCCGGACACCAGCGGCATCAGCATCGCCAGCGTGAACAGGCCGAGCTCCGGCAGCTGGAACGCGATCGACGCAAACGTGCCGCCCGTCAGGAAACGGTCGGACGCGACGCTCATCGCCGCGACGACGCACGCGAGAAAACCCAGCAGGCCGGCCACGTCGGCCGGAACGGACAGCGCCGGAAAGCGCCGGGATTCGGCGTGTCTCATGATCATGTCCTCGCGCGTGGCGACAGGAAGCGCGAGCCGACCAGCCGCGCGACGCCGTCGCTCGACACGGTGATCGCGACCAGGATGACCGCGCCGACGATCATCTTGAATGCGTACGGCGACACGCCGAGCAGGTTGAGCCCGTTCGCGGTGATCGACACGAGCAGAATGCCGAGGATCGCGCCGAGCACCGTGCCACGCCCGCCGCCGAGTCGCGCGCCGCCGAGCACGACGGCCGCGAGCACGTCCAGTTCGCGGCCGTACAGCGCGTTCGGCACGACCTCCTGCACGTAGTGCGCCTGCATCAGGCCCGCGATGCCCGCCATCATCCCGAGCCAGCCGTATGCGACGTAATGCATCGTCGCGAGATCGATGCCGACGCGTCGCGCGGCTTCCGGGTTGTCGCCGGTCGCATAGAGCTGGCGGCCGAGCGTCGTGCGCCGCAGCAGGAACCACGTCGCGACGACGGCCGCGGCCATCACCGCGACCGGCAGCGCAAGCGATGCGACGCCGCCCGGCGTATCGACCTGCACGAGCGTGACGCGATTCGTCCACCAGTCGGGCAGGTCGTAGATCGACACGCCGCCCGTCACGAACATCAGCCCGCCAAAGAAGAGGTTGAAGGTCGCGATCGTCGCGACGATCGACACGACGCGAAACCGGTAGATGATCGTCGCGTTCACCGCGCCGAGCAGGATGCCGAAGCCGGCCGAGACCGCGAAACCGAGCGCCCAGTTGCCGCCGCCGAGCCGCATGAGCGTGAGCGCCGCGAGGTACTGCACCACCGACGCGCCGACCGCGAACGATATGTCGATGCCGCCCGCGATCAGCACGATCAGCAGCCCGACCGCGAAGATGATGTTGACCGCGCTCTGGTTGAGCAGGTCGAACAGGTTGGACAGCGTCAGGAAGGTCGGCGTCGCGATGCCGAGGCCGATCGCCATCGCGACGATCACCGCGAGCAGCCACGCTTCGGTCGAGCCGATGCCGAATGTGCCGAGCTTACGCATGGACGTCTCGCTCGATGTGATCGATCGGCGTGCCGCCCGGCACGTACTCGGCGACGATACGGCCGTCGCGCATGTGCAGGATGCGGTCCGAGTTGAAGTACACCTCGGGAATCTCGTCGGAAATCAGCACGATCGCCATGCCTTGCGCCGCGAGCCGGTGAATGATCGCGAAGATGCCGGCGCGCGCGCCGACGTCGACGCCGACCGTCGGCGAATCGAGGATCAGCAGCTTCGGCTTCGTCGCGAGCCATTTCGCGAGCACGATGCGCTGCTGGTTGCCGCCCGACAGCGTCGACACCGCGTCGTCGGGGCCACCGATCTTCACCGCGAGCCGGGCGACCCAGTCGCGGATCAGCGCATCGCGCCGCCGCGGCGAAATCAGCCGGGCCGCACCGAGCAGGTCGTCGAGCACCGCGATCGCCGTGTTGTCGCCGATCGATTGCGGCTGCACGAGGCCCAGTTGCAGGCGGTCTTCCGACACGTACGCGATGCCCGCGCGAATCGCGTCGCGATTGGAGCGCAGCGACAGCGGCCGGCCGTCGAGCGCGATCGCGCCGGCGTCCGGCCGCGTCATCCCGAACAGCGACAGCGCAAGCTCGGTGCGCCCCGCGCCGAGACGCCCCGCCAGGCCGAGGATCTCGCCGCGCCGCACCTCGAACGACACGGCCTCGTATTCGCCGCGCCGCGACAGCCCGTCGACACGCAGCATCGCGGCCGCGGCCGACAGGTCGGTCGTGCGCACCGCGTAATCGAAGGTGCGCCCGGTCATCAGCTCGGTGAGCCGCGTCTGCGTCATCCCCGCCGTGGGAAACGTGCCGACATAGCGGCCGTCGCGCAGCACCGTCACGCGCGCGCATACGTCGAGCACTTCCGCGAGCCGATGGCTGACGAACACCACCGCGATGCCGTCGGCCGACAGGCGGCGCACGATCGCGAGCAGCGCCTGCGTCTCGGCATGGCTGAGCGACGCGGTCGGCTCGTCCATGAACACGAGACGCGCGTGGGCGACGAGCGCACGCGCGATCGCGACAACCTGCCGCTGTGCGATCGTGAGCGTACGCACCGGCCTGCCGAGATCGAGCTCGACGCCGAGCCGCGCGAGAATCTGCCGCGCGGCGACCTTCATCCGCGCGTAGTCGACCAGCCGAGGACGCGCGCCGAGGTTCTGCTCGAACGCGATGTTCTCGGCGACCGTCATCTCGGGGAACAACGCGAGGTCCTGCCAGATCACCTGGATGCCGAGCGCGCGCGCACGCGCCGGATCGAGATCGCCGGCCGGCTTGCCGTCGAAGCGCATCACCGCGCCGGACTCCGGGCGATGGACGCCGCTCACGATCTTGATCAACGTGCTCTTGCCGCAGCCGTTCTCGCCGGCCAGGCACAGCACTTCGCCCGGCATCACGTCGAACCGCACCTGCTGCAGCGCCTGCACGCCACCGAACGTCTTCGACACGTTGTCGAGTTCGAGCAACGGCGCGTCGGCCGCGAACGCGGCCGGCGGCGGGCTCGCCCGGCCGGGCGCCGCGGATTCACGGGAATGGGCAGACATCATCGCTACGCTCCGGTGCGGCCTGCTATGAAACCTCGGGAGAGTCGAACGACTTCATCGCACGGCGCGTTGCGCCCGCGTGCATGCCGCTCACAGCCCCTGCTTCGCGAGATCGTCGACGGTTTTCGCGTTCAGCTCGACGAGCTGGTTCACGATCAGGTTGTGGCCTTCCGGATGCACGACGCCGAGCCCCGGAATCGTCATGCCGTCCTTGACCGGCTGCCCCTTCGCGAGCATCGTGCCGAGCGTGACGAACACCTCGCCGGCCTGCGCGGGGTTCCACATGTAGCCGCCGTTCAGCACGCCGTCGTGCACGAGCCGCCGGCCCTGCCCCGGGGAGAACGGTCCGAGCACCACGACCTTGCCCTTCGCCTGCTTCTCGGCGACCGCGCGCGCGGCGCCGATCGGCCCCTGGCTGCCGAACGCCAGGATCGCCTTCAGGTTCGGGTGCGCGCGCATCAGGTCGAGCGCGGTCTTGCGCGACGCGTCCACGTCTTCGGCCACGCCGTAGCGATCGCCGACGAGCTTCATGTCCGGATAGTTGGCCTTCAGATACGCGATCGCGGCATCGGCCCACGCGTTATGCAGCGGCACCGTCAGCGAGCCGACGAACACCGCGTATTCGCCCTTGCCGCCCACCGCCGCGGCGAGGTTCTTCGCGTACGCCTCGCCGAAGCCCTTCGCGGAGGCCAGCTCGAAATTCCAGTCGGTGTTCTTCTGCTTCGGCGATTCGTGCGTGATCACCTTGATACCTGCGGCCCGCGCGCGCTGCAGCACCGGCTCGAGCACCTCGGCATCGTTCGGCACCACGCCGATCACGTCGACCTTCTGCGCGATCAGGTCCTCGATCGCACGCACCTGCAGCGCCGGATCCGCGCTGGTCGGCCCGACCATGAACGCCTTCACGCCGAGTTGCTCGCCGCGCTTCCTGATGCCCGCGTCCATCGCGTTGAACCACGGAATGCCGCCGATCTTCACGACGACCCCGATCACGGGCTTGTCCGGCGACGCCGACGCGATGCCCGTCGCGAGCGCGAACGCAGCCACGCCCGCACATACCGTGCGCAAGAAATTCACTGACATGTCTCCTCCATCCGAAGGCGACCGTCGCCGGGCTTCCGGGCTCCGGCATGGCGGTCAGTTGCTAAATCCATTCAGCAAACCGTTTCGTGTATGCTGAATCCATTTAGCTTCGACGGAAAGCATGGGAAAACCCTGATAGGGCATCGTGTCCCGAAACGCATACCGTCGGCATCATCGGCACAAGAACGCATACGAGGGGAGCGACGACGCAGATGGCCCGCACGACTACCGGACGCAAGTCCACGATCTACGACATCGCGAAAGCAACCGGCTCGTCCACGTCCACGGTCAGCATGGTGCTGAACGGCAACTGGGCCCGCTACCGGATCAGCGAGGAAACGGCCACGCGCATTCTCGACAGCGCCAAGGCGCTCGGCTACAACGTGAACCTGAGCGCGCGCGGCCTGCGCCTGTCGCGCTCGGGGCTGGCGGGCATGGTCATTCCGCACTACCGCAACCGCTTCTTCGCGGGGCTCGCCGAAACCTTCGAGGACGAGGCACGCCGGCGCGGCCTGTGCCCGATCGTCGTCGGCACGCAGCGCGACCCGGACGTCGAACTGAACGTCGCGCAGACGCTGCTCGCGCAGCGTGTCGAACTGCTGTTCATCGCCGGCGTGCGCGACCCGGCGCCGCTCAATGCGCTGTGCGACGCGGCCGGTATCCCGTCGATCAACGTCGACCTGCCGGGAGCAGGTGCGCCGTCGGTCGTGTCGGACAACCGCGCGGGCGCGCGGGCGCTGACCGACGTGCTGATCGACAAGATGCTCGCGCGCGGCAATGCGCCCGGCGAACTGACCCTGCTCGGCGGCATCGCCGGCGAATATGCGACCGAGATGCGGATCGCGGGCTTTCACGACGCGTTCGCCGCGCGCGGCCTGCCGCCGCCGCCGCACGACGCGATCGAGCGCTGCGGCTACGCGCCCGCGGCTGCGCGCGAGGCGCTTGCACGACGCTACGACACGCTCGGCCGGCTGCCGGCCGGCATGCTGACGAACTCGATCACCTCGTTCGAAGGGCTCGTGCGTTTCGCGTCGGAGCTGCCGTGGGACATCTGGCAGCGCACGGCCGTCGGCTGCTTCGACTGGGACCCGTTCGCCGCGCGCCTGCCGTTCGACGTCACGATGCTGCGGCAGGACGTGCAGCGGCTGATCGCGGAAGCGTTCGCGCTGCTCGATGCGGGCGACGCCGGAGACGCCACGCCGCATCCGGTCGTGATGGTGCCGACGCGCTTCATGCGAACCCTCGACGACGACATGCGCGCCAGCGACGAAGAGCCGGCCGGCTGACCGCGCGGGCGCGAAATGAAGAAAGCCCGGCCGGTCGCGCGACCGGTCGGGCTTTGTTCATGCTGCGCGACATCGTGTCGTGCTCGCGGGACCGTGTGCGGTATCCGTTCCCGGCGAACGACGTGGCCGATGCCTACTTCACCCACGCTAGGTAATACGACAGCCAGATCGTCAGCCCCGCACCGATCAGCGCCGCATACGGCATCAGATTCAGCCACATCGCGCGCTTCGGTACCTCGAGCTCCATGTCGCGCTGCATCTGCGCGGGGAACCGGCCCCGGTCCTGCCAGTAGTGGCGATAGAGGAACACCGGCACGATCAGCAGCATCGCGATCAAGCCGTTGCGCAGCGTACCTTCGCCCTGCAGGTTCGCGCCCGCGCCGACATAAACGAGGTTCGCGTACCCGCAGATCGCACCGCCGACGAGCAGCCACGTCGGGCAGCGGAACGGACGATCCCAGTTGCCGCGATCCATCCGGTGGATCCAGCCCGACTGAAGATTCAGGAATACGAACAACATGTAGCAGACGTTCGAGATCGACAGCACCGTCATGTAGTCCGACATCATCAGCAACACGAGGTTGAAGCCGAGATCGGTCCACATCGCGCGCGTGGGCGAGCCGTGCTCGTTCACGTGCGACAGGTACTTCGGCAGCCAGCCGTCGACCGAGGCCTGGTACAGCGTGCGCGACGAGCCCATCATCGACGTCATCACGATCAGCAGGATCGACAGCATCAGCATCACGACGACCGCGTTCGCGACCCACGCGCCGCCGCCGACGATCTTCGCCATCGCGGCCGCGACGCCGGTGCCGTCGCCGATCGCCGGATCGAGCATCGCCTGCGTGCCGAGCGCGCCCTGGAACGCCAGTGGCACGAGCG
Source organism: Burkholderia pyrrocinia (assembly GCF_018417535.1). Classification (NCBI taxonomy): domain Bacteria; kingdom Pseudomonadati; phylum Pseudomonadota; class Betaproteobacteria; order Burkholderiales; family Burkholderiaceae; genus Burkholderia; species Burkholderia pyrrocinia. Next base: position 2,836,036 of record NZ_CP070978.1, on the reverse strand, counting down.
TCATCACGACGAGACACAGCGCGCCCGACCAGAAGATCGCCTTCGCGGTGTCGCGGCGCGGATCGCGGAATTCACGCGTGTAGCAGACGGCCGTCTCGAAGCCGTACGACGCCCAGCCGGCCATGAACATCGCGCCGAGCGCCATCGTCACGCCCTGCCCGTTCCACGAGCCGAAGGTCGCGGCCGTGACGTTGCCGTGCGCGTCGTGACCGAGCGGCAGCAGCGGGAGCAGGTTCGACATCGGCACGTCGCCGGTGACGAACGGCACGATGCCGACGATCAACAGCGGCGTGAGCGACGCGATGCCGAGAATGCGCTGCGTGCGCGCAGCCTTCGATGCACCGCTGTGCTGAAGCTTGAACGTGATGAGAAGCAGGATCGTCGCGATGATGAACGTCGCGTTGATCCGCAGGGACAGACCCGGCTTGATGAACCCGAGATCCGCAACCTTGAGCTGCCAGTGCAGCACCGCCGCGTTGGCGGGAAAGAGACTCGTGAGCGCATAGCTCGCCGCAAGGCCGCAGCCGAGCGCGAGCATCGGCGACCACGCGAGCCAGTTGCACCACACGGAAACCGGGGCAATCAGCTTGCTGTAACGGACCCAGCCGATCGCGCCATAGACGGACGCGCCGCCCGATTTATGGGGAAATAGCCCCGATATTTCCGCATAAGTCGCGCTTTGGATCAGCCCCATCGTGATCGCGGCGATCCAGATCGCCCACGCGGGCTGGCCGATCGTCGCGCATACGCCGCCGATCGTGAACAGCACGCCTGCCGGCACGCCGCTCGTCACCCAGAATGCATCTTTCCAAGTCAGGCCACGATGCAGCGTGTGGCCCGTCGAATCATGTGAGATGGTTGCCTCAACATCACTGGTGCGGTTCGCACGCAGTCCTGCCTGACTCATCCAATTCCTCCTGTGATGACTCCGCACAAGGGCCGTAGTGTAACAACTTACGGGCTTTTTTGCAGAATCAGTAAAAGAAAACCGGGATATGGCCGCACGAAGTCGCGATTATTTCGGATTCCTGCATGCTATTCCCGGCGTATTGTTATGGTGCTTCGTATGACGAATATTTTTCTGCTTACTGCGCGCCTTCAGTCCACGCATTCACGCGGTCGGCATGGGCCGCAATCCACGCGTCGGCGGCCGCTTCCGGCTTCGCACCGTTCTGGATCGCCAGCATCACGCTGTCGATTTCACCCGGCTTCCACTGGAATTTTTTCAGGAACGCGGCGACCGGCCTGGCCTTCGTTTCGAGCGACGGATTCGCGACGCTGTCGACGTGCTCGGCGCCGCCGAACACCTTCTTCGGATCCTCGAGGAAGCGCAGCTTCCACTTCGCGAACATCCAGTGCGGCGCCCAGCCGGTCACGATGACCGGCTTGTTCGCGTTGACCGAACGCGACAGCTCGGCCGTCATCGCGCTGCCCGAGCTCGGCATCAACGTGTAGTTCAGCCCGTAGCTCTTGATCGCTTCGTCGGTCTTGCGCATTACGCCGGCGCCCGCGTCGATGCCGACGATCCGGCCGCCGAAACTGCCCTTCTCCGCGTTCAGGTCGTCGATGCTCTTCGCCTTCACGTACGCGGGCACGATCAGGCCGATCTTCGCATCCGGGAAATTCGCGCCGAGGTCGACGACCTTGGACTTGTACTCATCCCAGTACGAGCCGTGCGTGACGGGCAGCCATGCGGACAGCGTCGCGTCGAGATCCCCGCGCGCGACGCCCTGCCACATGATGCCGGCAGCGACCGGCACGAGCTGGACCTGGTAGCCGAGCTTCTTTTCGATGACGCGGGCCGCGACGTTCGACGTCGCGACGCTGTCGTCCCAGCCTTCGACGTAGCCGATCTTCAGCGTCGGCTTCGTATCGGCGAGCGCTGACGCGCTCAGTGCCACCATCGCCGACAGTGCGCCGGTCCACAACAGTTTGCCGAACAGTTTCATGGAAGATCTCCTTGATGTGCGCCTGCGCGCGTTGTCTCTCTAGGTTCTTCAACCACAAATCCGCGGTATCGTTGTTTTCCGACGGATGCTTGTCCGGACGCGACGCGCCCGGACAGCCGATGGCGCGTTTTGACTACTTGTCGATCACGAGATCGGACAGCGGCTTGCTGCAGCACAGCAGCACCATCCCCTGGTCGATCTCGCGCTGGCGGATGCCGCCGTTGTGTTTCATCTCGACCTGCCCCGACACGAGCTTCACCTTGCATGTGCCGCACATGCCCTGCGTGCACGAGGCCGGCAGCCGCACGCCCGACTGGCGTGCCGCGTCGAGCACGTGCTGCGCCGAGCCGCACGCGATCTCGCGGTTGCTCTTCGCGAAGCTGACCGTGTACTGCTTCGTCGTTGCGTCGCCGCCTTCGACCGGCGGTGCGAGATCGGCGAGCAGCTCGTCGCTCGCGGTCTGTGCGAGCGTCTCGAACGAGAAACTTTCCTCGTGATACTGCTTGCGATCGAAACCGGCTTCGTCGAGCAGGTCGCGCACAGCCTTCATGTACGGCGCGGGGCCGCACGTGAAGATCTCGCGCTCCATGAAATCCGGCGCGATCAGCTTCAGCAGCGGCAGCGTCAGGAAGCCCGTGACGCCCGGCCAGTTCGTACGCGCGCCCAGGCGCTCGACAACGAACGACGTGCGGAAGTTCGTGTGGTTCGATGCGATCAGGTCGAGCTCGCGCGCGAAGATGATGTCGTCCGGCGTGCGCGCGCTGTGCACGAACAGGATGTCGCGATCCTCGGCGAGATCATGGTGCGCGCGGCTCATCGACATCAGCGGCGTGACGCCCGAGCCGGCCGACAGGAACAGGTACTTGCGCGCCGGATGCCGCGCGCACGTGAATTCGCCGGCCGGGCCGAGCACGCGCACCGATGCGCCCGGCTGCAGGTTGTCGTGCAGCCAGTTCGACACCTTGCCGCCCGGCACGCGCTTGACCGTGATCGACACGGTGTGCGGCCGCGCGGGCGACGACGAGATCGTGTAGCAGCGGTTGATCGTTTCGCCGTCGATGTCGAGTTCGAGCGTCAGGAACTGCCCGGGCTCGAACGAGAACGAGCGGCCTTGCGGCGAACGGAAGAAGAAACTCTTCACGTCGTGCGTTTCCTGCCGCACCTGGCAGCACACCAGCGTTTCCTCGACGTCGCTCGTCCAGCGCTCGGGAAGCGCGTTCCAGAACGCCGGGCGCGTCACCCGGCTGTCCGTCGGCTCGAAATTGGCCGCATCTCGCATCATGTCAGCCTCCGCAGGGCCGCCCCAAGGAGGCTGACCGCCCCCTTGGGGGGCAGGGAACGCAGTGAGCGTGGGGGTCGTTTCATCAATTGCTCCGCTTGTTCGCTGCTATGACCTATTCGCCGGTTTTTTCGGCGAGCCGGCCGATGTACCAGGCCGAGAATTTTTCGACGAGACCTTCCGTGTACGGCGAATACGGGCCCGGCTCGTATGCGCTGCTGTTCGCGCCGCGCTGCGAGAATTCGACGAGCGCGCGATCCTGGTCGTTGGTCGCGTTCCACACGGCCGTGAGGTTCTTCACGTCGTAGTCGATACCTTCCTTCGCGTCCTTGTGCACGAGCCACTTCGTGCGCACGAGCGTCTTGCCGGCCGACAGCGGGATCACCGAGAACGTCACGATGTGATCGCTCATGAAGTGGTGCCACGAGTTCGGCTGCGTCCAGAACGACAGCCCGCCGAGATCGGCCTGGCTGAAATTGCCGAGCAGCTTCTTCGACGCGACCTTCGCATCGAGCGTCTGCGATTCGCCGCTGCGGTCGAGCGGCAGGCGCTGCGTGCGGAAGCCCGTCACATCGTGCAACTTTTCGATCTCGGCGGAAGGCAGGCCCATCTCGGCCCACTCCTTCCCGCGCCTGATGCACGTTTCCGCAAACGCATCCATGCCCTCGGCGTTGGCGTCGGAGCGCTGGTAGCCGAAGCCGTATTCGTACAGCGAGATCGTCAGCTCCGGATGGTTCGCGACGCAGTGATAGCACTCGCGGTTGTTCTCCATCGTGAGCTTCCAGTTGCCTTCCTCGATGATGTCGATCTGCGCGGCGACCTTCGTGCTCGGCAAGTCGTGCGGCAGCAGGTACGGCTCCATCTCGGCGCGCATCTTCGCGAAGTCGACCGGCGGCTCGTCGGCGAGGCAGATGAAGATCAGGCCCGCGAGGTTCTCGACGTGCACCGACTTCAGGCTGTGCTTGCAGCGGTCGAACTTCTCGCCCATGTGCTCGGCGAACATCAGCTGACCCGTCAGGTTATAGGTCCAGCTGTGGTACGGGCACACGATGTTGCCGACCGAGCCCTTGTCCTCGTTGCACAGGCGCGCGCCGCGGTGACGGCACACGTTGTGGAACGCGCGGATCGCCATGTCGTCGTCGCGCACGATCAGGATCGAATCGCTCCCCAGTTCCACGGTCACGTAGTCGCCCGGCTCGGGAATGTCCGGCTCGACCGCCACCTGGATCCAGTGCTGGCGGAAAATCGCCTCCATGTCGAGCGCGAAAATGTCCTCGCTCGTGTAGAACGGTGCGTCGAGGCTGTGCCCTTCCTTGCGCCGCTCGATCAATGCACGAATGTCTGCCGATACTTTCATCGTTTGCTCCGGATTCCTTGCATCCCTGGGTTCTTGCCGACAGGCATCAAAATCAGTAGTCGATGAGCTGATGCTCGCGCAAATACGCGAGGATCACTTGTGCTTTTTCGACCGAACTCCCTTCATTTACGACGTTGCCGCCACGGCTTTCGGTCGTCGTCGCCGACAGCATCCGGGCATGCCCGGAGCGCTTCTCGGCGGCAACCAGCTTGACGGGTTTACGCTCGACCGGACCGACCGTCCACGCGGCCGCGCCGGCGGCCGCGCCGGGCGCCGCGAGCGCCGGCCGGATCGCGCCGGCACGCAGCCGCGCATACGCGTAGCGCGGCTCGGCATTGGCAAGCGGATGGACAGCGACGACGGCCGGCAGCGCCGCATCGACGCGCCGCCGCAGCCCCTTCGGCAAAAATTGCCGGACCGCCGCGCGGCCGCCTTCGATCGTCACGTCGACGGCCGCCCCGACGAGCGGATAGCCGAGCGCCGCGGCGACGCGATACGGCAGCATCCCGGTGTCGTACGCGCCCTCGGCGCGCGTGCCGGTCAGCACGAGGTCGTAGCCTTCGATGCGCGCGGCGAGCGCGTGCACGGCGTCGTCGCCGTCGCGGCAGGCCAGCACTTCGACCTCCCGCGCGCCGAGCGCGAGATATTCGGCAAGCGCCGCATTCGCGGGGTCGCCTGCATGGATCACGTCGAGCTGCGCGCGATGCCGTTCCGCGAGCTGGCGGCCGGTTTCGAGCGCGGCCGCGTCGTTGCGGCTGTAGCGCGCGACGCCGCTGACCGGGTGCCGGCCGACGGACACGAGCACCGCGATGCGTTGCAACTGGCGGGGGGCGTTCATGCTGCGACTCCTTCCGGTTCACGGGCGCCGATCGCGGCCGGCGATTGTCCGCGCGCGACCCGCGCGGCCTGCACCTGTTCGATCAGCGCGGCGATCGTCGCCTGCGCGTCGCCAACCACCGTCAGGTTCGCGCGCTTCGCGATCGGCGCGCTCCCGTCGAGGTTCACCGCGATCACGTGCCGGCAGTCCTTGATCCCCTGCAGGTGCTGCACCGCGCCCGAGATGCCGAACGCGATATACACGCTCGCCTCGACCGTCTTGCCGGTCGCGCCGACCTGCTTGTCGCGCGTGAAGTGGCCGTTGTCGACCGCGACCCGGCTCGCGCCGATCGCCGCGCCGAACGCACCGGCCAGCCGCTCGAACGCGCCGATGTCGGACACGCCGTTGCCGGCCGACACGATGAAATCGGCTTCCTCGAGCGCGACCCGCGCCGCATCGATTTCCTCGAGGCCGAGATCGCGATACGGCTGCGCGGCGTCATGGGCCGGGCGGATGAAGTCGGCGGCCAGGCGTTCGCCCGCGCCGACGAACGGCAGCTTTGCGTCGACCGCGCTCTGCGCGAGCAGGATCACGTCGGGCAGCGCGCGCGTCGCGAACGCGCGGCCGGCCTGCGCATACGCGCCGACATGCTTCGCGTCGATCTCGACGACGTTGGTCGCGACGCTCGCGCCGGCGGCTGCCGCATAACGCCGGCCGAGATCGCCGTCGCCCGTCGCGTTATCGGGCACGAACACGTGTTTCGGCGAGAGCGCCGCCACGCACGCCTGCAGCGCTTGCAATTCGCTTTCGGGATCGAATGCGCGGCGATCGAAGCCGGCGAGTTCAACCAGCTTGTCGACGCCGAGCTCGGCCATGTCGTCCTTCAGTTCGCCGAATGCGAGCAGCGCGACTTCGGTTTGGGCATCGGCGAGCAACGCGGCGGCGGCGATCGCCTGCCGTGCATGATCGTCGAGCGCGCCGCGTTCGCCGTGCGCGACCACCAGCATCACGTGCTTCGGGTCCTGCACCGCGCGGCGCGGCTTCGCGGCAGCCGCGTGGCCGTGCGCGGACCAGTGCGCGGCGCTGGCGTCGGCGCTGCCTTCCTCGCCGAGCGTGATGCGCTTCAGGCCCGCGGCCGTGATGATGAACGGCCGGCGCGGATCGATTCGTTTGATCGTATTCATCGATTCACTCCAGCGAGGCGGCAACGAGTTCGGCCACGTCGAGCACGTCGGGGCGCGGGCCCACGACGCCTTCGAGCATCGCCGTGCAGTTCGGGCACGCAACCGCGACCACGTCCGCGCCGATCGTGCGTGCGTCGGCGATGCGGATGTCGGGAATGCGCTGCTTGCCGGGGATATCGGTCAGCGGCGCACCGCCGCCACCGCCGCAGCAGCGGCCGCGCATGCCGTTGCGTTCCATCTCGACGACCTGGATGCCGATCGTCTTCAGCAGCTTGCGCGGCGCTTCCGTCTCGCCGTTGTAGCGGCCGAGGTAGCACGGGTCGTGATACGTGGTGCGCTTCTCGCGCAGCGCTTCGACGGCCTTCGGCGCGATCTTGCCGCTGTCGGCCAGTTCGGCAAGGTAGGTCGTGTGGTGCTTGACCGTCACGCGCAGCCCGAGCGCACGGTATTCGTTGCGCAGGCTGTGCATCACGTGCGGGTCGGCCGTCACGATCTGCTTGTACGACAGCGTGCCGAGCGTGCCGATCAGGCGCTTCGCCATCTGCTGGAACGTCGCCTCGTCGCCGAGCCGGCGCGCGACGTCGCCCGTGTCGGTTTCGGTCGAACCGAGCACCGCGTAGTCGACGCCGGCCTTGTTCAGCACCTTGACGAACGCGCGCAGCGTGCGCTGGTAGCGCATGTCGAACGCGCCTTCGCCCGCGACGAACAACACGTCGACCGGCTTGCCCGGCTGCGCGACGGGCGCGCTCAGGTCGACCGACCAGTCGTAGCGCGCGGCCGTGTCGTAGCCGCCCATCGTGCCCGTCTCGCGCAGGTTCGCGAGCACTTCCTGGCCCTTGCCCGGCACCGAGCCGTGCACGAGCGTGCGGTTGCGGCGCATGTCGACGATCGCGTCGACGTGCTCGATCAGCATCGGGCATTCCTGCACGCACGCGCGGCAGGTCGTGCACGACCACAGCGTCTGTTCTTCGATCAGGCCCGACACGATCGGGCCGTTCGGCTCGCCGCGATGCTGGCCGACCGCGAGACCCGGCGACGGGCTGCCCGCGTACGCCGCATCGGTGCCGCCCGCCATCCCGACCACGAGATCCTGGATCAGCTTCTTCGGGTTCAGCGGCTGGCCCGACGCGAACGCGGGGCACGCGGCTTCGCACTTGCCGCACTGCACGCATGCGTCGAAGCTCAGCAACTGGTTCCAGCGGAATTCGACCGGCTTCGCGACGCCGTACTCCTGATGCTCGATGTCCGGCAGCTTCAGCGCGGTCGGCGGCGTGGCCGTGCCGTTGCCCGTGAACGATTCGCGCGTGGCCGCGAAACGCTCCTGGCGCGGGTGGAAGGCGAGGTGCAGCAGGCCGGCGATCGCATGCTTCATCGGGCCGCCCTTCGCGGCGCCGACCGTCATCGTGAACGCGCCGATGCCGATCAGCAGCGCGCAGAGCACCGCGAACGCACCCGACATCGCGCCGGTCGGCACCAGCATGAACAGCACGAGGCCGAGCGCAAACGAGCCGAGCAGCCAGGGCAGCGTATTCCACGGGCCGCGCGACAGGCGGGCGGGCACGTCCTTCGCCGCGCGCCGGCGCCACACGAACACCGCGCCGACCAGCATCGCGAGCGCCGCGAGGAAGATCAGCTTGTCGAGCCACGGCGAGTAGATCGCGAGGCCGTAGTTGACGAACACCAGCGCGAGCGCGCCGATTGCGCCGCCGGCGGTCGCGACGTGGGTCTTCGCGATGTACGGATCGCGGGCGACCACGTGGTGCAGGTCGACGAAGTAGCGCTTCGGAATCGCGAACAGGTTCGCGACGCCGAACGAGCCGGGCGCCGTGGCCCGGCCGAGACGCCAGTAGGACGAGCGCTTCGCGACCGCGAACGCGAGCCCCGCCACCGACAGCCACAACAGTGCGGTAATGAGGAAGGACGGATTCATCTTCAGAAATCCTTCACGAGACGCAGCGAGTCGTAGATCGCGCCGTGGACGTTGTGCATCGAGATGCAGTCGCCGACACGGAACAGCAGGAAGCGGCCGTTGCCGAGTTCTTCCGACAGGCACGGCTGCGGCTCGGCCGCAAACAGCGTGTGCGGATCGATCTGGCCGCGGTTCAGCGATTCCGGCTTGAGCTTCCAGTACAGCTCGTCGTTCGGCGACGAACCGTTCTCGATCACCACCTGGTCGACGGCGCGCTCTTCCAGTTCTTCCGTATACTCGTTGCGCAGCACGGCGATCGTCTTGCCGTCTTCTTCATAAACGCGGTCGAGCATGGTGTTCGGCGTCGGGATCACGCCGAGCGCGTACAGGCGGCGATAGAAGATCGGGAACGTCGTGCCGCCGCAATCGTCGGCCACCTTCACGTCGGGCGTGACGACCTCGACCTTCGAGCCGCGGCTCGCCATGAAGTCGGCCACGCCCGCACCCGCATGGGTGCTCACGCCGTCGAACAGCAGCACGTTCTGCTTCGGCTCGACCTTGCCGGTCAGGATGTCCCACGAACTGACGGCCAGGCCGTCGGCCACGCCCCAGCCCGGCACCTGCCACGTGAAGCTCGAACCGCCCGTCGCGAGCACGACGATGTCCGGCTTCTCCGCCATGATCATCTTCTCGTCGGCGGCCACGCCGAGGCGGCGGTCGACGCCCAGGCGCTTGGTTTCCATGTCGAACCAGCGGATGATCCCCGACATCTGTTCGCGCTGCGGCGCCTTCGCGGCGATCATCACCTGACCGCCCACTTCCGCGTTCTTCTCGAACAGCACGACGTCGTGGCCGCGCAGCTTCGCGACGCGCGCCGCCTCGAGGCCCGCCGGGCCCGCGCCCACCACCACGACCTTGCGCTTCGGGCCGCGCGATTTCTCGATGATGTGCGGCATCGTCGCTTCGCGCGAGGTCGCCGCGTTCTGGATGCACAGCACGTCGAGGCCGTTGTACTGGCGGTCGATGCAGTAGTTCGCGCCGACGCACTGCTTGATTTCGTCTTCGCGGCCGTCGCGGATCTTGATCACCATGTGCGGATCGGCAATCTGCGCGCGCGTCATGCCGACCAGGTCGATCATGCCGTTGGCGAGCAGGCGCTCGGCCTGGCCCGCATCGCGGATGCTCTGCGCGTGCATCACCGGAATCTTCACGACCGACTTGATGCCGGCGGCAAGGTGCACGAACGGCTCCGGCGGCAATGCCATCGGCGGCATGCAGTTGGCGATCGTGTTGTGCGTATCGCCGCCCGAACCGACCACGCTCAGGTAGTCGACCAGGCCCGTCTCCGACATCGCCTGTGCGATTTCCTTCAGTGCCTCGTGATCGAGGCCGTCCTCGTGGAATTCGTCGCCGCACATGCGCAGGCCGACGCAGAAATCCTTGCCGACCGCCTCGCGCACCGCCGTCAGCACCTCGATGCCGAAGCGCAGGCGGTTCTCCAGGCTGCCGCCCCATTCGTCGGTGCGGTGGTTCGAGCGCTTGCTCCAGAACTGGTCGATCAGATGCTGGTGGGCGGCCGAGATCTCGATGCCGTCCATGCCGGCGGCCTTCACGCGCTTCGCGGCCGCCGCGAAATCGCCGATGATGCGGCGGATTTCCTCGATCTCGATGATCTTCGCGTTGCCGCGGTGCACCGGTTCGCGCACGCCCGACGGCGACATCAGGTGCGGCCAGTGCTCGCCGTGGAACGACGAGCGGCGGCCCATGTGTGTCGCCTGGATCATGATCTTCGCGCCGTGCTTGTGCATCGTGTCGGCGAGACGCGTGAGCGGATCGATGATCTTGTCGGTCGACAGGTTCACCGATTTCCACCAGCCCTGCGGGCTGTCGATCGACACCGGGCTCGACCCGCCGCAGATCGCGAGGCCGACGCCACCCTTCGCCTTTTCTTCGTAGTAGCGGATATAGCGGTCGCCCGGCAGGCCGCCCGGCTCGGCATACACCTCCGCGTGCGCGGTGCTGACGATCCGGTTGCGCAGCGTCAGCTGGTTCAGCTGCATGGGTTTGAACAGGTGGGGATAACGCATCGCTGGCGACCTCTGGCGTTCGAATGTCTCGTGTTGCGGGTGTTGTTGTGTAGCGGTGAAATCAGTGCATCAGTGCGCGATCGGCGACACTTCGAAGACGCAGTGGTCGTGATGCTCGGCCGCGCACTGCACTTCCTTCGATTGCGCACGCGGCGCGCCCTTGCCTTCCGGCGTCGTGTCGTTGACCCAGTCCATCGCACCGGCGAACCAGCCGGCGAACATGTAGCAGAGCTTGCCTTCCTTCCCCGGCTGCTGGAGCACGAACGACGAGTGGCGCAGCTCGATCTTCGCGCGCGCGCTGGCCGGATCGGCCTCGATGATCGAGAACAGGCCCCAGCCGCGCTGCGACAGGCGCTTCAGGTAGTGCTCGAACACGGCCATGCCGGTCAGGCCGTGCAGCTTCGCTTCCTTGTCGCACCAGTGGTACGCGGACTTGTAGCCGGCCTTGTAGAGGATCTCGGCATACGCGTCGACGCCGAGCGCTTCCTCGACGGCGACGTGGTTGTTCGTGAAGAAGTGGCGCGGCACGTACAGCATCGGCAGCGCATCGGTGGTCCAGACGCCGGTATCGGGATCGACGTTGATCGGCAGTTGCGGTTGCATCGTGGTGACTCCGTGAGGAAATTGGCCGCGCGTCTGAGCGCGCAGGCACGACATCGTCCGCGTGCCCGCGCGGCTGGCGCGGGCACGTCCCGATTTTTCTAGTGTTGAATCGCTGGTAGCGGTCCGGCCGGCGCGGCGCTTACGCGCCCCACACGTCCTTGAACACGCGCACCCAGTTCTCGCCCATCAGCTTGCGAATGCGCGACTCCTTCCAGCCGGCGCGTTCCATCGCCGCGGTCAGGTTCGGAAATTCGCCGATCGTGCGGATACCGTCCGGGTTGATCACCTTGCCGAAGTTCGTCAACTGGCGATAACGACCCTTGTCGTGCGTCAGCATGTCGAAGAATTCCTTCGCGAAATCCTGCGTGAAATCCGTGCCGATGCCGACCGCGTCTTCGCCGATCAGGTTCACGACGTAATCGATCGCCTCGATGTAGTCGTCGATCGTCGCTTCGATCCCGCGCTTCAGGAACGGCGCGAACATCGTCACGCCGACGAAGCCGCCTGCGTCGGCGATCTCCTTCAGTTGCGCGTCGCTCTTGTTGCGCGGATGCTCCTTCAGGCCCGACGGCAGGCAGTGCGAATAGCACACCGGCTTCTTCGAGAACGCGATCGCTTCCGACGACGTGTTGCCGCCCACATGCGACAGGTCGACCATGATGCCGACGCGGTTCATCTCGGTGATCACTTCGCGGCCGAAGTCCGACAGCCCGCCGTCACGCTCGTAGCAGCCGGTGCCGACCAGGTTCTGCGTGTTGTAGCAAAGCTGCACGACGCGCACGCCCATGTCGTGGAACGCCTCGATGTAGCCGAGGTTGTCCTCGAACGCGTGCGCGTTCTGGAAGCCGAGGATGACCCCGGTCTTGCCTTCCTGCTTCGCGCGGAAGATGTCGTCCGTCGTGCGTACCAGCGTCAGCAGCTCGCCGTTGTCGCGGATCTTCTTCTTCATCACGCCGATGTTGTCGACGGTCTTGGTGAAGTTCTCCCACACCGACACCGTGCAGTTCGCGGCCGTGATGCCACCCTTGCGCATGTCTTCGAACACCGGCTTCTCGAACTTCGAGATGTTCAGTCCGTCGATGATGATGCTGTCCTGATGCAGCGTGCTCATATCTGCCTCTCGCTCCAGTCTCTGCTCTTGTGGGGGTCGATCAGTAAATCGGGAAGCGTTCGCAAAGCGCGAAGATCTCGCGGCGCACGCGCTGTTCGGTCGCGTGGTCGCCTTCCGGGTTCGCGCGCAGCGCGTCGAACACTTCAAGGATCAGGCGGCCGACTTCGCGGAACTCCGCGACGCCGAAGCCGCGCGTCGTGCCGGCCGGCGTGCCGAGGCGGATGCCCGACGTGACGGTCGGCTTCTCGGTGTCGAACGGAATGCCGTTCTTGTTGCAGGTGATGCCCGCGCGCTCCAGCGCCTGTTCGACCGGCGCACCCTTCAGGCCCTTCGGGCGCAGGTCGACCAGCAGCAGGTGGTTGTCGGTGCCGCCCGTGACGAGATCGACGCCGCCGGCCTTCAGCACGTCGCCGAGCGCCTGCGCGTTCGCGAGCACGTTGTCGATATAGGTCTTGAAGTCCGCATGCAGCACTTCGCCGAACGCGACGGCCTTGCCGGCGATCACGTGCATCAGCGGGCCGCCCTGCAGGCCGGGGAACACGGCCGAGTTGATCTTCTTCGCGATGTCCTCGTCGTTGGTCAGCACGAAGCCGCCGCGCGGGCCGCGCAGCGTCTTGTGCGTGGTCGACGTGACGACGTGCGCGTGCTCGACCGGGTTCGCGTGGCGGCCCGCGGCGATCACGCCCGCGATGTGCGCCATGTCGACCATCAGCTTCGCGCCGACGCTGTCGGCGATCGCGCGGAAGCGCGCGAAGTCGAGCGCTCGCGGGTACGCCGAGAAGCCGGCGATGATCAGGTTCGGCTTGTGCTCGTGAGCGAGCGCCTCGACCTGGTCGTAATCGATCAGCATCGTGTCGCGGTTCACGCCGTACTGGACCGCGTTGAACCACTTGCCCGACAGCGCCGGCTTCGCGCCGTGCGTCAGGTGGCCGCCCGCGTCGAGCGACATGCCGAGCACCGTGTCGCCCGGCTTGGCCAGCGCGAGCATCACCGAGCCGTTCGCCTGCGCGCCCGAGTGCGGCTGCACGTTCGCATAACCGGCGTTGAAGATCTGCTTCACGCGCTCGATCGCCAGCGCCTCGACTTCGTCCGCGAATTCGCAGCCGCCGTAGTAGCGCTTGCCGGGATAGCCTTCCGCGTACTTGTTGGTCAGCACCGAGCCCTGCGCTTCGAGCACGGCACGCGACACGATGTTTTCCGACGCGATCAGCTCGACCTGCGACTGCTGACGCTCGAGTTCCTTCAGGATGGCGCTGCGCACCGGCGCGTCGCGCTCGGCAAGGGGCTGCGAGAAGAAAGGCTGGGAGTTCGACATAGTGCGTCCGTGACGAAGAATAAAGGGCTGAAACCGAAGCTCAAGGCCCGCCCTGCCTGGGTTTCCTGCTGGCCCAGTGCAAGGCTGCCGACGGCTCTATTCTTGTCGTTCGGATTTTCGGCGGATTGATGAATTTAGACGCGTTCTTTGCCTTTTCCGCCATGCGCGTCCGTTTTATACAAGTGACCGGTCGTGCTTTTCCGGATGACCGATAAAAACGGCGTCGGCTGTTCACCTATGGACACGCACTCCGGCAGTGCCTATGCCGCCCGGTCGGAGTGCGGCGCGTCCCGGATACGGTGCAGTGCAACATCGGCCTTACACCCAGACAACGTATGGAGCTAGGGTTTAGCCGTATGGCACGCTTGTTGCGCTCGCTCACACAATACCGCAGCCCGATCGGTGCCTCGGGCCTATAGCTATTAGAGATTCCAGGAAGCTCCCCATGTCGCCCGACCGCACAGCGTCGCTGTCCCACTTCGCGTTCATGCCGTTACCGAACTTCACGATGATCGCGTTCACCAATGCGATCGAGGTGCTTCGGATGGCGAACTACCTGAGCGGTCAGCCGCTCTACCGCTGGTCGGTGATCAGCCCGGATGGCGGCCCGGTCACGGCGAGCAACGGTCTGACAGTCGACACGGGCCCGGCCGAATGCGTCGGGCAACCCGACATCGTGTTCGTGTGCGGCGGCATCGACGTGCAGCGCGCGACCACGCCCGCCCATCTGTCGACACTGCGCCGCTTCGCGCGCTTGGGGCTGCCGCTCGGCAGCCTGTGCACGGGCACCTATGCGCTCGCGAAGTCGGGGCTGCTCGCGGGCTACGCGTGCGCGATCCACTGGGAGAACATGTCGGCGCTGAAGGAAGAGTTTCCGGATACGCGCTTCCTGAAGGAACTGTTCGTGGTCGACCGCGACCGCGTCACCTGCACGGGCGGCGTCGCGCCGCTCGACATGATGCTGAACCTGATCGCCGCGCGCGTGGGCACCGCGCGCGTCACGCAGATCGCCGAGCAGTTCATCGTCGAACACGTGCGCGACACGAGCGCGCAGCAACGCATGCCGCTCGTCGCGCGCCTCGGCTCGGCGAACAAGTCGCTGTTCGAAGTGATCTCGCTGATGGAGAACAACATCGAGGAGCCGCTGTCGCGCGAAGAGCTCGCGCGGCTCGCGAACATGTCGCAGCGGCAACTGCAGCGGCTGTTTCGCGAGCATCTCGGGATGACGCCGACGCACTACTACCTGACGCTGCGGCTGCGCCGCGCGCGCGAGCTGCTGCTGCAGACCGACATGTCGATCATGCACATCACGATGGCATGCGGCTTCCAGTCGGCGTGCCACTTCAGCAAGAGCTATCGCGACGCGTTCGGCGTCGCGCCGACAAGGGAGCGCCGCAAGCAGGTCGCACCGCTCGCGCAGGGTGCGGCCAGTGCCGGGCCGGCGTTTCCGGCGCATGTGCTGCATGCGTGAACCGCGCAGCGCGTGACGCAAAAAAAACGGCCTCGAAGGCCGTTTTTTTCTTTGCGCTTACGATCCCCACACCTGCATTTCGTAGAGCGAGTAGCCCCACTGCGTCGCGCGCTGCGTGCCGAGCATCCGCACGTAACGACCGCTGCCGTTGAGATTCGGCAGTGTGACGTGGGTATATGAACCACCGTTGCTCGTCGAATAGATCGTCGTCCAGTTCGCGTTGTCGTTCGACGTCTGGATCTGGTAGACGAGCGCGCCCGCATCCCAGTACAGATCGACGTGATCGATGTGCTTCACCGCACCGAGATCCACGGAGATCCATTGCGAACCGACACCGGCGCCTTCCGGCGAATCCCAGCGCGTGCTCGTCGAGTTGCCGTCGAACGCCTTGTCGGGCGTGAGCGACGCGTTGTAGCTCGCCGACGCGGCGGCCGGACGCCCTTGCGACAGCAGCGTCGGCTGCGCGGCGGCCGGGCCGCCGTAGTAGCTCGACCCGAGCTTGGCCTTCGTCGTATCGGCATTGACGCCGAACTGCGACAGGCTCCAGCGCTGGCCGGTCGTCACGTCGCCGACGTAGAGCTGATAACCGCCCGCCGTCGTCGACGAGAAGAACAGGTAGTTCGTGCCGCTCACCGGCGCCGGGTCCGAGTTGTTGCTGATGCAGTCGTTGAGCGACAACGCATTCGGCGTCGAGGCCGGGTCGGCGGTCTTCGAATAGATCTGGTCGGCCGCGCCACTGTCTTTCCAGCGCGCGTAGAACACCATGCCGTCCGCGCGCACGATCGGGTAGTACGTCTGCAGCCCGGCCGGATGATCGAACACGGCGGTCGCACCGGTCGCGATCGTGCGCTTCATCAGCCCCATGTTCGAGCCGGTGCCGGTCGCGTAATACACGGCGCTCGCGTCCGGCGCGAGATACGGCATCGAGTATTCGGCACCGGCCGGCGCGTTCGTCAGGCTCACGACCGACGTGAACACCGGGCCCGCGCTCGTGTACGACAGCGTGGCCTGCTTGACGTCGCCGTTCTGCTTGAACACGAGGGTCTTGCCGTCCGCGCTGAATTTCGGGTCCTCGTTGCGCGTGGCGCCCGTGCTGTTCGTCATGTTGACGGGCGGCGTGCCGGCGCCGAGCTGCAGCATGAACACGTTCCACGCGCCGTTGCTGATGCCCATGAACGCGAGCCACTTGCCGTCGGGGCTGAACACGCCGTTCATCGGATCGGTGATGCCCCACGTGCTCTTGCTCAGTTGCGTCAGCGTATGGGCCGAGAAGTCGTAGAGGAAGAGCTGGCTCGTGCCGTCGCCGTACTTGACGTAGCTGTGATAGACGAGCTTGCCGGTCAGCGCGGCGGGAAACGTCGCGTTCGGCTGGGCCGCGGGATTGCTGATGCAGGCAGCCGTGGCGGCGCCGCTGAACAGGTTGAGGGCGATGCCGGCCATCAGGCCCGCGATGAGGGTCTTCGATTTCACGCTGAATGATTCCGGGTAAGGTAAGGACGCCGCAGACAAGGTCCCGCGCGGGACGCGCGGGGGCCACGGATCCGCCGCCGGGCAGCGCGAACTCCGTATCGTTCGGACATCGGGAATAAAGCTTGCGAGAGCATGCCCGCTCGTCAGACGAAAGAAAAGGATCACAGCCGTTCAAAAACATGCGGATCAGCGATTGGGGCGCAATTGCGCTCGACAGGTGCCGTGCTACTCTTTTTTCAGCAAGGCCCGAGCGGCCGGAGGGCTGGCATGAAGCGATATGCGGCGCTGGCACAGACGATCGCCGACGCGATCCGGCGCGGCGACCTGGCGGCCGGTGCGCGCATCCCCACCGTGCGCGCGGCCTGCCGCGCGTATCGCGTGAGCCCGTCCACCGTGTTTCGCGCGTACTACGCGCTCGAAAGCGAGGGTCTGATCGTCGCGCGTGCGCGGTCCGGTTATTTCGTTGCGAACCTCGAAGACAAACACGTACGGTTCGGCCAGGATCCGCCACGCAAGCCGGCCGCCGCGCAAACCGGCGACGACGATCCGCTGTTCCGCCTGCTCGACTCCCTGAAGTGCGAGGACATCGTCCCGCTCGGCTCGGCATTCGCCAGCTATTCGCTGTTTCCGATGAGCAGCCTGTGGCGCTACGTGGCGTCGGCGGCCCGCAGCATGGACCGCACTAAACTGCTGTCCGGCCTGCCGCCCGGCCAGGACGCGCTGCGCCGCGAGATCGCGTTGCGCTATCTGAATGCGGGCGCGGCCTTGCCGCTGGACGAGATCGTCATCACGACCGGCGCGCTCGAAGCGCTGACGCTCTGCCTGCAGGCGCTGACGCGCCCGGGCGACATCGTCGCGATCGAACGACCGGCATTCCACGCGGTGCTGCAGGCCGTGCAGCACCTGCACCTGAAGGCCGTCGAGATTCCGGTCGACCCGCGCACCGGCCTCGACCTCGACGCGCTCGCCGAGGCGCTCGACACGCATCCGGTGCGCGCCTGCTGGTTCATGACGTCGTTCCACAACCCGACCGGCGCGACGTTGACCGACGAGCGCAAGCGCGCACTGATCGACCTGCTCGCGTCGCGTGGCGTGCCGCT
This sequence comes from Burkholderia pyrrocinia, assembly GCF_018417535.1. NCBI lineage: Bacteria > Pseudomonadati > Pseudomonadota > Betaproteobacteria > Burkholderiales > Burkholderiaceae > Burkholderia > Burkholderia pyrrocinia. The sequence goes on along the minus strand of NZ_CP070978.1, from coordinate 2,818,384 downwards.
GATCGAGGACGACGTGTATGGCGAACTGCATTTCGGATCGGCACCCACGCGCCCCGCGAAACTGTATGACGACAGCGGGCTCGTCCTGCATTGCGGTTCGTTCTCGAAATGCCTCGCGCCCGGGTTCCGGATCGGCTGGGTCGCGGCCGGACGCTACGTGCGGCAAATCCGGCAGGCGAAAGGCGCGAGCGCGCCGGCGGCGGACGTGCCCGCGCAGATGGCGATTTCGAGCTACCTGCGCGACGGCGCATACGACCGCTTCCTGCGCAAGCTGCGGCGCAACCTCGCCGCGCACCAGGCGCAAATGCTCGCCGCCGTTCGCGCGTATTTTCCGGCCGGCACCGAAGTGTTCGCGCCCCGCGGCGGATATTTCCTGTGGATCGAACTGCCGCCGCGCGTGGATGCGATGCACCTGTTCGGCGATGCGATGGAAAACGGCGTCAGCATCGCGCCGGGGCCGATCTTCTCCGCGACCGGCGGATTCCGCCGCTATCTGCGGCTCAACTACGGCCGGCCGTGGACGCCGGCCGTCGAGCGTGCGATGGAAACCATCGGGATGCTCGCGGCCCGGCAGCGGCACGACGGTTAGCACGGAACGTGCGAATTGCGACGACCGACATGCGCCTTGCGTTTCGCGCGCGAGCGACAAAGAATGAAGCGGAAGGCAGCTACGGACGAACGTGCTCCACGCGTCCGATGTTATGGGGAATGACATGAACACCGCATGCATACGACAGTCGACGACGCGCGCTCCGCTGGATGGTGGCACGCGTGGATCGATTGGCGGGTACGGAACAATCACGATCATCGGCGATCGTTCGTCTTGCTAACGGCACCTGCCGCTTCGAACGATGCGAGTCCTCCCCAACCGGAACGTTCGCGCGCGCGATGCGTGGCGCACCGTGCTGAACACGCGCGCCGACTCGCGGCATGCCGCTTGCTGGCGCTGCAGGGAATGCGGCTTCGTGGCCTTCCGCGCATTCGAGCACTGCCCTGTCTGCGGCCAGTGGAACTGGCCGTTCGACCCGATTCGCCGCGCCTCGGACGACGCGCACGCCACGCATGCGCCGCCGTCTTTCCATACGTGGTCGTCGCGCGTCGCGCGTACGCTGCGCAACGCGGCCTTCCGGCGGCCGCGCGCATCGAGCGCACCGATCCTCAGCATCCTGACGCTCGTGCTGCTGGTCGGCGGCTACGTGATGGTCGACCGGACGTGCAAGGCCGATCCCGTTTGTCGCGGCTCCGGTACGCCTGCCGCGTCGGCGACCGGCGCCGGCCTGCTCGCGTCGAACGATTCCGTGCCGCCGGTCTTGCCTGCGCCCGTCTATCCGTTTCATTCGACTGACGGAACGCAGGTGGCGGGCGCAGGCAAGACCGGCAGCGTCCCTGACGCCAGCGAACCCGTTGGCGGGATATCGGTTGCACAGGCCGCGCCGTCGGCGCGCGAGCCTGACCGGAAGCACAGCGGTGCGGTTCGCGTGGCGGACTGGCGAGGCAGTCGCGATCCCGCGCATCGCACCCATGCGATCCGCCGTGTGAGCCTGCACACCGGCCACGTGCGGCACACCGCACCCGGCAACGCCGACATCACGAAGCTCTATCGCGGCCACTGAGCACGCAGCCACTGCACCCAGTCGCTGCGATCCGCATCCTGCAGCAGCGGATACGACAGGCAGTCGGCCGGCGTTTCCATCGGGCGGGATCGAACAGTCGCGGGCTGCGGCTCCGGCGCCCAGATGCGAAACGACGCGTGCCCGGGATAGCGGCCCAGCCCGTGCCGCTGGGATCGGAGTTCGCCTTCGTTGCGGGCGGTGCCGGCGCATGCGCCGCCCGCCTCGCCGCCCCCGCAACGACAACGGGCGGCCCGTTTCCGGAGCCGCCCGTTTCGCGCTGCGCGTTGCGCGTGTCAAGCGCTAGCGCATCAGGCCGCCAGCAACCCGTGCGGGTCGATGACGAATTTGCGCGGCGCGCCGCCGTCGAACTTCTTGTAGCCTTCCGGCGCCTGGTCGAGCGAGATCACCTCGACGTTGACGATCTTCGCGATCGGCAGCCGGTCGAACAGGATCGCCTGCATCAGGTTGCGGTTGTACTTCAGCACCGGCGTCTGGCCCGTGAAGAACGAATGCGACTTCGCCCAGCCGAGGCCGAAGCGGATGCTCAGGCTGCCGTGCTGCGCGGCCTTGTCCTTCGCGCCCGGATCGTCCGTCACATACAGGCCCGGGATGCCGATCGCGCCGGCCGGCCGCGTGATCTCCATCAGCGAGTTCAGCACCGTCGCGGGTGCCTCTTCCGAGTGGCCCGACGAGCCGTGGCCGTGCGCCTCGAAGCCGACGCAGTCGACCGCGCAGTCGATCTCGGGCACGCCGAGAATCTGCTCGATCTGTTCGCCGAGCGATGCGTCCTTCGACAGGTCGACCGTCTCGAAGCCCATCGCCCTCGCATGCGCGAGGCGCTCCGCGTTCATGTCGCCGACGATCGTCACGGCCGCGCCGAGCAGGCGTGCCGATGCGGCCGCCGCCATCCCGACCGGGCCCGCGCCCGCGATATAGACCGTCGAGCCCGGCTTCACGCCCGCGCTCACCGCGCCGTGATAGCCGGTCGGCAGAATGTCGGACAGGCAGGTCAGATCGCGGATCTTCGCCATTGCCTGGTCGCGGTCGGGGAATTTCAGCAGGTTGAAATCGGCATACGGCACGAGCACGTATTCGGCCTGGCCGCCGATCCAGCCGCCCATGTCGACGTAGCCGTATGCGCCGCCGGCACGTGACGGGTTCACGTTCAGGCACACGCCCGTATGCGTGTCCTTGCACATCGCGCAGCGCCCGCATGCGACGTTGAACGGCACCGACACGAGATCGCCGATCTTCAGCGTCTCGACGTCGCGGCCCACCTCGACCACTTCGCCCGTGATCTCGTGACCGAGCACGAGGCCGACCGGTGCGGTCGTGCGGCCGCGCACCATGTGCTGGTCGGAGCCGCAGATGTTCGTGCTGACCACCTTCAGAATCACGCCGTGGCCGATCGCGCGGCCGCTCGGATCGACCATCTTCGGATAATCGATGCTCTGGACTTCGACCTGGCCCGGTCCAAGATAGACGACACCTCGATTGCTGCTCATCGTATTGTCTCCATGTCTCGTTGGATGGCGCCGCGGCGCGCCGGCTCATGCGGCGCACACGCAACGTGCTGTTCGAGAGTAGTCCGGGAGGCAGGGGCGCCGATGTCTCAAACGCGACATGCGTTTGAACGGCGCCGACATCGATGGCGGAAATGCGAAAGTCGGGGCAGGAAACGACGGGAAGACGGAAAGGCATAAAGACGGGAGGCGCACCGCGCTAGGGCCGGCCCGCCCTGGCGACCGGCCCTGCCCTTTTTCGACGGGCGTTACCCGCCCTGATTCTCGCGAATGACCGCCGCGGCGGCCGCCTCCGCCTCGCTCGCGACCCCATCGTGCACGCGCGTGCTGACGGCCGGCGTCGGCGGTTCGCTGTCGAGCGCGTGGCCGTTGCGGTCGTGCGTGTCGACCGTCGCGCGCATCGACAGCCCCACGCGCAGCGGATGCGCGGCGAGATCGCGCGGATCGATTGCGATCACGACCGGCACGCGCTGCACGACCTTGATCCAGTTGCCGGCCGCGTTCTGCGACGGCAGCATCGAGAACGCGCTGCCCGTGCCCGCCGAGAAGCCCTGCACGCGGCCGCGATAGGCAACCCGTGTGCCATAGAGGTCCGACACGATCTCGACCGGCTGCCCGACGCGCATGTGGCGGATCTGCCCTTCCTTGAAATTCGCGTCGATCCACAGCCGGTTCAACTGCACGACCGACATCAGCGGCACGCCGGGCCCCACCTGCTGGCCGACCTGCACCGAGCGTTGCCCGATCGTGCCGTCCACGGGCGCGACGATCGTCGTGCGCTTCAGGTTCCGGTACGCGAGCTTGAACTGCGCGGCCGCCTGCACGACGGCCGGGCTCTCGTCGACGGGCAGCTTGCTGCCGAGCGCGCGCGCGGCATCGAGCTGCGCCTGCGCGGCCGCGAGATTCGCCTGCGCGCCGGCCACCGCCGCGCGCGCACGTGCCAGCTCCTCGGGCGCGACGATCTCGACCGACGCGCCCGAGCGCGCCGCGAACGCACGCTGCGCGAGCGACAGGTCGGCGCGCCGTGCATTCACGGCCTCGACATACATCGTGTTCGAGATCTTCGCGTTCGCGACCTGCCGCACGGCCTGCGCGAGCTGCGCCTTCGCCTGCGCGAACGCGACGGACGCCTCGGTGTCGTCGAGCCGCACGAGCGTCTGTCCGGCACGCACGGCCTGCGTATCGGCAACCAGCACGTCGGTCACGGCACCCGGGATCTGCGCGGCGACCTGCACGATGCTGCCCGCGACATATGCGTCGTCGGTGTCTTCGTAATAGCGGTCGCTCAACAGCCAGTACGCGACCCACACGAGCGCGGCCAGCAGCACGATCGCGAAGAACACGGTGAAGCGCTTGCGGCGCGTCGCGCGGCGCGCATCGAGTGCCGGGTCGTTCAGCGCGGCCGGCTGCGCGGCGGTGTGAAGGTTGTCGTGGTGCATCAGTCGCTTTGCGTAACGATCAGACGATCGTGCTGGAAGACGGGTATCGCCGGCAAGACCGACGGGCTCGGCACGGGGCTCGCCGACGCCGTGCGCGCGAGAACAGGCGTACCGCGAGGCGTCGCGCCGGGATGGGTTGCACCGACCGTCGACGGACGCACCGTGTCGTCGCGCCGTGCGGGTGCGGCACTCGCCGTGCCGGTAGCCGGCGGCACGTCAGCGCTCGCCGGGCGCGCGTCGTTCGACGTACCCGCCACCGTAGCCCGGCTCGCGGCCGCTGCAGTCGCAGCAGTCGCAGCGGTCGCCGCACCGCGCCTTGCCGCCCCGCTGCGCGCCCGATGCACGGCCGGCGCCTGCGCGACCGTTGCGCCCGCATCGAACCCGCCGCCCAGCGCGCCGATCAGCCCGACGCGCAATGTCCGTTGCCGGCCGAGCAACGCGATCATCTGCGCGCGCTCGTCGATCAGCGTGAGATCCGCGACATCGACATCCTTCTGCATCAGCACGCCGCGCCGGTGGCGGTCGGCCGCGATCTGCACGATCTTCTGCGCGGCCGCCACCGCGCCCTGCTGCTGCGCGACGAGCGTCTGCGCGGTCTGCAGCGACGTGACAAGTTGCGCGACCTGCCCGAGCGCATCGTCGACGGTCTTGTTGTACAGGCCGATCGCGACGTCGGCCTGCGCGACATCCGCACCGAGCTTCGCTTTGAGCCGGCCGCGATCGAAGATCGGCAGCGAGATCGCGGGGCCGACGGAGCCGGCGAGCGAATCGCGCGAAAACAGCGACGCGGGCGTGAGCGCAAACACGCCACCGAGCGCGACGAGGTTCACGTCCGGATAGAACTGCGCGCGCGTCGAATCGGCATTCGCGAACGCGGCTTCGACGCGCAGCCGCGCGGCGACGATGTCGGGCCGGCGGCCGAGCAGGTCGGCCGGCAGCCGCGCCGGCACGGCGGTCCCCGCAAACGCGCCGACGCGCGGCCGCTGCAGCGCGAGCCCGCGCTCGGGGCCTCGGCCCGACAGCACGCCGAGCTGCAGTTGCGCGAGCTTGACCTGCTCGTCGTTCAGCGCGATCTGTTCGAGCAGCCGGCTGCGCTTGATCGACGCGTCGCTCGCGTCGTACGCGTTGTCGAGGCCGCGCGCGGTGCGCTCGCGCAACACGGCCGTCACGCGCTGGCTGACCTTCAGCTTCTGCTGCAGCAGGTCGCGCACCGCGTACGCCTGATCGAGCTGGCAGTACACGGTGACGATCGCGACGGCGAGCGTGAGCCGCACCTGTTCGGCCTCGACACCGGCCGCGTCGCGCAGCGACATCAGGCTCTTCGTCGCCGCACGGTTCTTTCCCCACAGATCGAGCTGGTAGTTCAGCCCGACGAACACCGACGACGGCGACACGACCGGGTCGCCGAAAATCTCGACCGGCACGCGATAACCGCCGGCCGTCACGTCGGCGATGTCGCCGGGCTTCGGCATCCGCGCGCGGCTGACCGTAGCGCCAGCGGTACCCGTCAGCCCCGTCAGCGAATCGAACTGCTGAAGTTGCGCCTGCGCGATCCGCAGCCGCGCCTGCGCGACCTGCAGATCGGGATTGTTCTGCGAGGCCTCCGCCACCAGCTCGTCGAGTTGCGGATCCTGCAACTGCTTCACCCAGTCGGGCGCCGGCCACGCGCCGTTCGCGCCGGGGCCGGCCGTGTGCGCGAGCGCATCGTCGGCCGGCGCGCGCAGCGACAGCGAAGGCAGGAAGCCCGACGGCACGCATCCGCCCAACGCCAGCAGCGCGGCCGCCGCCGCGATCATCGATCCGCCCTTCACGCCATGCGCCCTTTCCGCCGCTTTTTTCACCCGCCGCATCGCGCCCCTCACCCCTGCCGAACGCGCTGCGCGCGCGCGGCCAGCCGCGGCCGCGTGCGTTCGAGCGGACCGAGCCGGCCGAACAGGCCGTCCGCGACACCGAACAGGATGCCGGCGAGCTTCGCGCGCTTGTCGCGCTCGACGAGCGCGATCTGCACGACCTGCCACACGGTCAGCAGGTTCGGCACGATCGCCACCGGAAAGCGCAGCCCGTACTGCATCCCGAGCTGCACCGCATTGCGCGCGCTGTAGTAGCGCCGTTGCCACGAGTGATTCATCGACGTCATTTCAAAAGGGCCGATCGCGTGACGCTGCTTCGCGCCGATCCGGTGCGGCAGCACCAGCGACGGCACGACATAGAGCGGCACGTTGCGCGCGAGCGCGCGGAAGCTGTATTCGGTGTCGACGTGATCGATGAACAGCGTCTCGTCGAACCGGCCGAGCACGTCGAATGCATCGCGCGATACGACGCAGCCCGACGAGATCAGGAATGCACAGCGCTGCATCGGCGTACCCGGCTCGATGCGCAGGCGGCGCAGCCCGATCCCGTTGGTCGCGAGTTCGGGCAGGAACCTGCGCGCGTTCTCGTCGAAGATGCGCGGGCCGGCCAGGAACGCACGCCCCGCGAGCCCCGCGCAGACATCGCGCATCGCCGGGAAATACGCGGCCGGCACCGACGAATCCTGATCGAACAGCGCGACCGCATCGATGCGGTCGCGAAACAGCGCCGCGAGCCCCGCGTTGTACGCGCCCGCGATCCCGCCGCGATTGCCGTGATGCAGCAGCGCGATGCCTTCGCGTGCGCACAGGTCGCGCGCCCGCGCATCGGGCTGCGGCGTGTTGTCGACGACGAGCAGCGCGTCGCACGCATGCCGCCACGCGCCAAGCGCTTCGAGCTGCGCGTCGCTCGGGTGATACAGGATCACGAGTGCGCCGAGTGTCGTCATGTGCCTCTCCTCAATGCCCGAAGGACGCCGCCGCGCCACGCTTCGGCCGCGTCAGCCACATCATCGCCGCGAGCACGAGGCAGGTCATGCTCGCCATCCAGAACATATCGTTCGTCGCCATCATGTACGCCTGCTGCATCACGACCTGGTGCAGCGTCGTCAGCTCGCGCACGCCGTCCACGCCCATCGCGTTCAGCGTGTGGACGAAGCGCTGCGTGTTCGCCGACGCATGCGTGACGGATTGCGACACGACGTCGTAGTGATAGGTCGCGCGGTTGTCCCACAGCGTCACGCTCATCGCGGTGCCGAACGCGGCCGACAGCGTGCGCAGGAAGTTCGACAGGCTCGACGCGGCCGCGAGCCGGTCGTCGGGAATGCGCGACAGCGTCGCGGCGGTCAGCGGAATGAAGAAAAGCGGCAGCCCGATCCCCTGGATCAGGCCGGGCGCGGCGATCTGCGCGAACGTCATCTTCAGCGTGAAATGCGCGTCCCACGCGAGCACGCCCGCGAACACGAGGAAGCCGACCGTCGCGAGCACGCGTGCGTCGAAGCGATGCGCGTACAGGCCGACGAGGATCGAGAACACGAGCGCGAGCACGCCTAGCGATGCGGTGGCGAGCCCTGCATGAAACGCGTTGTAGCCCATCACGGCCTGCATCCACAGCGGGAACACGACGCCGACCACCGAGAAGCTCATCATCCCGAGCGAGATGATCAGCACGCAGAACGAGAACGTGCGGTCGCGAAACAGGCTCAGATCGACGACCGGATGGGCGTCGCCCGCTTCCCAGATCAGCAGCGACACGATCGCAAGCCCCGCGACCACCGCGAGCGTGACGATCAGCGGCGAATCGAACCAGCCGCGGTCGTGGCCGAGATCGAGCATCGCCTGCAGCGAACCGACGCCGATCACGAGCAGCACGATGCCCGGCACGTCGATCGGGCCGGCCGCGCCGCGCCGCGCGTCGGGGCGCAGCATCGCGGTGCACACCGCGAACGAGAACAGCCCGATCGGCAGGTTGATCAGGAAGATCCACGGCCACGAGAAGTTGTCGACGATCCAGCCGCCGACCACCGGCCCGAAGATCGGCGCGAGCAGCACCGTCATCGCCCACAGCGCAAGCGCGATCGTGCGCTTGTCCGGCGGGAACGTGCGCAGCAGGATCGTCTGCGACAGCGGCACCATCGGCCCCGAGCACAGCCCTTGCAACGCGCGGCAGATCACCAGCACATGCAGGTCGCGCGCGAGCCCGCACAGCAGCGACGTCAGCGTGAACAGCAGCACCGCGCCGACGAACAGCCGCAATTCGCCGACGCGGCGCGCGAGCCAGCCCGTCAGCGGCACCGCAATTGCGGCTGCGACCGAATACGAACTGATCACCCACGTGCCCTGGCTGTTCGAGACGCCGAGACTGCCGGAGATCGCCGGCACCGCGACGTTCGTCACGGTCGAGTCGAGCACCTCGATGAAGGTTGCGAGCGACAGCGCGAACGTCAGCAGCGCGAGCCGCATGCCGCGCATCGGCTGCGCGGCCGGCGCGGGGGCCGGCGCATCGAACGCGGACGGCGCGCCGGGCGCATCGCGAAGCGGCGACGCGGTGCTCATGCGCCGGCCACCGCGACATCGGCCGTCACGATCGCCCGCCCGCGCTTCGGCGCGAACCGTTCGATGAAATCGGCGGCCGCGTTGCCGCCGTCCGGCGCGGCTGCGAGCAGCGCGCGCGTGCCCGCCGCATGCGCGGCGAATGCGGGTTCGTCGAGCACGCGCGCGAGCGCCGCACCGAGCCGCGCGCCGTCGACCGGGCCGTCGACGCGCACGCCGCAGCCGCTCGCCGCGACACGTTGCGCGTTGTCGAACTGGTCGTGCGCGAACGGCGTCACGACCTGCACGATCCCGGCCTCGTACGCGAGCGCCGCGGTGCCGATCCCGCCGTGATGCACGAGCGCGCGGCAACGCGGCAGCAGCGTGCGCATCGGCACGAAGCGGCGCACGAGCGACCGGTTGCCGTCCGACGCCACATCGTGCGGCGTCAGCAGGATCCCGCGCGCGCCGGTCGCGCGCAGCGCGTCCGCCACCGCGCGCGCATACGCCGCGTGATCGACCAGCGTCGAGCCGGCCGTGAACACGACCGGCGGCTCGCCGGCCGCGAGAAACGCATCGAGTTCCGCATCTTCGTCGGGCGCCGCGATGTCGTTGAACAGCGGAAAGCCGCTTTGCAGATGATTCGCCGGCCAGTCGGGCTGCGGCGGCGCGAACCAGCCGGGAAACAGGCACAGCACGCCGTCGGTCGAATGCAGCCAGCGGCCGAGCACCCGCCGCGCGGGCGCGAGCCCGAGTTCGCGGCGCACCGCGTCGAGCGCGGGGCCGCATACGCGGTCGAGCACCTGCCGCTCGATCAGCGTCATCAGCGCCGACTTCACCGGCAGCGGCCAGCGCGCGGGTATCGTCAAGCGCGGGTGCGTCGGCGGCGCATGCGCGGACAGCAGCGTCGACGGCGACACCTGCACCGACACGTACGGCGTGCCGTGCAGCTCCTGCATGAAGCGCGCGGAGAACGCCCACAGCGTGCCGACGAGCACCGTATCGCCGTCGGTCAGCGCACGCAGCGCGTCGTAATGCGGCCGCAGCGTCGGCGCGATCACCTGCCACAGCGTGCGGAACGACGTGCGCGGATCCCACAGCGCGGGGTTGGCCATCGCGGCCTCGTATTCGGCCGCGGTGCCGACCGGCACGAACGCGAAACCGCAACGGCGCACGGCCGCCTCGAACGGCGCGTGCGTGCAGAACACGACGTCGTGACCGCGCGCCGCGAACGTGCGCGCGACGCCGAGCAGCGGATGCACATCGCCCGCCGAGCCGATTGCAGTCACGATCATCTTCGCCATCGCGCGCCTCGCGGGAATCAGTAGAAGCCGGGAATCAGCGCCGCGACCTCGCGGCGGTACTGCGTGTAAGCCGGCCCGAAATACCCGGTCAGCCAGCTTTCCTCGACGCGCACCTTGTACGCGAGCGACGCGAACACGAGCAGCACGCCGAGCGCGCCGCGCCATTCGCCGCCGATCAGCGCGGCGCCGACGAGCGCGATCAGGCACCCCGTGTAGATCGGGTGACGCACGAGCGCGTACGGCCCCGTGCGAACGAGTTCGTGATCTTCCTTCAGCGTGACCGACACGCTCCAGTTCGTGCCGAGATGCAGCCGCGCCCACACCGAGAACAGCAGGCCCGCGACCAGCACCGCGAGCCCGCACTGCGCCTGCAGGCCGAAGCGCTGCCAGTCGGGCACCAGCGCCTGCCACGACGGATCGGGCAGGATGATCAGCGCGCCGCCGACGATCAGCGGAATCGACTGCAGCGTGCGCGAGTGCGACGCCTCCTTGCGCACGGTCGTCTTCACGCCCTGCGACGTGGCGATCCAGTACGCGAGCCATGCGGCCCAGGGAACGACGATGGCGATGGTCTGAACGATATTCACGGCTGGCCTGCCTCGTTGGATTGGGAATTCGGATGCGCGGGCCGGGCCCGCGGCACGACGTACGGCGTCACGACGACAGCGCGTGCATCGGCGCGGGCACGCACGCATGCGCGGCGGCGAGCGCCATGCCGGCCGCGACGGGCGACCCGTCGCAGAAGAAATCGAGCAGCGCCGCACGCGTGTATTCGCGCTGCGCGCGGCCTTCGATGTCGAGGAAATGGCCGGCGTCCGGCACCGTCGCGAATCGCGCGCGCTGCACGTGCGCGCCGAGCTGGCGCACGTCGGCCGGCGTCGTGTATTCGTCGCGCTCACCGTTCAGGAACAGCAGTTCGCAGCCGATGTTCGAGAATTCGCTGAAGTAGCGCTCGGGCTGCAGCGACAGGATCTGGTCGACGTGGAACGCGACCTGGTCCTGCTCGTCGCGCGGCAGGCGCGTGAGATACCGGTAGTTGTACAGCTTCATGATGCGCGGCAGGAAGCGGCCGACGGTGTCGTTCAGCAGTTGCGCGGCCTTCAGGTTCTCGCCGGCCGCGATGTGATCACGTGCACGCGTCACGTAGTCGACCATCGCGTCGTTCAGGAACGGCGAGAACGAGCAGATCGCCGCGCGCCGCACGCTCGGGCAGCCGCGCGCGAGCGCGAACAGCGACGCGACGCCGCCCCACGACACCGACACGAGGAACGCGGGCGCGAAGCGCTCGACCAGATGCTGGAGGATCGCGGCTTCGTCGTCCTTGGTCAGGATGAAGCAGCCCGGGTTGTGCTGGCGCGACTGCCCCGCGTACGGCAGGTCGAAGCAGATCGTATTCATCCGCTCGCCGAGATACTGGACGGTCTGCCCGAACGACGCGGTCGTCGCGAGCGCGCCGTTGACGAGCATCGCCGTGTCGAACGCCGGGTCGAACACGTTCCGTTCGACGTAGACCTTCAGACCATTCGGCAGCGGGACCACGTGTTTTTCGGTCGGCATCGTCGTTCTCCGGTGGATGCGGCGTCTCGACGTCGCGGCATGCTGCAGGTGCGCAATGGCTGGCGCCGGCCCCGCGCGCGGTGCATTGCCGCGCCCATTGCCGACGCACCGCGGCAAATGCCGGCGGCGCCCATTCATTCCTCGTAGTGCGGCGCCATACTAATACGGACAATATTACTGACTCAAGTCATCCCAACGATTCCCTCTACTCGGTCCGGAAATACGCCAGATTCAAATTTTTTCATCAATTTATATGGTATGCGGAATCACCACGAGGGCGACGGCAATCGTTTGCGAGTAATCTGTTTCAATGTACGCCAATCCAATATTTCTCTTTATATTCAAATCTATACATCATTTAAATCGCCTGATTTAAACGGCCATTCGGAAATTGTCGACATTCACTGTCAGCATTCGCAATTTCACATCGCGGAGAATATGACAGATCTCGACACTCTTTCGTTTTGTAATAGAAACGGAGCCGGAAATTTTCCGCCGCATTGCGTCATTTCTCACAAACCGTTTTAAACAAACTCCAGTTTAATTAACCTTCTTTCAATGCATTTTTCCGCACCTGCACATCGCGGCGGACACGGTCGATCCACCTGTTGCGGCACGCTTCACACCGTCAGACCCCGATTTTTTATTGATTGAACGATCAATAAAAAACCGCTAAGCTCTCGACTTCGATCCATCAGCCGTTCGAGCGAAGGGAGTCGCGATGCCAAAAGTCGGAATGCGGGAGATTCGCCGCGCACAGTTGATCGACGCCACGCTGCGTTCGATCGACGAGGCGGGCCTGCCCGGCACGACGCTCGCATCGGTCGCACAACGCGCGAACATCTCGACGGGCATCGTCAGCCACTACTTCGGCGACAAGGACGGCCTGCTCGAAGCGACGATGCGGCACGTGCTGCGCGACCTGTGGTCGGCCACCACGCGCCGCCGCGTGGCGGCACGCAAGGATCCGCGTTCGCGGCTGCGCGCAGTCGTCGCCGCGAACTTCGACGACACGCAGGTCAGCGCGCCCGTGATGAAGACGTGGCTCGCGTTCTGGTCGCAGAGCATGCACGACCCGATGCTCAAGCGCCTGCAGCACGTCAACACGCGGCGCCTCCATTCGAACCTGTGCGCCGAATTCGCGAAGGCCTTGCCGCTCGCGAAGGCGCGTGAAGCCGCCAGCGGCCTCGCCGCGCTGATCGACGGCCTGTGGCTGCGCGGCGCGCTCGCCGGCGGCCCGATCGACACCCGGGCGGCATTGAAGCTCGCCCACGATTACATCGACCTGCTGCTCGCGTCCGACTGACGCGTGACGCACTCGCCCTCAAGGAGATCCTCATGTCCGTATTCGGTTTGCAGCGCCTCTACATCGGCGGCGGTTACGTCGACGCCACGAGCGGCAAGACTTTCGACACCTTCGATCCCGCCTCCGGCGAACTACTCGCGCAGGTGCAGCAGGCGAGCGCGGCCGACCTCGACCGCGCGGTCGCGTCCGCACAGGAAGGCCAGCGTGAATGGGCCGCGATGACCGCGATGCAGCGCTCGCGCATCCTGCGCCGCGCGGTCGACCTGCTGCGCGAGCGCAACGACGAACTCGCAGCGCTCGAAACGCGTGACACGGGCAAGCCGATCGGCGAGACGCTCGCGGTCGACATCGTCACCGGCGCGGACGTGATCGAGTACTACGCGGGCCTCGCGACCGCGATCGAAGGGCTGCAGGTGCCGCTGCGCGCCGATTCGTTCGTCTACACGCGCCGCGAACCGCTCGGCGTGTGCGCGGGCATCGGCGCGTGGAACTACCCGATCCAGATCGCCTGCTGGAAAACGGCGCCCGCGCTCGCAGCCGGCAATGCAATGGTGTTCAAGCCGAGCGAAGTCACGCCGCTGACCGCGCTGAAGCTCGCGGAAATCTATACGGAAGCCGGCGTGCCGGCCGGCGTGTTCAACGTCGTGCAAGGCGACGGCTCGGTCGGCGCGCTGCTCACCGGCCACCCGGACATCGCGAAGGTGTCGTTCACCGGCGGCGTCGAGACCGGCAAGAAGGTGATGTCGCTGGCCGGCGCATCGTCGCTGAAGGAAGTGACGATGGAACTCGGCGGCAAGTCGCCGCTGATCGTGTTCGACGATGCGGATCTCGACCGCGCGGCCGACATCGCGGTGACCGCCAACTTCTTCAGCTCGGGCCAGGTCTGCACGAACGGCACGCGCGTGTTCGTGCACCGCTCGATCAAGGACGCGTTCACGCAGCGCGTGCTCGAACGCGTGAAGCGCATCCGCGTCGGCAAGCCGACCGATGCCGACACCAACTTCGGCCCGCTCGTGTCGGCCGCGCAACTCGACAAGGTGCTCGGCTTCATCGACAGCGGCAAGGCCGAAGGCGCGAAGCTGCTGGCGGGCGGCACGCGGCTGACCGACGGTCACTTCGCTGGCGGCCAGTACGTCGCGCCGACCGTGTTCGGCGATTGCCGCGACGACATGAAGATCGTCCGCGAGGAAATCTTCGGGCCGGTGATGAGCATCCTCGATTTCGAATCGGAGGACGAAGTGATCGCCCGCGCGAACGACACGCACTACGGGCTCGCGGCCGGCGTCGTGACGGAGAACCTGTCGCGCGCGCACCGCACGATCCATCGCCTCGAAGCCGGCATCTGCTGGATCAACACGTGGGGCGAATCGCCGGCCGAAATGCCGGTTGGCGGATACAAGCAATCCGGTGTCGGACGCGAGAACGGCATCACGACGCTCGAGCACTACACTCGAATCAAGTCGGTGCAGGTCGAGCTCGGCCGCTACAACCCGGTGTTTTGATTCTTGAAGGAGGAGAACCCGTCATGACGACACGCGAATACGACTACATCATCTGCGGTGCAGGTTCCGCGGGCAACGTGCTCGCAACGCGCCTGACGGAAGATCCGGACGTCACGGTGCTGCTGCTCGAAGCCGGCGGCCCCGACTACCGCTTCGACTTCCGCACGCAGATGCCGGCCGCCCTCGCCTATCCGCTGCAGGGCCGCCGCTACAACTGGGCATACGAGACCGACCCCGAGCCGCACATGGACAACCGCCGGATGGAATGCGGGCGCGGCAAGGGGCTCGGCGGCTCGTCGCTGATCAACGGGATGTGCTACATCCGCGGCAACGCGCTCGACTACGACAACTGGTCGACGCACAAGGGGCTCGAGAACTGGACGTATCTCGACTGCCTGCCGTACTTCAAGAAGGCCGAGACGCGCGACGTCGGCCCGAACGACTATCACGGCGGCAACGGCCCCGTGTCGGTCACGACCAGCAAGCCGGGCGTGAACCCGCTGTTCGAGGCGATGGTCGACGCGGGCGTGCAGGCCGGTTATCCGCGCACCGACGACCTGAACGGCTATCAGCAGGAAGGCTTCGGCCCGATGGACCGCACCGTCACGCCGCGCGGCCGCCGCGCGAGCACCGCGCGCGGCTATCTCGACCAGGCGCGCGCACGGCCGAACCTCGAGATCGTCACGCACGCGCTCGCCGACCGCATCCTGTTCGACGGCAAGCGCGCATCGGGCGTCACGTACCTGCGCGGCAGCGAGCGCGCGACCGCGCATGCGCGCCGCGAAGTGCTCGTGTGCAGCGGCGCGATTGCCTCGCCGCAACTGCTGCAGCGCTCGGGCGTCGGCCCCGGCGCGTGGCTGAAGGAACTCGACATTCCCGTCGTGCTCGACCTGCCCGGTGTCGGCCAGAACCTGCAGGACCACCTGGAGATGTACATCCAGTACGAGTGCAAGGAGCCCGTATCGCTGTACCCGGCGCTCAAGTGGTGGAACCAGCCGAAGATCGGCCTCGAATGGATGTTGAACGGCACGGGCCTCGGCGCGAGCAACCACTTCGAGGCGGGCGGTTTCATTCGCACGCGCGACGACGATCCCTGGCCGAACATCCAGTATCACTTCCTGCCGGTGGCGATCAACTACAACGGCTCGAACGCGATCGAGATGCACGGCTTCCAGGCGCACGTCGGCTCGATGCGCTCGCCGAGCCGCGGCCGCGTGAAGCTGCGCTCGCGCGATCCGAACCAGCATCCGAGCATCCTGTTCAACTACATGGCCGAAGCGCTCGACTGGCGCGAGTTCCGCGACGCGATCCGCGCGACGCGCGAGATCATGCGGCAACCCGCGCTCGACCGCTATCGCGGCCGCGAGCTGAATCCGGGCGCCGACTGCAAGACCGACAAGGAGCTCGACGCGTTCGTGCGGGCTCGCGCGGAGACTGCGTTCCATCCGTCGTGCTCGTGCAAGATGGGCTACGACGACATGGCGGTGGTCGACGAAGAAGGGCGCGTGCACGGGCTGGAAGGCCTGCGCGTCGTCGATGCGTCGATCATGCCGATCATCACGACCGGCAACCTGAACGCGCCGACGATCATGATCGCCGAGAAGATCGCCGACAGGATTCGTGGGAAACAGCCGCTCGCGCGTGTCGATGTGCCGTACTTCGTCGCGAACGGCGCACTCGCGCGGGATGTCGCGAAGGCCGTAAGGCAGCCGGAGACGGTGTGACGACGGCGGGTGCGCCGCCCGTCTTCGACTAATGCACGAAACGCCGCCGACGGTTGCCGTCGGCGGCGTTTTTCCTTTCCGGCTCAGCCGTTGTTGACCTCTTGCCGCAAACGCTCGACGTCGACGTGCTTCAGGTAATTCGTGATGTTCTGCCAGATCGGATGGAACCCGTAGCCGCCGTGCTGCAGTTCGTCGAGCGCCTGCTCGCGCGTCCAGCCCTGGTACACCATCCGGTACAGCGCGGAGACGAGCCCGGTGCGATCGGCGCCGTGCTGGCAATGGATCAGCACCGGGCCGTCCTGGTCGGCGGTCCGCAGCGCCTTCAGCGCGGTGACCATGTCTTCGTCGCGGATGTACCACGTGTTGATCCGGATGCGCTGCATCTTGATCTGCGTGCCGGCCAGGATGCTGTCGTCCGCGTGAAACGCGCGGAAGCTGATGACCTTGCGGATGCCGAGCTTCTGCAATTCCGGCACGTCTTCGCGCGAGAGCTGCGCGCTGCGGTACAGCGTCGGCGTGATGCGATGCAGGTTGTTCACGTGTGCGTCGGCGATGCTTTGCGCCCATTGGATCGGTCGGGCCGCAACGCCGGAAGCCGGGTCTGCATGTGCCGGCTGAACGAGCCCGGCGAGCGTGACGGCGAGCGCGGCAATGAAGGCAATTTTCATGTCGGTTCGGTGTTCAGTGGAATGCGCGCTTGCGCTCGCGGGACAGGATGAACAGGACGATCGCGGCGGCGCTCATGGTCCAGTAGTCGGTCGGTGCCACACCCAGCCAGTGGATATGCCACGGCACGTTGGCCGGGTTGAAGCGGGCAAGACCGTAGGCCGGATTCAGCACGAACCACAGAAAATCCTCGGTCAGCCAGAACACCATGATGCACGCGATGATGCGGGCTTCGATGCGCCACGACCAGCGCCCGTTGAACACGGGCGGCAGGTGGAAGAACAGCGCGACGAACGGGAACACCCACGCGTGGTATCCGGTCATCGGGCGCCCGCCCCAGAAGATGTCGAGCAGCCAGTGCTTTTCGATGCGCCAGGTCGGCAGGTTGGCGGCCCAGCCCGCGCTGCCCTCGATCTGGATCTCGACGTTCGCGAAAAAGAACGCGAGCAACATGACCCATGCGACGACGAACAGCGTATGACGCGTCGGCACAAAACGCGCGACGCTCATGCGGCAGGCTCCAGGCCCAGCACGCGATCGAGCACGAAGCGTCCGGCCAGCGGCCGCCCGAGCGGAGCCAGGCGACGGCGCATGTCGGCCAGGCGCTCCGGCGTCTGCAGCAGTGCGCGGATCCGGTAGACCAGCGCATCGTCGTCGATGGCCTTCAGCGCGACGCCCTGTTCGAGCAGGAAATCCGCATTGCGCTCTTCCTGGCCCGGAATCGGCGAGTTGACGATCATCGGCAACTGCATCGCGAGACATTCGGACGTCGTCAGGCCGCCCGGCTTCGTGATGACGAGGTCGGCGCAGGCCATCAGGCGTTCGACCTGCTGCGTGAAGCCCTGCGGAAAGAGCCGGCCCGGATGCCGCGCGGCAAGCGTCTGCAGCGACGCGAGCATCGCCTGGTTCCTGCCGGCCAGCGCGATCAACTGGAAATCGGCATCCATCTCCAGCAGCCGCGTCGCCAACACGTCGAGCCCGCCGAGGCCCGCGCCGCCGGACATCATCAGGAACGTCGGCCGCGCGGGATCGAGGCCGAATTCGGCCGCGCAGGCCGCGCGATCGAGCGGCTGGCCGAACGCCGGCATGATCGGGATGCCGCTGACGTGCACCGTTTCAGGCGCCATGCCGCGGGCGTGCATGCGCCACGCGATCTCGTCGTTGGCCGCGAAGTAGCCGCGCATGTTCGGCACGACCCACATGCTGTGCAGGTCGAAATCGGTGACCTGCACCCACACCGGCGTGTCGACGCGCCCCTTGCGAATCTCGCGCGACAGCAGCTCGGCCGGCAGGAAGTGTGTGCAGATGATCGCGTCCGGGCGCTGCCGTTCGATCTCCGCGAGCAACTGCCGGCAATTGAGCCGCTCGATCGCGCGCCGGATCTTCTGCGACGGCGCGGCGGGATCGGCTTCGTCGGTCTTCTGGTACAGGAAGCCCCACAGCGCCGGCTGGCTGCTGACGAGCTTGATGTAGAAATCGGTGTACAGCTTGCGGAAGCCGGTGGACACGAAATCCATCACGTCCAGGTGTGTGGCTTCGATGCCGGCTGGATGGTTGTCGGCGAATGCGCGGATCGCTTCGGCCGCGCGGGTATGACCGGCGCCGGCGCTGACGCTCAGGAGAAGGATTTTCTTGCTTTGCTTTGACATCTGACTGACCGTTTCGATGAAGGTGATCCGGACGCGGGTTCGGCAGCGGCGCGCTCGCGCGACTGCGTCCCGTGTCCGGCTTTCAACAAGCTTGGCGAATCTTCGGCGGCGCGGGCGGTCGGGTACTCCGAATCGATCGATCGCCGGCATCGACTGCGGAATCATACTGCGTCCGGTCGATGCGGCCCGGATCTGCTGGTGTCGCGTCGTCAGTCAGGCTGGCAACGCGCGGCGGCGGCGGGAGACGCCGACGGCGTGACGGCTCGGGGCGCCGCCGCTTGGCGCCCCACTCGCGCGTGCGAATGGGGGGCGCATTTCAGCGCGAACGGGTGCTCGCGCGTGGGGTGGGTCGTGTCGTATCTGCGAAGGCCGCGGGTCAGCCAGCCTTCCCTGCGTCGTCGCCGAACCGGGCCATCGACACGGCCCGCGTCCGCATCCGCTTTGCGCGGACGATCGGGTTCCAGCGCGACGTCAGGCTCATCGCGTCGCGCAGGCGTTCGAACGCGACATCCTCCTTCGGCCCGAAGCGGCTGACCATCGGCCACGCGAGCACGTCATCGAGCCACGTCTGCCACGTGTTGCCATGAAAGCGGCGGCCGATGTCCCGCACCGCGTCCGGCGCTGCGATCACGATGCCCGCCAGCAGGTAGTACGCCCAGAAGCTTCCCGCGTCGACGAGTCGGTCGAGCCTGCACACGGACAGCGCCGCGAGCAGCCCGTCCACCGTCGCGAGATCGTCGCGATGCGTGCGGATCGCCCGCGCGACGAGGTTGTGCTGACCACCGTACGCGGCAACGGAAATCCCGTTGCCGGCGGCGAGCGTGGCCGAGAACATCGCGAGCGCGGCCATCTCGTCGATGCGTGATGCGTCGTCGCGCGGGCCGCACGCGCGCAGCACGATCGCGTCGATGATGCCACCGGGACAGGCCGGTGTTTCCGCACTCGTCGCCACGACGACGGCCAGCCGCTCTCTCGGGTTCTTCGCAGGCGGCGCCTCGCGCTGCCCGTCTGCTTCATGTGCCGTGCGTTCGCCTGCGCCTTCGCCGTTGCATTCGACACCGCCGGCAATCCGCTCGAGCGCTGCCCAGCCGACATCGGGATCGTCGAATGCGCACGCATCGATCACGCCGTGCGCCGCGTCGAACACGACGCGCGAGCCCGGGCAGCGGCGTTCGGCTTCGGCGAGCTGCTGCGTGGAAGGACCATGCGAGCACACGCCGAGCGGGTCGGTCGGGTCGCATGCGCAGCCGCCGCCATCCGTGGCGATCCACGGTACGAGCCCGTGAAGAACGGCCGCTGCGTCGCGCGACAGGCTCTCGCCTGCCCGCAGTCGTAGCGCGTTTGACGCGACGACGGTCGCGTCGCCGGCATCGCCCGCCGCCGCACACGCGGCAGCGTCGACATGTTCGATCAGGTACTGCAACCACGCGGCCGTGCGCAGCCGGTCAGGCGTCGCGCCGCGGGCATCACCATACTTCGCTGGGTCGGTGAGCATGGGTCGTCCGGGATAGTTCTGGGCAATCGGAATGAGGTTGCTTCAGCCGAATCGGGCGGCACGGCAAGCCGTGCCCCCGTGTATGGCCACCCGCATCGGATCGCGACACGGGCGGCCAGCCGGCCGTCGCGCCGATACGCGCGACGACTCGAATGCATCGAGGAACCGGAACGCCCGCCGCGCACGCTGCACGGCCCTCGTACGCGGCGGGTGTCCGGCCTCGATCGCGCGACGCTTACTGCACGTGGAACTTCGGCGACGTCGTGACCGTGCCGGACACCGTGCAATTCGGCGTCAGTGCAGCGTTATTGAACGTCAGCGACGAGTTCGGATCGTTCCATGCCGTTACCACCTTGCTCGGGCCGCACGCGCCGAGCAGCGCGACGTTCACCTGCACGTTGTTGATCGACAACTGCGTCGTGCTGTCAGCCTGGCCCGTCCACGGCGACGTGCTGCTCGCGCTGCCGCTGATCAGTCCGCACGTGGCGCCTCCGGCGAACTGCGTCGACGTGATGTTGACGATGCCGGTCGACGTGATCGTCCCGTTGAACGTCGCGGTACAGTTTGCGTTGATCGATCCCTTGCTGAGCGTCGTGAGCCCCGATACGGAGAACGGCTCGCCGTTCGGGTTCATCGGCTGCCCGTCAGCGCGCGAAACGGTGACTGCGAAAGCAGGCGCGACCGAAACCGCGGTGAATGCCACTGCAGCAACAAGCGATGCGATTTTGCGAATGCTCATTTGAACTGCCCCCTCTCTTCACAAATGGCGGCACGCCGCCAGGAACGCAACCGTCCGGCCGGAACAACCCGGCCAGCCGGTCGCAGGAAGCCGCCGGCACGCGTCATGCGCGCCGGACGGCTCAGAACTTGTAGGAAATCCCGACGAACGTGATCAGCGGATCGGCCTTCAGCCGCGTGCGCGTGGTCGCGAGCGTCGAACCGTCCGCCGCCTTGATCACGAGCGACGAGTAGGTCTTCAGCGGCATGTACGTGAGCGTCGCCGTCAGCCCCCAGTGCTTGTCGATCGCATAGCTCGCGCCGACGTTGTAGACCGGCGTGAACGACGACGACGCCTTGCCCTCCACCGACGTCGGCCCCGGCTTGCCGGCGCCGGCCGCGAGCACGCTGCCGAGGTTCTCGTTGATGTCCTTCGCGAAGTTGCCGTTCAGCTCGATGTTGCTGAACCAGCTGTAGGCCACGCCGATCCCGACGAACGGGCGGAACTTCGCCGTCGGTGCATTGAAGTAGTACTGGAGGATGATCGTGGGGCTCCACTGCCGCGCGTTCTTCACGGCCGGCTGGTTCGACGTCTTGTCCATGTCGACCGAGCCGAGCGAGCCGGCCGGGCCCGGTGGCCGGATCACGCCGTGCCCGGTCAGCGTGAACTCGGGCGGCACGCCGAGCACCGACGTCACCGCGATGTGGTCGGTAAAGAAGTGCGTGAGCGTGAGGCCGACCGTATCGGCGTTGTTGACCGTCAGGCTCGTGCCCGGCGACGTGAACGAACCGGGCAGGCGCAGCGGCCCGTTGATCGGCATGCTCGCGAGATTCGTCGTCAGACCGTTGGTCGAATCCTGCGGCATGATGTGCAGCCAGCCCAGCGTCGCGACGTTGTCGCCCGCCTGCTGGGCCGATGCGAGTGTCGACATGCCTGCGACGACACCCGCGACAATCAGCTTCTTCATGAAGTCTCCCCTCATTCTGTCCGGGCGCCGCGCATCCGCGCGCGACGCCGCCGTGTCTCCATCCGGGTGTGGTTACTGCACGAACGCGCCGACCGTGAAGTACGGATTGCTCGTATCGGCCATGTCGAGGAACCCGAACACGCCGCCCGTGAACACGAACTTGCCGGTCGCCGGGCCCGACGCCGCATCCGCATGCACGGTCGTCACGACGCCCGGCACCTTCTGCGTGAAGTCGAGATTCAGTGCGCGCGTGAGCGCGGCCTGCGACGCGTTGAATGGATCGAGCAGCGTGGCCTGCGCGCCGATGAGCGCGGTCGCGCGGTAGTTGAACGCGCTGTCGACCCCCGTGTACTCGCCGTTCTGCGAGCCCAGCGCGATCGCCGTCTGCGGGCCCAGGAACGAGATGCCCGATTCGTCGTCCGCGCTCGGCGGGCCCTGCGTGAGGTCCGCGTTCGCGGCGCCGGTGCGGATGAAGATCGGCACGAGCTGGTTGCGCAGCTTGCCGACGATCAGGATCCCCTTGCCGGCCTTCGCCGGATCGAGCGCGGCGAGCGTCGGCGGAATCTGCGGCTGGTAGTTGAGCGACTGGAACGCCGGCGCATCCGGACGCAGCGTGAACGGCTGGTTCACGGTCGCGCTCGACGCAAGCGGCAGCCCGCCGTTCTTCTTGCCGAAGTTGTCGGTCTCGACGTAGCTGCCGTCCGCGTTGATCGTCACCAGTTGGTCGAGCGCCACCGGCTGGAAGTTCTGCGACGGCACCTGGTGATAGCCGAGCTGGTTGTACGTGCCGGCGATCTTCGTGAGATCGGTTTCCAGCGACGAGAAGCTGATGAACGGGTAATACGGGAACGTCGTTTTCGGAATCTTGCCGACGCCGATCACGCCGTCGAACTGGATCGTCGCGCCGGGGATCGCGCCGCCCAGCACGCCCTCGCCGAGGAACAGCCGCGCGGGGCGGCTCGGGTCGAGGCTCGCGTTCTGCATCCGGAACGTGCACTGGTTCAGCTTCACGGTCGGCAGGCCCGTTTCGTCGGCCAGCGTGCCGTCGACCACGTTGGCCGGCGCCGTGTCGCGCGTCGGCTGCACGGTGCCCGCAGTAGTCGGCACCGGCGACGCGAGATAGGTTATCCGGTACGTCATCTTCGTCGTGTCGAGCTGCACTTTCACGAGCTCGCCCGACCCGGAGCCGCCGACGAACACCGTGTTGTAGTCGATCGTCTGCGGGCACAACCGGACGACAGGCGCGGGCGGCGGGTCGCCGTCGCCGCCGCACGCAGCCAGCACGGGCGCGAGCACCGCCGCGGCCATCCATTGTTTCAAATTCATAGGAATCCTCTTGAAATTCGTTTCGCCGGCGGCGACGCGTGCGCCGCCGGTGTGACTTGTTCAGTGCGCGGTTACTGGACGAACGCGCCGACCGTGAAGAACGGGTTGACCTGGCTGTTGTTGACGACCATCGCGTAGACATTGCCGGCCGTCACGATCCAGCCCGTATCGCCCTTGCCGAAGATCGCCACGTTGCCGTTCGCGCCCTTCGCGTTGAAGTCCTGCGTGGCCGTGACCTTGACCTTGCCGGGCGTTGCCTGCGTGTAGTCGAGCGCGAACTGCGACGTCACCGACGACGTCTGCGGATCGATGAATGCAGCGGTGCCGCCCTGGAACAACGTCGACGTGTAGTTCGCGGAGATCGTCGACACGGCAGTGCCGTCGTTGCAGCTACCCGCTTCCGCCATGAAGAAGCCGTTGGCAAATGTGCCCGGCAGATCCGGGTGCGGCACCTGGTTATTGAAGCTCGGGCCGGACTGCGCGATGGTGTTCCCCACACCGGTAGATGTCACGACACCGCATGCGGATGCGCTCGTCGCGCCGATGTAACCGCCCTTCAGCGAGTTCGCGGCAATCGCCGTGGACGACGAGAGCATCGAGATCCCGACTTCGGCATCGGCGACCGATGCGAGCGGATTGCTCGTATCCACATGGGTATAGCCGACGCGAATCACAATCGGCACCCGTACGCCGTTCAGCTTGCCGACGATCATGATGCCCTTTGCCTGACTCGGCGTCACGATCACGAGGCCCGGCGCCTGTCCGGCGACCGGATACGAAACCGCACCGAACTGATTCGCCACCGCATTGCTCACGAACACGTTGTCCGCCGACCCGTCCGCGTTCTTGCGCAGCGTCCACGGCGACCCGGTCGTCTGGCACGAGTAGTCGCTGCCCTGCGTGATCGTGCACGAACCGTCCGCATTGAACGTCTGGTTCCAGTTGACGACGTCCGGCTCCCAGCCGACAGCCCCGTTCGCGTTCTGGGCGGTACCGCCGACCGGCGACAAATGGATACCGACTTCGTTGTAGTTGCCCGCGACCTTCGTGAAGTCGGTTTCCGTTTCGACAAAGCCGATGAACGGATAGAAATCGAATGTGCGCGACGGCACCACGCCAAGGACGAAACCCGGAATCGGCTCGATGCCCTTGAACGCGATCGTCGCCCCCGGAATCCCGCCGCCAACCACGCCATTGCCGACGAACAGCATCGGCGGATCGGCACGATTGATCGTCACCGAATACGCGCCGTCGCTGGTCGCGCCGCTGTCGAGCACGAACGCGCAGCGATTCTGCTCGGCGGTCGGGAGGTAGGTCGGATGATGGAACGCGCCGCTGACCGTCAGGCCCGCGCGCGTGTCGTTGACCTGCCCCGCCGACGTCGGCACCGACGATTCGATGAACTGCATCTGGTACGTGAGCTTCGTCGTGTCGAACTTCACCTTCACGTACTCGCCGCTGCCGGCGCCACCCGTGTAGGTCGTCGTGTAATCGAGCGAATCGGGGCAAAGCTTCGTGACAACAGGCGGCTGCGTGATCGCGCCGCTCGGCCCGCATGCGCTGCCCGAGCACTGCGGCACGTTGATCGGCCCCGGATCGTCGCCGCCGCCGCAGCCGGCGACGAACGGCAGCACCAGCACCGCGCACGACAGGATCGCCTTCCGCCATTCAGGAATGCAAATCATCAACCCCTCCTTTTCAGGTACGACAAGTCTCGTCCGGACGGGCTGCATGGCCCGCCGGTTGGTATCGCGCCGCCGCAAGAACGCGCGGCGCATGATGGTGTTCGCAATGCAACCGCCCAGCAGTCCGCGCAAATGCGACGAAGGCGGCGGCGGCAGACAAGCGCTCTCCCGCGGCGCCGTCATGCGGCACGGCGCCGTTGGAACGATCGATACGGAAAGTGGTTCGCCGCTACACGGCGATGTGACAACGCAGGCAGGCGACCTGCGTCGCGCCCGCATTCAGCGAAAAACCGGGAAACGGCAGTCCGACTGGCCCCGTGGATACGCGTCTCATGAATTGGTCTCCGTACGTACGCTTGATTCGTTATCGTGATGCGTCGTTTGTCGAGACTATGATCGGACCATTCAAACAAGTAAATGGATGCAGAGTTCCAAACGAACGGAACCGCGCGATCCTCGTGTTTTCACGGTATTTGACAGATTTTCAAACAGCCTTCAATTTATTTGCTCAGACAAATAGATGACCCGCGCGACGGCCAGGCGCGGCAGGCCGCTTCCCGCGCCGGGCGGGCGAGCCGGCGCGGCCGTGCAACCTTACACGTCGACGATCGCGAGCGTGCCGTGGCTGCCGGGCAGCACCGCGTGGCGCGTGCCGGCGAGCGCGAGATACATCTGCCCGGCCTCGACCACGACCGTTTCCGCGCCGACTTCGAGCATCAATTGGCCGTCGAGCACCAGCAGCCCCTCGTTGTAGTCGTGCACTTCCGCTTCGTAGGGCTGCGCATCCATGCGCAACACCTTGATCCTGGCCGGCCCGACCTCGCCGACGATCGTGGATTTCCAAGCGACGGCCTGCGCGGCCGCAACGGATTTGAAATCGATCAGGGACATTCGCGCCGCTCCGTGAACCGTGAAAGGAACGCATTATCGCGAGCGCCATGCCTGCCGTCCCGGTACGGCGTGAAGGCGTTCGGGCAGCACAGTCGGCGGGCCGGCCGCCGCGCTGCCGCGAGAAAACGCGATCGCCGCCCGATTCGCCGAAATCAGCCCGAATTGTTCGCGGAATTCAAATAAAGCGCCGTTTTATTGAGCAATACCCCCACATCCCGAGCAAATCCGGCTCCAGCAACGCACGCCCTTTCCATCAGAATGCATTTCCATCTACCGATTGCTAATATGGCGGTCCCGCGATCCCGCATCACAACGCCGTTCGACATGACGCCCGTTCGCCATGCCGTCCCCGGTCCCGGCCGCTTCGCAGCGGCGGCGACGCCGGGCACGCGCGGCACACACCGTCGCGCCGGCCGGCCGTGCCATCCGTGAGCATGCAACCGATCCTTTCCGTCTCCGACCTCTCCAAGACTTACGCGTCCGGCTTCCAGGCGCTGAAGCACGTGACCCTCGACATCCGCCCCGGCGAGATCTTCGCGCTGCTCGGGCCGAACGGCGCCGGCAAGACCACGCTGATCGGCTCGATCTGCGGTATCGTCACGCCGACCGAAGGCCGCGTGACGGTCGGCGGCCACGACATCCGCGATCAATACCGCGCGGCCCGCGAAATGATCGGCCTCGTGCCGCAGGAACTGACGACCGACGCGTTCGAAACCGTCTGGGCGACCGTGTCGTTCAGCCGCGGCCTGTTCGGCAAGGCGCCCGATCCCGCATACATCGAGAAGACGCTGAAGGCGCTGTCGCTGTGGGACAAGCGCGACAACAAGCTGATGACGCTGTCGGGCGGGATGAAGCGCCGCGTGATGATTGCGAAGGCACTGTCGCACGAGCCGCGCATCCTGTTCCTCGACGAGCCGACGGCCGGCGTCGACGTCGAGCTGCGCCGCGACATGTGGAAGCTCGTCGATTCGCTGCGCGAAAGCGGCGTGACGATCCTGCTGACGACCCACTACATCGAGGAAGCCGAGGAAATGGCCGACCGGATCGGCATCATCCTCGGCGGCGAGCTCGTGCTCGTCGAGGAAAAGCGCGAACTGATGCGCAAGCTCGGCAAGAAGCAGCTCACCGTGCATCTCGAGCATCCGCTCGCGGACGTGCCGCCCGCGCTCACGCCGTTCGGGCTCGAACGCGCGGACGACGGCGCCGCGCTCGTCTACACGTACGACTCGCAGCGCGACGACGCGAGCATCGCGACGCTGATCAACGCGCTCGGCTCGGCCGGCATCGGCTTTCGCGACCTGCACACGACGCAGAGCTCGCTCGAGGATATTTTCGTCAGCCTGATCGACAACCGCCGCAACGGCGTACAAGGAGCCTGACGCACATGAACCTGCAAGGAATCCGCGCGATCTACCGCGCAGAAATGGCCCGCACGCGCCGCACGCTGATGCAGAGCATCATCGCGCCGGTGATCTCGACGTCGCTGTATTTCGTCGTGTTCGGCTCCGCGATCGGCTCGCGCATCAGCGACGTGAACGGCATCGGCTACGGGTCGTTCATCGTGCCGGGCCTCGTGATGCTGTCGCTGCTGTCGCAGAGCATCTCGAACGCGTCGTTCGGCATCTACTTTCCACGCTTCACGGGCACGATCTACGAGATCCTGTCCGCGCCCGTGTCGTACTGGGAGATCGTGATCGCCTACGTCGGCGCGGCCGCGTCGAAATCGCTGCTGCTCGGCGTCATCATCCTCGCCACGGCCGGCCTGTTCGTGCCGCTGCACATCCTGCATCCGTTCTGGATGGTGCTGTTCCTCGTGCTGACGGCGATCACGTTCAGCCTGTTCGGCTTCGTGATCGGCATCTGGGCCGACAGCTTCGAGAAGCTGCAGCTCGTGCCGCTGCTGATCATCACGCCGCTCACGTTCCTCGGCGGCAGCTTCTATTCGGTCGACATGCTGCCGCCCGCGTGGCGCATCGTCACGCTGTTCAACCCGATCGTGTACCTGATCAGCGGCTTCCGCTGGTCGTTCTACGGGCTCGCCGACGTGCACGTGTGGATCAGCCTCGCCGCCACCGGGCTGTTTCTCGTGATCCTGCTCGCGATCGTCGCGTGGATGTTCCGCACCGGATACAAGCTGAAGAACTGACGCATCGCGCGCCGCCCGCCGATGACGCATTTGGGCAAGCAGGCGGCGCTTTTCCTCTGATGCGGCATTTTGTGGTCGCGTCTACTGAATACCGAAGCATCGGGGCCCTGGAGCATGCGCTGCGAGGCCCCTTTTCATTTCAGAGGACGCCATGCCCGCCGCCACCGCTCCCGCCTCCGCCGCCGCCCGGCTCGAACGCCTGCCGTTCTCCGGCTATCACAAGCGGATCTTCTTCATCATCGCGATCGCGTTCTTCTTCGACTCGGTCGACCTCGGCACGATGACGTTCGTGCTCGGCTCGATCCGCAAGGAGTTCGGTTTGTCGACCGCGGCCGCCGGCCTCGTCGCGAGCGCGAGCTTCTTCGGGATGGTGCTCGGCGCGGCCGTCGCCGGCCTGCTCGCCGACCGCTTCGGCCGCCGGCCCGTGTTCCAGTGGAGCATGGTGCTGTGGGGCGCCGCGTCGTATCTGTGCTCGACCGCGCAGAGCGTCGATGCGCTGATCGTCTACCGCGTGCTGCTCGGGATCGGGATGGGCATGGAATTCCCGGTCGCGCAGACGCTGCTGTCCGAATTCGTGCCGACCGAGAAGCGCGGCCGCCTGATCGCGCTGATGGACGGCTTCTGGCCGCTCGGCTTCATCACGGCCGGCATCGTCGCGTACTTCGTGCTGCCGCAGTTCGGCTGGCGCACGGTGTTCGCGCTGCTCGCGATTCCCGCGGTGTTCGTGCTCGTCGTGCGCCGCATCGTGCCCGAATCGCCGCGCTGGCTCGAGCATACGGGCCGGCACGCGGAAGCCGACACGGTGATGCACGCGATCGAGGCGAAGGTGATGCGCTCGGCCGGCGTCACGACGCTGCCGCCGCCGTCGCGGCTCGCCGAACCGGCGGCCGCACGCGGCCGCGGCGCGCTGCGCGAGATCTGGAGCGGCGTGTACCGCCGCCGCACGGTGATGGTGTGGCTGCTGTGGTTCTTCGCGCTGCTCGGCTTCTACGGCCTCACGTCGTGGCTCGGCGCGCTGCTGCAGCAAGCCGGCTTCGAGGTCACGAAATCGGTGTTCTACACGGTGCTGATCTCGCTCGGCGGCGTGCCGGGCTTCCTGTGCGCCGCGTGGCTCGTCGAACGCTGGGGACGCAAGCCGACCTGCATCGCGTCGCTGATCGGCGGCGGCGCGATGGCGTATGCGTACGGCCAGAGCGCGCTGTACGGCGGCAGCATGGCGCTGCTGATCGGCACCGGCCTCGCGATGCAGTTCTTCCTGTTCGGCATGTGGGCCGCGCTGTACACGTATACGCCCGAACTGTACGGCACCGGCGCGCGCGCGACGGGCTCGGGTTTCGCGTCGGCGATCGGGCGCGTCGGCTCGCTGATCGGGCCTTACGTGGTGGGTGTCGTGCTGCCCGTGTTCGGCCAGGGCGGCGTGTTCACGCTCGGCGCGCTGTCGTTCATCGCGGCCGCGATCGCCGTGTGGACGCTCGGGATCGAAACGAAGGGCCTCGCGCTGGAACAGCTCGCGGCGGGCGATGAAGCCGGCGGCAGCGGCCGGTATCCGGCAGCGGCGGACAAGGTGTCCTGATCCGCGGACCGGATGGCGGGTTGCTTTCAGGTCGGGAACGCGTTCGGCGCCGTTCCCGGCCGCCGCGTGAATTGACAGGCGTCACGTGCGGATCGACGCTGCTAGACTGCATCGAGGCACCGGGTCGTGCGGCTGTCGGTGCGTCGCGGCGACCGCGCGGCGGTGCCCCCCCAATGCCCGCGCGAGGATCGCACCGATGGACAGCTCACGTATCGAAGAAATCCGCAGCGGCCTGTTTCGCGCGACGACCTATGTCGACACGCTGAACCTCTGTTTCAGCCAGTTTTTCGTGCGATCGCCGAACGGCGAAGTCGTCTGCATCGAAACGGGTACCCGTTCCAACTTCCCGCAACTGAGCGCGAGCCTCGCGACGGTCGGCATCACGCCGTCGATGGTGAGCAGCGTGATCGTTCCGCATTTCGAGGCCGACGAAATGGGCGCACTGCCCGACTTCCTCGCGGCCAATCCGGCGCTGATCGCGTATGGCCATCCGATGTGTACATGGGGACTGGCGGACGTGTTCGGCGTGCGGGCGACGCCGCTGAAGGACGGCGCGCCGACAACGCTCTCCGGCGTCGATATCGTGCCGATCTTCACGAAGCACGTGCATCAATGGGATGCGCTGGTCGTGTACCTGCCGGCCTACAAGGCGCTGCTGTCGTCGGACATCCTGATGCGCTACGGCGACGCGGCAACGGACGACCCGCTGCCGGCGATCCTCGATTCGATCGCGCGCTCGGACTACCTGCCGTCGCTCGCGCACATGGCGAGCGCGCTGCGCCGCCTTCAGGCGCTCGATCTCGACATCATCCTGCCGATGCACGGGCCGGCCATCACGCACGACATCCCGCGCGTGCTGGCCGGTGCGATCGCGCATTGCGAGGCCGCCGCCGCGTAACAGGCACAGGCGGGGCGAAAGCGGCCGCGCGCGGGCCGGTTCGCCCGCGCGGCATGCATGCGATTTCGACAGGAAAGGCCGCTTGCGCGGCCGGCTCCGGCTATGCGTCGGCGACGACGAACTCTTCCGCCGCCTTGCGCTGGACCGCGGCCATCAGCGCCAGCTCGCGCTTGCTGCGCGGCTCGTCGGACACGACGCCCGTCGCGTGCTTCGCCTTCGCGCCCAGCGGAAAGAACACAAACGACGCGCCGTCCGGGGCATCCGGCTCGGCGCGCAGGCGTTTGTTCAGAATCTTCAGGTACTTTTTCTTCGAGACTTCCTTGGCGGCCATGGCACCCTCCCGCGTGAATGTGCTGCTGATCAGGATACCAGTTTTGACGGCGCACTCCGGGCGACCGCTCGCCTGCGCGCCGGATCGCCGGATCGCCGGCTTCGATTCCTCGTTGATCGCCCAGACGACACTTTATTCACGCACGGTGTCGATTTCCGGCCTCCTCGCCCGTCGTACCATCGCAAGCACCTGTCAGCCGCTTATCCGGTCGACATACCTCTCACCTTTTCCCTTCAAGGAGAAACAACGATGCGCGTCATGGTGATCGTCAAGGCAACCGCCCTTTCCGAATCGGGCACGATGCCCGATACCGAACTGCTGGCCGCGATGGGCCAGTACAACGAGGAACTCGTGAAGGCCGGCGTGATGCTCGCCGGCGAAGGGCTGCATCCGAGTTCGCGCGGCAAGCGCGTGCACTTCGCCGGCAAGGACCGGACGGTGATCGACGGCCCGTTCGCCGAAACCAAGGAACTCATCGCCGGGTACTGGCTGTGGGAAGTGAAATCGATGGACGAAGCCGTCGAATGGGTGAAGCGCTGCCCGAACCCGATGCCCGTCGATTCGGACATCGAGATCCGGCAGGTATTTTCGCCCGAGGACTTCGGCGCCGAATTCACACCCGAACTGCAGGAGCAGGAAGCGCGGCTGCGCGCGGACATCGAAGGCCGGAAAAACCCATAAGGCGTGTGCAACCGGCGTCGCCTTGCCGTCGGCGCGCCGGTCGACCGAATCATCGTAACAAATGAATTGACGCAGCCCTACCGAGTAACGTATCGTTTTGTCACGTTACTCGGTGAACCCTGTTCGTCATGCATTCCCGTTTCGACCGTTTCCGCACCACCGCGCTCGGCACCCAGCTCGAAGCGCTGATCGCGCAACCCGAGCGCTATCCGGAATTCGCGGCGTTGTCGCGCGTCGGCGTCGCCGCGATCGGCGCGATCCAGCACGAGATCGCGCGCACATTCCCCGAAATCGAAACCGACACGACAGCCCGCCAGTTCTGCGGCGCGATGGTCGCGGAAGTCATGCGCCGCCACGGCCACGACGTCGTGCAGGCGCGCGGGCGGCTCGGCGGCACGCTGTTCAGCTATGGCGCGGTATTCAGCGCATATCCGCAACGGCTGCCGTTCGCCGACGTCGTCGCCGCGCTGGCCCGCCTGCCCGACCGGCTCGCCGCGTATGCCGCGCACGTGCCGGCCGCGCTGTGGACGCGTCGCCCGGCCGGCACCGGCTTCTCGCTCGTCGAGCATGCGTGCCACCTGCGCGACCTCGACGCGGTGTTCGCCGAACGCATCGACGCCGTGCGCGCGGTCGAACTGCCGGTGATCGCGTCGGTCGACGGCACCGCGCTCGCCGCGCAGCGAGACTATCTCGCGCAGCCGCTTGACCGTGCCGTCGCGGCATTCCGCACCAGCCGCGCCGCGCTGTGTGCGACCGCCGCCGCGCTGGAACCCGCGCAGCTCGCGCGCTGCGGATTGCGCGACGGCATCCGCCGCATGTCGCTCGACGAACTCGTACGCGAACTGCTCGACCACGACCGTACGCACGTGCTCGAACTCGACGAACTGCTCGCCGAGCTCGAGTTGCCGCCCCTTCCTTCCGCGCCCGCCGAATGACCCAGCCTCCCCCCGTCGTCTTCATTCACGGTTTCATCGGCACGTTCGACGTGCACGGATGGACCGGCACGCATCTCGCCCCCGACCTGCTCGGTTACGGTGCGCATCGCGCGACGCCGTTCGACGCGATCACGCTCGCCGCGCAGGTCGAGCATGTCCGGCAAACCGTCGACGCGCGTTTCGGCCCGCAGCCGGTCGATATCGTCGGCCACTCGGTCGGCGGCGCGATCGCGATGCTGTTCGCGCATGCGCACCCCGAGCGCGTGCGGCGAATCGTCAACGTCGAAGGCAACTTCACGCTCGACGATGCGTTCTGGTCGGCGTCGGTCGGCCGCATGACGCCCGCGCAAGCCGACGCGATGCTCGACGGCCTGCGCGCCGATCCGCTCGCGTGGCTGCGTGGCGCGATCGACGATCCGTCGCCGCGCATGCTCGACGACGCACGCCGCTGGCTCGCGCACCAGCCGGCGTCGACGCTGCGCGCGATGGGCCGCTCGGTGGTCGCGACGACGGGCGTTCCGGGCTACCTGGAGGCGCTCGCGCAGGTGTTCGAGCGTCATCCGGTCTGGCTGGTCGCGGGCGCACGTTCGCGCGCGGGCTGGCATGTGCCGGACTGGGCGCTCGCGCGCTGCGCCGGCTTCGACACGATCGAACGCTGCGGGCACCTGATCCCGGCCGAGCGGCCCGACGCGTTTCGCGACGCAGTCGAGCGCATCGTGTGCGCGCCGCCCGCCTGACAGCCCGTAGGATTCGCCGAAATATGGTTGAAAGGCGCGGTTGCTAGAGTCGTCCGAACAGGGTTTTCCCGGCGCCCGGCGCCGGACGGAGTCGACACATGCGAGGACCGATGTACGTGGCGCGCGCCTTCTGGCTGCTTCTGCTGCTCGCCATCACGAGCCCCGCCTTCGCGTTTCATGCGCGGGTCGTCGCGATCCCCAGCGCCGCGATGAGCGAGACGCTCAAGGCGACCGTCGTGCTGCCCGACGACTACGCACGCGCGAACCGCGACGGCGAACGCTATCCGGTCGTCTATCTGCTGCACGGCTCGGGCGGCGACCATACCGACTGGACGTCGAACACGCACATCGCCGCACTGGCCGACCGCTACCGCGTGATCCTCGTGATGCCCGACGGCGGACACGAAAGCTGGTACATCGACAGCCCGTTCGATTCGGGCAGCCGCTACGAAACCTTCATCGGCGACGAAGTCGTGTCCTATGTCGATTCGCATTTCCGCACCATCGCGACCCAGCGCGCCCGCGCGATCACCGGGCTCAGCATGGGCGGCTTCGGCGCACTGCGCATCGCGCTCGACCGGCCCGACACGTTCGGCGCGGCCGGCAGCATCAGCGGCGCGGTCGATCCGCGCTGCTGCGCGGACGAGCCGGGCATCGACCACGTGTTCGGCGACCCCGGTCGCCATCCGTCGTTCTGGAACCGCAACGTGATCGTCGAAAGCGCACGCGCGTTCGTGCGCGCGCATCTCGACCTGACAATCGACTGCGGTCGCGACGATGCGTTCGTCGGCTCGAACCGCACGCTGCACGAACGGCTCGTCGCGCTCGGCGTGCCGCACGACTATGCGGAGCGGCCGGGCGGCCACACGTGGGATTACTGGTCGAATGCGATCCGCTACCAGATGCGGTTCTTCGCGGCGTCGTTCCAGCATCGCGGCTACGCGTTCCATCCCGCGAACCCGGCGCCGGGCATGACGCGCGCGGGCTGACGCGCGCGCCGCGTCGCCGCGCGGCCCGGTGAACGCGGTGGTACGATGCGCTGGCACCGACCACCCGACTTCCTCCATGCCGCGCGACAACTTTGCGGACCTGCTCGCCTTCATCGCCGTCGCGCGCGAGCGCAACTTCACGCGTGCGGCCGCCCAGCTCGGCGTGTCGCAATCCGCGCTCAGCCATACGATCCGCTCGCTCGAAACACGCCTCGGCGTGCGCCTGCTCACGCGCACGACGCGCAGCGTCGCACCGACCGAAGCCGGCGAGCGGCTGCTGCGCAACCTCGCACCGCGCTTCGACGAAATCGAGGCCGAACTGTCGGCGCTCGCGGAACTGCGCGACAAGCCGGCCGGCACCGTGCGCATCAACGCGACCGACTACATGATCCGCACGCTGCTGTGGCCGAAGCTCGCGCCGGTGCTGCGCGACTATCGCGACCTGAAGGTCGAGTTCGTGACCGACTACGGGCTGTCCGACATCGTCGCGGAGCGCTTCGACATCGGCGTCCGGCTCGGCGACCAGGTCGCGAAGGACATGATCGCCGTACGCATCTCGCCCGACCTGAAGATGGCGATCGTCGGCGCGCCCGCGTATTTCGCGGAACGCGAACGCCCCGCGTCGCCGCAGGATCTCGTCGCGCACGACTGCATCAACCTGCGCCTGCCGACACATGGCGCGCTGTACGCATGGGAACTCGCGCGCGGCGACGACACGCTGCAGGTGCGCGTCGACGGGCAGGTCACGTTCAACGGCACGTACGAAATGCTCGACGCGGCGCTCGCCGGCTACGGGCTCGCGTACGTGCCCGCCGAACTCGCGGCACCGCATGTCGCCGCCGGCCGCCTCGACAGCGTGCTCGACGACTGGTGCCCGACGTTCCCCGGCCATCACCTGTACTACGCGAGCCGGCGGCAGTCGTCGCGCGCGCTCGCACTGATCGTCGATACGCTGCGCTATCGCGCATGAGTTGCACAGGCGTGGGCAACGCGCCGCGATTCATGAATCCGTTCGATAAGTGCATGCGAATTGTCGGGGATTATCGGTAGGCGCGCCTGTCGCTACCATCGTCGAAGTTCCCCACGTTTCCCGGAGCCCTCGATGTCCGAACCGACTTCCGCCGCGCACCAGGCGTTCGGCGCCATCGCGCCCGCGCTCGCCGACTACACCGACAACGTGCTGTTCGGCGACGTCTGGCAGCGCGCCGGCCTGTCGCCGCGCGATCGCAGCCTCGTCACGGTCGCGAGCCTCGTGTCGCTGTATCGCGTGAACGAGCTGCCGTTCCATCTGAAAAAGGCGCTCGACAACGGCCTCACGCGCGACGAGCTGATCGAAGCGATCACGCACCTCGCGTTCTACTCGGGCTGGCCGACCGCGAGCTCGGCATTGCCGATCGCGCAGCGCGTGTTCGACGAAGCCGGCGTATAAGCGCGGCGCGCCTTCATTCAACCGGCGGGTCACACCCGCATGGAGCCTCAAACATGGATTACCGCTATCTCGGGCGCAGCGCGCTCAAGGTGTCGCCGCTGTGTCTCGGCGCAATGATGTTCGGCGGCGAGACCGACGAAGCGACGTCCGCGCGCATCATCGACAAGGCATTCGACCAGGGCGTCAATTTCATCGACACGGCCGACGTCTATCACGCCGGCCGCTCGGAAGAAATCGTCGGTCGCGCGATCGCGCCGCGTCGCGACAGTTGGGTCGTCGCGACGAAGTTCGGCTATCCGGCCGGACCGGACGCGGGGCCGAACCGGCAGGGCCAGTCGCGCAAATGGATCGTCGAATCGGTCGACGCGAGCCTGAAGCGGCTCGGCACCGATTACATCGATATCCTCTATTTCCATCGCGCGCTGACCGACGCGCCGCTCGACGAAGGCATGCGCGCGGTGGCCGACCTGATCCGGCAAGGCAAGGTGCGCTACGTCGGGCTGTCGAATTTCAAAGGCTGGCGCATCGCCGAGATCGTGCGGCTCGCGGACCAGCTCGGCATCGATCGTCCGGTCGCGAGCGAACCGCTGTACAACCTCGTCGATCGCACGGCCGAAGTCGAACAGCTTCCGGCCGCCGCACATTACGGGATCGGCGTCGTGCCGTACAGCCCGCTCGCGCGCGGCGTGCTGACCGGCAAATACGCGGCGGATGCGCAGCCGCCGGCCGATTCGCGCGCGGGCCGCGGCGACCGGCGCATCCGGCAGACGGAATGGCGCCCCGAATCGTTGCATATCGCGCAGCAAGTGGCCGCGCATGCGGCCGCGCGCGGCACGACGTCGGTTGCGTTCGCGCTCGCGTGGGTCATGAAGAACCGTATCGTCAGCTCGACCATCGCGGGGCCGCGCACCGAAGCGCACTGGGACAGCTACATCGATGCGCTGACGCTCGAACTCGGCCCCGACGACGAACGGTTCGTCGATTCGCTCGTGCCGCCCGGGCATGCATCGACGCACGGCTACACCGATCCCGGTTATCCGGTCGAAGGCCGCAAGGTCTGAAGTCGGGATGAGATGAACGACTGGCATGCCGGGCCGCACGCCCGGCATGAAGATGACCGCGCGTCGCCCGACGCGCGAAACAGCGGAAGCGACGGAATCAGTTGCCGCGCGCCGCGTCGGCGCGGACTACGCGGTCGAAGAATTCCTGCGCACGCGCCAGTTCGTCGAGCGCGCGATCGAGGCGCGACATCGCGCGTGCGTATTCGGCCGACGAGGCGTCGTCGTCGCTTTCGCCGCGCACGGCACGAAACGCCTGATCGACGTTGCGCGTTGCTTCGACGAAGCGCTGCGCGGCCCGGGCTTCCCGCGAACAGATGTGGGTCGACATCGACACTTCTCCTACAGGGTTGCAGTGTGAAGCAAGCCGACACTCAGTGTGCGTGGTGCGCATGTCGGCGGCGTGAACCACGGCGCATCGATTGTCGATGCATCGGCCGCCGCGCAGCGCGCTTCGTGCCGATTGTCCCTCCGCGCTCGCCGATCCGCTATGGCGAGATTGCAACAAATTCTTGCGCGACCTGCTCTCCCGCTCTCGTCACGCGCGCCCGACGCGCGGATGCGCAAGGCCACCGAACCCAGCGGGCTCGCCCGGCGACAGGTCGAACAGATCGCCCGTGTGATCGCGCGGATGCTCGGCCGCCGGCCGGTTGCGCAGCCGCGCCGCATGCGTGGGCGCAACATACGCAGCCGCGGTTTCGATCGGCGGCACGTCGAACAGGTCGCGCGTGACGCCGCGCACGGCATCCGTCGGCGAACGGCCGCGCAAGCGTGCAACCAGCTCGACGAAGCGATCGAAATCGCCCGCGCGCGTCGCCTTGTTCACTTCCGCGAGATCGCGCGCCTTCAGCACGCACGGCTGCGCGAGCCGCACGAAATAAGGTGCTTCGAGCTCGACCGACAGCGCGAGCGGATAGCTCTTGCCCGTCTGCTCCTTCGCACGCCCGATGCAATCGACCACGGCCGCACCCTGTGCGGCGCCAAGCGGTTTGCCCGTGCTCACGCTGCGCAGGCGATCGGGAAACACGCGCAACTGCGTGCCGACCGTCAGCGCGGTGGACGACGCGCACACGAGCGCGTAGTGCTGCTCGCGACGCCGGCCCGACGGCAGCGTCGAGCGGCTCGCGATGAACGTGTGCGGCGGAAGCGGCCGAACCTGACCGCTCGCGTCGACCCACGCATTCCATAGCAGCGCGTCCTTGCGCTCGCCCGCGCGCGGACGCGACGCGACCGGCGAAAACAGCGCGAGCAGCGAGCCCGTGCGATGCGCGGCGACTTGCGCGCTGCTGCCGAGCGGCTGGTTGATGCCCCACAGAAAACGCCCGCCCCCAAGCCGGCGCTCCCATTCCTTGCGGAGCACGACGGTCGGCAGTTCCTCGCCGGACTCGGTACCGATCTTCGTCCAGCAGAACGTGGGTGGGAGGTGTTTCAGTGTCATCAACTTTCTCGGGATACAGCCTCGCTGGTGACAGGAAGCCCATTCAACAGCCGTAACTGTATAGGTATAATGCATCGCATGGAAGCCCCGGACCAGGATTTTCCCGTTCAAGACCTGTTGCGCCGCCTGATGGCAGATACACGCTCGTCCAGCGAAATCGCGCGACTTTCCGGGGTCAGCCAGCCAAC
This sequence comes from Burkholderia pyrrocinia, assembly GCF_018417535.1. NCBI lineage: Bacteria > Pseudomonadati > Pseudomonadota > Betaproteobacteria > Burkholderiales > Burkholderiaceae > Burkholderia > Burkholderia pyrrocinia. The sequence continues at coordinate 2,780,237 of NZ_CP070978.1, read as the reverse complement.
CGTGTCGCGCCTGCGGCTGTCGAACGGGCATCGGCTGCGCCGCAGCGCGCCATTCAATAAGCTATGCAGTTTCTATGGTGTCGATGCCGGGCCGTCGCGCCGCCGCTATAACGACCTGCTGCGCGACGCGATCGTCGATGCATGGGACGGCTCCGACGAGCATGGGCGCGCGCTGCTGGTCGTGATTCAGGGGTTGAAGGATCTGCAGGCAAAGGCCGACGACGGGTGATGTCGCGGTTTGATTTCGTTCGCCTTGCCGGGCGGCTTGAAGTCGGCCGGAAGCGAAGCTGACCCGGCACGGCAGCACGCAGGCGATGACGATCGATCTCGTCGCCGCCCGTGTTGTATCTGGAGGGGGAACACGCGTTCGTTGCCGGCGAGCGAGCGGCAGCAGGCGTCGGCGCCCGTTCGCTTCGTTGTCGGGTTTCGCTGGCAGCGGGAAGGCCCTTGTTGTACTACTGGCGCAAGGGTTGCCGCGCGGATGCGGGATCGGTGACGAAGCCGATCTTCGCGAGACCGGCCGCTTGCGCCGCCGACAGCAACTTCGCGACGCCGTCGTAGCGGGCCGCGCGATCGGCCGACAGACGCACTTCCGGCTGGGGCGTGGCGCGGGCCGCCGCGGCAAGACGCGCCGGCAGTTCGGTTTCGGACACCGGATGCGCGTCCCAGCTTACGCCGCCGCTCGCGTCGATCGCGACGTCCACGTGCGGCACGCGTAGATCCTCCCGCTGGCTCGCCGCCCGAGGCAATGCAATGCGCGCAGCGTGATGCAGCACCGGCAACGTCACCATGAATACCACCAGCAGCACGAGCATCACGTCGATCAGCGGCGTCATGTTGATGTCGGCCGCGAGCGCCAATCCGTCGTCGCGATCGTCAGGCCCGGCGTTCATGCGCGCACGCCTGCGACGGCCGGCTGCGCGTCGCTCGACGAAGCGGTCATCCGGTCCGGCCGCCCGGCCGTCGCGGGGCTGCCGCCCGTCAGCAACAACAGATGCAGGCCGTGCGCGAAACGGTTCAGGCGCGCGACGATATCGCGCGACAGCCGCGCCAGCGTGTTGTAGCCGAGCACGGCGGGGATCGCGACGCACAGCCCGAGCGCCGTCATCACGAGCGCCTCGCCGACCGGCCCGGCGACGCGATCGAGGCTCGCATCGCCCGCAGCGCCGAGCGACAGCAGCGCGTGATAGATCCCCCAGACGGTGCCCAACAGTCCGACGAACGGCGCCGTGCTGCCGATCGACGCGAGCACGCCGAGCCCGCGCTGCAGCCGTGCCGCCGATTCGTCGACCGACGTCTTCAGGCTGCGCGACAGCCAGTCGCTCGGGTCGATCCGGTCGTGGAGGCGGTGCCGGCTCGCTTCGTGATGTGCGATCGCCGCTTCGCCCGCGCGCACGAGATCGAAGTACGGCATGCCCGGACCGCCGAATGCGCACATTCCGCTGCCGATGCCGTCGGCATCCCAAAAGCGCGCTTCCGCGCGCGCCGCGCGGCGGCGGATGCCGGCGAGTTCGATCGCCTTGATCACGATCACCGTCCACGACGCGATCGACATCGCGACGAGCAACAGCGCGACCGCGCGCGTCATCGGATCGCCTTGCGCCCACCAATGGCTGATTCCGTAGTCCGTCATGATGAAGTGTCCTGTCATTCGTCGAGATTGAACGTGATCGGTGCGCGTGCCCGTGTCGGAATCGGCACACCGTTCTCCCGATGCGGCGCGCAATGGCTCGCCAGCACCGCTTCGCTTGCCGCCGCGTCGAGACGCGGGTAACCGCTGCCGGTCGCGACACGCGCGGCAACGACCTGGCCCGCCGCGTCGGTCTCCAGTTCGACGAGCACGGTGCCGTGCTCGCTCATGCGCAGCGACTGCGGCGGATAGTCGGGCTTGACCAGCGCGCATTCGGGGTGTGCGACGAAGCGTGGCGTCGCGGGCGCGGGGGACGCTTGCGTCTGCGTCTGCGTCTGCGTCTGCGTCTGCGTCTGCGTCTGCGTCTGCGTCTGCGTCTGTGTCTGCGTCTGCGCGGCATTGGACGGCACAACGTTTTGCAGCGTATCGTGCCGCTCGACTGCCGCGGCGTCAGGCACAGGCCGCAACGGCGCAGAAGGCGCGTCGTGCACCAGCGGCCGGGCTCGAACAGGTGCGACCGGCTTTGTCGTTGACGATTCGCTGCTCGCCGACGGTCGGGACACGGGCGTCGCCCGACGCATCGCGTGCGACGCTGCCATCGACTTCGTCGCGGTCGTCGTCATCGTCGAAGCCTCCGGTGCCGGCGCAATCAGCGTCGCCTCCATCACCTGCCGTTGCACAGGCACACTGCGCACGACGTGTTCGCGTGCGATCAGCACAAACATACTCACATGCAGCACACACACGACAGCGACGACCGACGCGACGCGCACTCCGCGATGACAGGTGCGATCGCGGACGACACCGTTCGCCCCGCCCACCGCTCGCGCACCGAAGGCAGCGGTGCTCATCACGCCCCTCGCCCCGCGTTCACACATCCTCGCTCATGCGCACCATCTCGCCGCCATGAAGAGGACTGCGTATCGATCGCCACGATGTTCATCGCTTCGCCTCGTTCGCTCCCGCCGCTGTCGTCGCTGTCGTCGCTGTCGTCGCTGTCGTCGCTGTCGTCGCTGTCGTCGCTGTCGTCGCTGTCGTCGCTGTCGTCGCTGTCGTCGCTGTCGTCGCCGTCGTCGCCGTCGTCGCCGTCGTCGCCGTCGTCGCCGTCGCCGTCGCCGTCTGTCGTCAGCAGTCGCACGCCGCCCCGCATTGCGAGAGCGAATTCTCCTTGCTGCGAAACACCAGCGGCTGCTCGTCGCGCGGCGCGGGTCGCCGCGCGAATTGCACCGCCTGCTCGACCTGACCGTGATGCGCGGACTTCGCGCATACCGGATCGGCTTCCTTCGGGTCGCCGGCCAGCAGATACGCCTGGCACCGGCAGCCGCCGTGATCCGTATGCCGCTCGTCGCACGTGCGGCACGGCTCGCGCATCCAGTCGTCGCCGCGAAACGCGTTGAACGCGTCGCTGTCGTACCAGATTTCCTTCAGCGACCGGTCACGTACGTTCGGCAGCGCAAGCCCCGGCAGCGAGCGCGCGGCATGGCACGGCAGCGCGGTGCCGTCCGGTGCGACGCCGAGAAACACCGAGCCCCAGCCGTTCATGCACGCCTTCGGGCGCGCCTCGAAATAGTCGGGCACGACGAACAGAATCCGGCAGCGCTCGCCGACCAGCTTGCGATAGCGGTTCACCGTTTCCTCGGCCTCGCGCACCTGCTCGACGGTCGGCATCAACTGATCGCGGTTCAGCATCGCCCAGCCGTAATACTGCGTATTCGCCAGCTCCAGGTAATCGGCGCCGAGATCGAGCGCCATCTCTATGATCTGTCCCACGTGCGGCAGGTTGTAGCGATGCAGCACGCAGTTGAGCACCATCGGGTAGCCGTGCGCCTTGATCAGCCGCGCGACGCGGTGTTTCAGCTCGAACGTGCGCGTGCTGGTCAGGAAATCGTTCAGCTCGCGCGTCGAATCCTGCAGCGACAACTGGATGTGGTCGAGCCCGGCCGCCTTGAGCCGCTCGATGCGCGCGACGTTCAGCCCGATGCCCGACGTGATCAGGTTCGTGTAGAAGCCGAGCCCGCGCGCATGCGCGACGAGCGTCTCGAGGTCGCCGCGCTGCAGCGGCTCGCCGCCCGAGAAGCCGATCTGCGCGGCGCCAAGCGCACGCGCATCGCTGATGACCGCGCGCCACGCATCGGTGTCGAGCTCCGCGCCGTGCGTCGCGAAGTCGACCGGGTTGTAGCAGAACGCGCAATGCAGCGGGCAGCGGTACGTGAGTTCCGCGAGCAGCCACAACGGCGCGGACGGACGGGAAGTGTCGGGTGCCATGTCAGTCGAGCCAGCCGCGCAGCCGCGCATGATCGAGGAAACGGTATACGTCGGAGGCAAGGTCCGACGTGCTGAACAGGCACTCGAGTTCACCGATGATGTCGTCGAGTTCGCGCGTGCCGTCGCAGCGCACGAGAATCTCGGCAGCGCTCGGGTTGAGCTTGACCATGCCTTCCGGATAGAGGAGCACATAGGCATCCTGGGCCGCCTCCCACTGCAGGCGGTACAAGCCCCTCAGGCAGGGGCGCAGCGGCACGCCGCTGGCGGCATCGATCGCGTTCATACGGGGTAGGCCTTTTCGACGGCGTCGAGGATCGACCACAGGATGTCCAGCTTGAATTGCAGAATGCCGAGCGCGCGCTGCTGGGCATCCGGCGTCGTGAAATGCTGCAGCGTGACCGCCAGCCCATGCTCGACATCGCGCTGCGCGAGCGGCACGCGGCTGCGGAAGTAATGCAGCCCTGCCGGCTCGATCCACGGGTAATGCGACGGCCAGCCCGCGAGCCGGTCGAGATGGATCTGCGGCGCGAACATCTCCGTCAGCGACGAGCACACGGCTTCCTGCCACGGCGCGCGCCGCGCGAAATTCACGTACGCGTCGACCGCGAAGCGCACGCCGGGCAGCACGTGTTCGAGCGACCACAGCTCGGCGCGATCGAGACCGCACGCCTCGCCGAGCCGCACCCATGCCTCGATGCCGCCTTCGTTGTCGCCCTGCCCGTCGTGATCGATCAGCCGCTGGATCCACCGGCGCCGCGTGTCGCGGTCGGGGCAGTTCGACAGGATCGCCGCATCCTTGAGCGGGATGTTGATCTGGTAATAGAAGCGGTTCGCGACCCAGCCGCGGATTTGCGCGGGCGAACACGCGCCGCTGTTGAGCCGCCGGTTGAACGGGTGATGGATGTGATAGCGCGATTCGAGCGCGCGCAAACGGGCCTCGAATTCGGTCGCGTTCCAGGGCGTCGCGTGCAACGCCGTAGCGGGGATCGGTGCGTTCATGGTCAGACCTGGAATTGCATGCCGTCGTGCGCGACGTCGATGCCGTGCGCGCGCAGGTGTGCGTGCTCGACCGAATGCGGGTCGAGAATCGGGTTGGTGTTGTTGATGTGCGTGAGCACCTTGCGCGTGCGCGCGGGCAGCATGTCGAGCCAGTCGATCATGCCGGGCTGCCCGTGCTCCGCGCACTGCGCGAGATGCCCCATGTCGGCCGCGTGCTTGCTCGACAGGCCGAGGTCGATCATCTCGGTCCCGGTCCAGAACGTGCCGTCCACCAGTACGAGATCGGCGCCGTGCATCGCCGCGCGCACGTCGTCGGTGATGGCCGCGAGCCCCGGTGCATAGAACGCGCGCCGGCCGCTCGCGACGTCTTCGATCGACAGCGCGATGTTGTCGCCGGGCGCGGCCGACGCGCGCCGCGGCGAATAAGGCGGCGCCTTGCTGTCGACGGGAATCGCGGTAAAGCGGATCCCGCTCGCCGCCGGCACCGTGAACGGCTCGCCGAGCGCGATCGTGTGCGCGGCGACGCCGCAGTAGTGGCCGAGCAGCGGCACGAGCGGCAAGCCGGTCGACAAGTCGTCGAGCACCGGCGCGCTCGCGTAGAGCGGCAGCGGCGTCGAACGCTCGCGCAGCATCAGCAGGCCCGTCACGTGATCGATCTGCGCGTCGCACAGCACGACGGCGGCGATGCCGCTGTCGCGGATCGCGCGCGCCGGCTGCAGGTCCGGATCCGCGCGCAACTGGGAAAGAATGTCGGGCGACGCATTGACGAGAATCCAGTCGATGCCGTCGTCGCTGACCGCGATCGACGACTGCGTGCGCGGCAGTACATGGCCGCTTCCGCTGCGCGCGCGGCGACAGTTCGCGCAATTGCAGTTCCATTGCGGCAGGCCGCCGCCGGCTCCCGAGCCGAGTATCTTGATCTTCATGGGCATCAGCTCCCGAGGCCGCCCGCGCCGACCACGGCGAAACGGGCGGCACGCGCGGCGATCAGCGGTTGGCGATATACATCGTGATTTCGAAGCCGAAGCGCAGGTCGGTGTAAGACGGGGTCGTCCACTGCATGATGTGTCTCCTTGTTGAGTTGATGAGTCGCGTCGGTGAATCCGACAACCGCGGCAATCGAGCGGTCGGTTCCTCTTCAGCAAGGAGCGTGCCGAAGCCGTACCTTGCCCGCCCGACGGCGGCACATGGCCGTCACCCGGGCATCGGGACGCAATTCTTACGATTAGCCGACACGATTCGCGCGGATGCGATTCGCCGCCCCGGCGGCACGATGCGCGGGGGCGGTGACAGGTGTTGAAACGTTGAACACCGGTGTTGCAACTTGACACACCGGCTGTGACAGGTCGCGCGCAGCGCACCGGCCGCGCAACCGCGATCCCGCGGCCCGCGCGTCAGCTTTCGTCCGACGGGTGGCGCTCCGCGTCGGCGGCCGGCATCTTCCGGTAGATCGTGTTGCGCGAGACGCCGAGCGCGCGCGCCGCGGCGGACACGTTGCCGCCGTGGCGGGCCAGCGCGGCGGCGATCGCGGACGCGGCGACGTCCTGCAGACGCGCGTCGGCGGGCGGGAACGCATCCACCGCGCACGGTGCGGCGGAAGGGTCGTGCGCGGCCTGCCCGGCGTGGGCATCGCCGCGGCGCAGGTCGTCGAAGAAATCGTCCGGCAGGTGCTCGCGCCGGATTTCGCCATCGTCGTCGACCATCGCCGCCGCCGTGCGCAGCAGGTTGCCGAGTTGGCGGAAGTTGCCGGGCCACGTGCAGCGCACGAACAGCGCCATCACGTCCGGCGCGACCGACAACGGCGGCCGGTCGGGGCCCGCGAACGCTTCGCGCTGCAGCATCTTCTGCACGACGACCGCGAGATCGGTGCGGTCGCGCAGCGGCGGCAGGCGCACCACGAGGCCGTTCAGCCGGTAGTAGAGATCCTCGCGGAAGCGGTTCTGCGCAATCATGTCGCGCAGGTCGCGGTGCGTCGCGCAGATGATCGCGATATCCACGGCGATCGTCTTCGTCGACCCGAGCGGGTTGACGAGGCGCTCCTGCAGCACGCGCAACAGCCGCACCTGCAGCGGATACGGCATGTCGCCGATCTCGTCGAGGAACAGCGTGCCGCCGTTCGCCTGCAGCAGCTTGCCGATCGCCCCCTTGCGGCGCGCGCCGGTGAAGGCGCCCTCCTCATAGCCGAACAGCTCGGATTCGATCAGCGTCTCCGGAATCGACGCGCAGTTGACCGCGACGAATGGCGCGTCGCGCCGCGGCGAGTCGTTGTGGATCGCCTGCGCGAGCAGTTCCTTGCCGGTGCCCGTCTCGCCGGTGATCAGGATCGGAATGTCCTTGCCGATCACCTTGCGCACCTTCGCGATGACGCACGCGACCTGCGGATCGCCGGTGTCGAGATAGTTGAGCCGCGACAGGCCCGCCGACGTGCCCGCCGCCGGCGCCGGCACCGCGTTCGCGCGCGCGGCCGGCGCGAGCGCATCGTGGACGTCCGTCGGCCGGCTGCCTTCGGCGAGGGTCGCACGCCGGAAATGCACGCGCGCACAGACCACCGCGCCGTTGCCGAGATTCAGCATCAGGTGCCGGTCGGTGCTCGCACGCATGCGGTCGATCAATTGCGCGCTCGTGATGTCGAACAGCGACGACAGCGTGTGCGCGCGCAGCGCGGCGAGCGGCATGCCGAGCTGGAACTGCGCACTGCGATTGGCCGACAGGAAGCGGCCGTCGGCGGTGAACGCGACGATCCCCTCCATCAGCGTGCCGAGAAACTCGGGGCGGCCGTGGAACGACACCTGCAGCGTTTCCTGAAAGGTCGTCGTAAACAGGTGATTCTCGATCATCTGCACCGACATCTTCGCGAGCGCCATCGTATGCTGGTGATAGCTCCGGTGGTCGCCCGTCACGTCGAGCACGCCGATCGCGTCGCCGTACGGATCGAGGATCGGCACGCTCGAGCAGGTCAGGAAGCGGTTCGCGGCCAGGAAGTGCTGGTCGCCGTGCACGACCATCGCGCACAGCTCGGCGAGCGCCGTGCCGATCGCGTTGGTGCCCTGCCGGCTCTCCGCCCAGTTCGCGCCCGGGCGCAGCGCGACCTTCTCCGCGCGCTGCAGGAAGTCGTCGTCGCCGATCGAATGCAGGATCAGCCCTTCCGCATCGGTCAGCACGATCATGCTCTGCGTGTTGACGATCTGCTCGTGCAGCGTCTCCATCACCGGCATCGCGTGCACGCACAGCACGCGGCTCTGCTCGCGCTTCAGCACCAGCGCCGCGCTCGACAGCACGTCGTAGTCGGGGCGTGCCGATACCTGCAGGCCGAACGTCTCGGACCGCTCATGGGCTTTCTGGATCGACGGCGCGGGCCAGCCGGCGGGATGCGCGGCCCGTGACCCGGCCGCCTGCTCTACGTCATCGCGCATTGTCTCCTCCGGGGATCCTTCCGGTCATCTGCCGGACTCTTTGCCGTCATTGCAAGCAAGCATTGGGCCACGCGGGCGGCGCGGCGCAAATTGAAAGCACGATGTAAGACACCATCCGATCGTGGCCGCGCATGTCGGGTCGCCCGACAGCCCGGCCTTCGTGATACCGCGATTGCCCGACTCGCGGCTACCCGTGCGATTCCCGATCTTCGCGGCTGGCGCGGTTCTGGCTTTGCTTCAAATCAAGCACAGCGGTTGCCCGGACACACACGCGGCCGAGTGACGGTTGTCCCGATTCCGCCCGAGCCACATCGACATGACGCCTGCCCCGATTCGACCCACACCGTCGCCCGCGATGCCGGCCTCGTCTGCCGCGCCTCGCGCGCCTGTATCACCCGACGCACCCGCCGTACCCGCTACGCCTGCCATACCCGACGCACCTGCCATACCCTCTTTGCCTGCCGCGCCCATACACCGGCGCCTGCACCGCGATGCGCACTCGATCGCGTTCGCCGTGGCCGGCGCCGCGCACGGCCACCCGGTCGTCGTGCTGCACGGCGGGCCCGGCAGCGGCAGCCAGGCCGGTATCCTGCGGCTGTTCGACCTGACGCGCGTGCGCGTCGTGCTCGTCGACCAGCGCGGCGCGGGCGCGTCGGCGCCGCGCGGCGGCACGCGTCACAACAACACCGCGCGGCTGATCGGCGATCTGGAGGCGGTGCGCGAGCAGCTCGGCATCGCGCGCTGGGGCGTCGTCGGCGGATCGTGGGGCGCCGCGCTCGCGCTCGCGTATGCGGGCACGCATCCCGCGCAGGTGACCGGCGTCGTGCTGCGCGGCCTGTTCCTGACGTCGCCACGCGAAGTCCGCCGCCTGTTCACCACGTCGCGCACACGCGCGCCCCGCGAATGGCAGCGCCTGTGTGCGGCGGCCGGCTGCGGCCAGCCGGATCGCCTGCTGTCGTGCTGCGCGCGGCGGCTGCGCCCCGGCGCGGGCGCGGCCCGGCAGCGCGCGGTGGCGCTCGCGTGGCGCGCATACGAAAACGCCGTCCTCGCGTCGTCGCAAACGCGCCGCTCGCCCGCGCACGCGATCCGCTCGCACCAGGTCGTCAGCCGGCTGATCGACAAGTACCGGATCCAGGCGCATTACCTGCAGCGCGATTGCTGGCTCGGCGAGCACCGCGTGCTCGCGCTCGCACGTCGTGCGACAGAGGCAGGCGTGCCGCTGTTCGCCGCGCACGGGATGCGCGATCCCGTTTGCCCGGTCGGCAACGTCGTCCGCCTCGTGCGTGCCGCGCCCGAGGTCGACATCGAGCGCGTGAACGCCGGACACCTGGCAAGCGACCCGGCGTTGGCACGCAGCGTCGCCCGCGCGGTGCATGCGATGTTCGCGGCGGCACCGTTCGCGTGACGGCGCATGGCGAACCCGGCCCGCCATCTGTTCACGTCGTCACGCGACGACACGCATCGCCGCGCAACCGTCAATCCCACGCATAACGCACGCCGACCCACGCGCCGCGCGGCGCGCCCGGTCCGACGAACTGTTCGTTGACCGGATTCGCGCCGTCGAACGTGTGATTCGGCCCGTTGAAGAAGTTCCGGCCGAGCGCGCCGAAGCTCGCGTAGCGTTTGTCGAACAGGTTCGTCACGCTCGCGAATACCTCGAACCGCTTCGTGATCCGATACCGCATGTCGAGATCGACGAGCACGTAGCCCGCGATCCTGCCGTTCACGTCCTGGTTGTTCTCGTCGCCGCGCGCGTACACGCCGCTGCGCCACGTGACGTTCGCGCCGATGTCCCACGCGGGCGTCGCCGCGTAGTCGAGCCGCAGCTTCACCGTGTGCGCGGGAATGCCGGGGATACGGTCGCCCGCCTTGACCGTCACGTTGCCGTGCGCGTCCGCCGCCGAGTTTGCCGCGCTGTGTTCGGTCCACGAAGAACGGTAGGTCGCATCGACATGGCTGTACGAGAGCCCGACGCCGAGCGGGCCGAGCCGCGTGCGGCCCGCGAGCTCGATGCCCTGCCGCCGCGTATCGCCGACGTTGCGGAAATAGCCCTGCGCGCTCGCCGGACTGCCGATGAACTGGATGTCGTCCGTCAGCGTCGTGCGATAGGCGGCGGCGCTCCAGGTCGTCGCGGCGCCGATGCGGCCGCGCGCGCCGATTTCGAACGTCTTCGAGATCACCGGCTTGAGCGCCGGGTCGGCGATGAAGTCGTTCGGCAGCGAGCACGGCGCGGCAGGATCCGCGCACGCGAGTTCGATCGCGGTCGGCGAGCGCATCCCTTCGTTGTAGGTCGCGTAGGCGGTAAAGCCCGCGACCGGGTTCCAGTTGAGCCCGACCGCCGGGTTGAAGCGCGAGAACGTATGGTTGCCGTCGAGCAGCGGCTGCACGCCGCTCTCGTCGCCGATCTGCGACTTCGACCAGTCGTAGCGGCCCGACAGCGTCAGCGTCCAGTGCCGCGTCAGCGACAGCGCATCGCTCAGGTACACGCCGAGGTTCGCGTTGCGCGTCTTCGCGTTCGTTTGCCGGACGAAATCGCCGATGCCGATTGCCGCGCGCGTGTCGGTGAAATACGCGTCCTGCGACGACGCGACGTAGCTCGAGTTCGCGAAATCGGCCGCGACGCCGGCGACGAGCTGGTTCGACATCCCGCCGAGCTTGCCGAGCAGCGTGAGCTGCAGGCTGCCGCCGTAGCTGTCGGTGACGATCGTCGATTGCGCGTTGCTGCCCTGCACCGTGTCGACCGTGCCGTCCGCGCCGACCGAACCGAAGTCCGTATTGTTGTTGCTGCTGAGGTTGGAATTGCGCAGGTGCCGGTAGTACGCGTTGCCGCTCAGCTCGACGTGCTCGCCGAAGAAGCGGTCGCCCGACAGCGTCAGGTACTCGGCGCTGTTGCGGTTCCGGTCCGGATACGTGTACGCCTGCTTCCGGTTGTCGAGAAACGAGCGCGGGATCGTCTGGGTGCCGTACAGCGCGTTGTCCGCGCCGCCCGCGGCGATCGACAGCGTCGTGTCCGCATCGGTGTAGCGCAGCTTGCCGAACGCCTGCCGCACGCGGCTCGCGTTGTGGTCCGCCCAGCCGCCGTCGTTCGCGACGTTCGCGGTCGCGTAGTAGTCGAGGTTCGAGTCGATCGTGCCGCCCTGCTCGATGCCGGCGGTCTTGCGGCCCCACGAGCCGCCCGACAGTTCCACCTCGCCGCCCGGATTCGACTTGCCGTTCTTCGTCGTGATCGCGAGCGCGCCGCCGAGCGTATTGCGTCCGTACACCGGATTCGAGCCCGGAATCAATTGCATCCGGTCGATCGCCTGGGTGGGCAGGATGTCCCAGTTCACGACGTCGCCGAACGCCTCGTTCACGCGCACGCCGTCGACGAACACCGACAGGCCCTGCGGTGTACCGAGCAGCGGCGACGCGGTGAAGCCGCGATAGTTGACGTCCGCCTGGTACGGGTTGCCCTGCGCGTCCGAGATCGTCACGCTCTGCAGGTTCGCCGCGAAGAAATCGGCCAACGTCGCGCGGTGCTGCGCATCGAGTTCCGCCGCGCGCACCGTCTGCACGTTCGCCGGCACTTCCGACAGCGGCGTGCCGATTCCGAGCAGCGGCGTCGTGCCGACGACGACCACCGCAGGCAGCGTGTCGGCTGACGCTGGCGGCACGGTGGCGACGGCCGGCGGCGCGGCGGCGCCCGCCGCTGCGGTGCCGTCCGCATGCTGCTGCGCGCGCACACCACCCGGCGACAAGCCGAACAGCGCGATCGCGCCAAGGGCCGCGCCGACGTGCCCCGCGCGCCGGCCGCCCCGCATCGCGTTGCCCCGCCCGGCTGCCTTTGGCCTCCTGATCATTTCCGTTGTCTCCGTCTTCGTGTCCCGCCGTGGCGTGCCGTGCACCGCGCGGCGATATGTCGTGTTGTCGCAAAGCAAGCTTGCGATAACCGTGCCAACACCGCCGGCGCAGCACGCGCAAGCGTCGCCGCCCACGCCGCGCACCGTTTCCGAGCGGCATATGCGCGTGCGGCGGTTCACCTGTCACGGGTGCGACGCCACCTGTCATGTTTGGCAACACCTCGCGCGCGGCGGTGTACCTGAATGCAACACCTTCGTTGACGCCGCTGCGCGACGCCTTCGACGCCCCACAGCGCGCGACAGGCCCGTGTGCCGCGTTACGCAGCCCTCGCGCCGCGATGGCATGCGACTTGCGTGAACGGCAGCGCACTCGGCCCGGAATCCCACCGTGCCGGCGCGACGAACCGTTCGCGGCGGTGCGACCACAATGACTCAGGAGACAACCATGAAGAAACTCTCGGTTTCAGCGAGCCGGCTGGCGACGATCGGCATCGCGGCGGCAGCAGCCGTCGCGCTGAACCCCGGCCTCGTCGAAGCGGCCACGGACTACCCGGCCGTGACCTACCAGCGGCTGACCGATGCGCACGTCGACCCGGGCTGGCTGACCTACTACCGCACCTATGACGGCCGGTCGCATTCGCCGCTCAAGCAGATCGACACGTCGAATGCGAAGAATCTCAAGCAGGTGTGGGCCTACAAGTTCCCCGCCGACCTGAAGCAGGGCTTCGAAGCCACGCCGATCGTCAACGGCAGCTATCTGTTCGTGACGACGCCGAAGGACAACGTCTACGCATTCGACGCGAAGACCGGCAAGCAGCTGTGGAAATACGAGCCGAAGCTCGGCGCGGCATCGTTCAAGACCGCGTGCTGCGACGTCGTCAACCGCGGCGTCGCGCTGTACGGGAAGAACGTCTACGTCGCGATGCTGAGCGGCGAAGTCGCGGCGCTCGACGCGCAGACCGGCAATCTCGTATGGAAGAAGCAGATGTTCGAGCCGGGCCTCGGCTATGCGTTCTCGCTTGCGCCGCTCGCGCTCGACGGTGCGATCGTCGTCGGCACGTCCGGCGGCGAATACGGCATTCGCGGCTACATCGCCGCGCTGAATCCGGACGACGGCTCGGAGGTCTGGAAACGCTACACGATCCCCGGCTCCGGCGAGAAAGGCGCGGAGACCTGGCCGGACGGAATGCAAAGCCACGGCGGCGGCGCCGCCTGGCTCACCGGCACGTACGACGCCGCGTCCCGCACGCTGTACTGGGGGGTCGGCAACCCCGGCCCGTGGCTCGCGGCGCTGCGCCCCGGCGACAACCTGTATTCCGACTCGCTGCTCGCGCTCGATGCGAAGAACGGCAACCTGAAGTGGCACTACCAGTACACGAGCAACGACACGTGGGACTACGACGGCGTGAACGCCGCCGTCCTCGCGGACATCAAGTACAAGGGCAAGGACTACGACGCGATCATCCACGCGGACCGCAACGGCTTCTTCCATGCGATCGACCGCACGACCGGCAAGCTGATCTATGCGACGCCGTTCGTGAAAGCGCTGTCGGTCACCGGCTACACGGCCGACGGCAAGCCGATCCAGGACGCATCGAAGTTCCCGAAGGCCGGCACGACGATCGAAACGTGCCCGAGCTTCCTCGGCGGCAAGAACTGGTGGTCGATCTCGTACGACCAGGAACGCAACATCGCGGTCGTGCCCGCGCTGCACGCGTGCATGAGCCTGACCGGCAAGTCGGTCAGCTACATGGAAGGCCTGCCGTATCTCGGCGAAGGCTTCGAGATCAAGCCCGAACCGGGCAGCGAGGGCTACGGCGAACTGACGGCAATCGACGTGAACACCGGCAAGAAGCTGTGGAGCCACTGGTCGAAGAAGCCGTGGAACGGCGGCGTCGCGACCACCGCGAGCGGCCTCGCGTTCAGCGGCTCGCTCGACGGCCACCTGTACGCGTTCGACACGGCGACCGGCAAGGTGCTCTGGGAAAGCCCGCAACTCGCGAGCGGCATCATTTCGCAACCCTCGGTGTATGAGGTCGACGGCAAGGAGTACGTCGCCGTGCTCGCCGGCTACGGCGGCGCGAACCCGATCTGGGGCGGCCCGATGGCCGACATCGCGAAGGACGTTCCGCGCGGCGGCACGCTCTACGTGTTCGCGCTCGACTGATCGGGCCAGAGGCCTGTTCGCAGGCCCGCTACCAGCGTGAACAGGCCCCGGCCCCGGTCGCGCCCGCATGCGCCCGATGCGGGCGCGACGCCCCAACCGCTTCAACCGGACACACGATCATGACTACTCGTCTCACTCCCGTTACCGTCGCCAGTCTGCTCGCCGTGGGCGTGGCGCTGACACCGGCAGCCGCGTCGGCCGGCGTGCGCATCTGCACGCTGCCCGGCAGCCCGACCACGGCGCTCGACCGATCCGTTGCGCGCGAAGTGTTCCGCACCGCAGGCATCGCCGCATCGTTCAACAAGCGCGGCGTCGACGACGATGGCGGCGACGACGGCATCTCCGCCAGCGAGCTGAAGAAATCGCTCGAACGCAACTGCGATGTGATCGCCGGCTTCCCGCGCTCGGCGATCGCCGATGCGTCGGCGTCCAGAATGACGTTCTCGCAGGGCTATTTGCGCTCCGGCTACGTCAACGTGTCGCTGCGCAACGCGCAAGCCCCGTCCGGTGCCAAGGAAACGATCGCGGCCACGTATGGCAGCCCCTCGCAGTTGATCGCCGCGCAGCAGACGAACGCCCGCTTCGATCTCGAAAACACGAGCGAGAAAACGATCGGTGCGGTCGCCGCAGGCCGCGCACAGCGCGCCATCGTCTGGTATCCGAGCGTCGTCGCGTATGAGCGTGCGCATCCGAAACAGCGGTTCCAGGTTGCGGCGACGTCGTCGCCGTACTCCGACTGGCAGCTTTCGTTCGCATTCGGCCCGGGCAAGGAAGCGCTGCAGAAGCGCATCGACGCGACGTTGTCGCGGATGAACGGCAACGGCCGTCTCGCCGCGCTCACGCGCGGCTGGGCACTTCCGGAAACGGTCGCGCAAGCGACGGGGATGCGTGCGCCCGGCCGGTTCCTCGACGGCGCGGTCGCATCCGCGCAATCGCAGCCGGCAAAGAGCGGCTTCATCAAGGTTTCGACCAGCGAAGGCAGCGACATACCGCCGTTCGAGCAGGCGCAGGTGCAGCATGGCAAGAAGATCTATGCCGATGCCTGCGCGAAATGCCACGGCGACCAGCTCGAGGGCAATACCGCCCCCGCACTGAGCGGGGAAGCCTTCGCCCCCGAAGGCAAGTCGCACATCACGGTCGGCGGCATCTACCAGTACATGTCGAGCAACATGCCGGCCGATCGCCCCGGCAAGATGACGGAACAGGAATACGAGGACCTGATGGCGTTCCTGCTTTATTCGAACGGCTACGACACGTCGAAGAGCAAGCTGACCGCCGATATCGCCAACGCGTCGAAGGCGCCGCTTATCGCCGGACCGCGCAAGTAACGTTCCCGCCCCTTCGTTTCGGTCGACCCGCCGCGCCGGGAAGCATTCCCGGCTCGCGGGCAGATTTTTTATTTTCATTTCATTCAGGAAAACGACATGATCTCCCGCAATCGCAGAACCTTCATCGTTCAGACCGCCGGCCTGTGTACCGCGCTCGCGGCCGGCACCCGCGCATTCGCGGCAGCGCCGCCCGTCGACGAAAACGACGCGGCCGCGAAGACGCTCGGCTACCGCGCGAAGGCGACGACCGTCGACGCGGGCAAGTTCCCGAAGTACCAGGCGGGCCAGACTTGCTCGAACTGCCGCTTCTACAAGGCCGGCGCCGGCGAATCCTCCGGCACGTGCCCGATGTTCGCTGGCAAGGCGGTTGCCGCCGAAGGCTGGTGCAACGTCTATGCAAAGCTTGCTTGATCCCGGGCACGCGCGCGGACACGACAGTGCGCCGCGCGGCGGCGCGAACGCCGAGCGCGCGGAACATCTGCATGCGCTGATCGCACTGGGCATCGATCGCGGCTACGTGACGCGCGGCGAAATCGTCGATGCGTTGCCCGACGATGCCGCTGACGGCGCGGATTTCGACGCAGCCGCGTCGATGCTCGGCGAGCTGGGGATCGAGATGCGCGAGCACGTCGACTCGCGAAGCGCATGGACGCTCGATCGTCATTTCGCGCGAGCGACGGACGCGACGTCGCCGCTTGCCGACGCATCGGCGCCGCTCGCGACCGCCGATCTGCTCGCGGGCCGCACGAACGATCCCGTGCGCATCTACCTGCGGGAAATGAGCGTGACGCCGCTGCTCGAACGCGACGAAGAGATCGCGCTCGCGCTTCATCTGGAACGCGGCCGCGCAGCGTGTATCGACGCATTGAGCCGCGACCCGGCCGCGCTCGACGTCGTCGCGTCGATCGCCGGCGACATCCGCGCAGGCAAGGCGGCGGCGGCGGTCTACGTGACGGGCTTCGTCGGCGACGCCGAATCGCTTGCGGAAGCGCCCGCGATTTTTCCCGAGGATTCGCCCGGGAACGCAACGGCGCCCGATTCGATCATGGAATCACCGGCGCCGGAAGACGACGCCGACTGCTCGCTGGACAGCCCGGCGTGGCGCGATACCGTCGTTGAATCGCTCGAGCGCGCCGGTGCGCTGGCATCGGCGATGCGGCACGCATTGCGCGTCGACGGTTTCGCGTCGGCCGGTCACCGGGCGCTGCTGCGCGAGGCCGCCGCGTTGACCGGCACGATCCGCTTCACGTCGCGTGCGATCGAACGCATCGGCCACACGATTTGCGAACGCGCGACGCAAGCGCGCAAGTTCGAACAGCGCATCGTCGAAACCCTGGCCGAATCGGGCATACATACCGAATCGCCGCGCCGCGACCTCTTCACGCCGTGCGACGACGTGCGCGCATGGCTGCGCGAATGTGTCGCCACGCATCCCGAATGCGCCACTGCGCTCGCTCGCCGTGCACCGGCGCTGATCGAAGCACGCACCGCGCTCGCGCGTCTCGCCAGCCAATCCGTCGTGCCGCTCGACATCGCGATCGCGATCGACGCGCGACTGTCGCGCGTCGATCGTGCGATGCAGCCTGCGAGAACGAAACTGTTCCAGAGCAATCTGCGGCTCGTCGTGTCGATCGCCAAACGCTATCCCGATCGCGGCTTGCAGCTTCTCGACCTGATCCAGGAAGGCAATATCGGCCTGATGAAGGCCGTCGATCGCTACGACCACCGGCGCGGCTTCAAATTCGCGACGTATGCGACCTGGTGGGTCCGGCAGGCAATCACGCACGCGATCGCCGATCAGGGCCGGACGATCCGCGTGCCCGCACATACGGTCGACGCGATCAACAAGCTGTCCCGCCTCGCGCGAACGCATGCGCAACAGACCGGCCGTGCCGCCGACGCACCGGCGCTCTCCACGCAGATGCAGTTGCCCGTCGACAAGGTCCGCGAACTGATGAGCATCGTGCGCGAGCCCGTCTCCGCAGACATGCCCGTTTCGCCCGATCACGACCTCACGTTGTGCGACGTCGCGATCGACCACGCCGCGCCGACGCCGGAAGAATCCGCGAGCGCCCGCCAGCTCCGCGCCGCGGTGGCGACGCTGATCGACCGCCTGCCGGCGCGCGAAGCGTGGATTCTTCGCTTGAGGTACGGCATCGACGTCGAAAGCGAGTATTCGCTGCGCGAAATCGGCCGACAACTGAACCTGTCAGCCGAACGCGTTCGCCAGATCGAAGTGTCGGCGCTCGAACGGATCAGACAATTCAGGCATGCCCCGGCGCTTCGATCGCTGATCGCCTGACGCGGCCATGCCGCCCCACCGCGCTCCGGATCGCGTGGCCGACCACCTTCCCCGCCGCGCGCCGCCTGTTGAGGACTGCAACACAACGTGCTGCATTTCTGAACGACCGGCCGCATCGCGCCACTAGCCGCAACGTCGCCCGTTCGATCGGATCGATCGGAAAGCGCACGGCTGCCGCGGCTTTCGCTGAATGCGCGCATCGATCGCCGCTGCTGGCATGCATGTTGCGTTTTCTCGAACGCAGCCCGGTATCCCAAGAACGCATGGAGACACGCTTGTCCACGATCGAATCGGTTCTTCACGAAACCCGCCAGTTTGCGCCGCCCGCGGCGCTCGAACAGGCGGCGACCATTTCCGGCATGCCGGCCTATCGCGCGCTCGCCGCCGAGGCCGAGCGCGATTACGAAGGCTTCTGGGCGCGTCTCGCGCGCGAGGGCCTCGCGTGGCACAAGCCGTTCACGAACGTGCTCGACGAGTCCAACGCGCCGTTCTACAAGTGGTTCGACGACGGCGAGCTGAACGCGTCGTACAACTGCCTCGACCGTCACGTCGAAGCCGGCAACGGCGAGCGCGTCGCGGTGATCTTCGAGGCCGACGACGGCACCGTCACGCGCATCACCTATGCCGAGCTGCTGGCGCGCGTATCGCGCTTCGCGAACGCGCTGAAGAAACGCGGGATCGGCAAGGGCGATCGCGTCGTCATCTACATCCCGATGTCGATCGAGGGCATCGTCGCGATGCAGGCCTGCGCGCGCATCGGCGCGACGCACTCGGTCGTGTTCGGCGGCTTCTCCGCGAAATCGCTGAACGAGCGGCTCGTCGACGTCGGCGCGGTCGCGCTCGTCACGGCCGACGAGCAGGCGCGCGGCGGCAAGACGCTGCCGCTCAAGAGCATCGCCGACGAGGCGATCGCGATGGGCGGCTGCGAAGCGGTGAAGAGCGTGATCGTCTATCGCCGCACCGGCGGCAAGATCGACTGGCATGCCGAGCGCGACCTGTGGATGCACGAGGTCGCGGACGGCGAGTCCGACACGTGCGCGCCGGAATGGGTCGGCGCCGAGCATCCGCTGTTCATCCTGTATACGTCGGGCTCGACCGGCAAGCCGAAGGGCGTGCAGCACAGCACGGGCGGCTACCTGCTGTGGGCCGCGCAGACGATGAAGTGGACCTTCGACTGGAAGCCGACCGACGTGTTCTGGTGCACGGCGGACATCGGCTGGGTCACCGGTCACACGTACATCACGTATGGCCCGCTCGCGTGCGGCGGCACGCAGGTCGTGTTCGAGGGCGTGCCGACCTACCCGGATGCCGGCCGCTTCTGGAAGATGATCGGCGATCACAAGGTCAGCGTGTTCTACACCGCGCCGACCGCGATCCGCTCGCTGATCAAGGCCGCCGAAGCCCACGACAAGGTACATCCGAAGAGCTACGACCTGTCGAGCCTGCGCATCATCGGCACCGTCGGCGAGCCGATCAATCCGGAAGCGTGGATGTGGTATCACAAGCACGTCGGCCAGGAGCGCTGCCCGATCGTCGATACGTGGTGGCAGACCGAGACGGGCGGGCACATGATCACGCCGCTGCCGGGCGCGACGCCGACCGTACCCGGTTCGTGCACGCTGCCGCTGCCGGGCATCATGGCCGCGGTGGTCGACGAGACGGGCCAGGACGTGCCGAACGGGCAAGGCGGCATCCTCGTCGTCAAGCGCCCGTGGCCGGCGATGATCCGCACGATCTGGGGCGACCCGGAGCGTTTCAAGAAGAGTTATTACCCGGAAGAACTCGGCGGCACACTCTACCTCGCCGGCGACGGCACCGTGCGCGACAAGGACACCGGCTACTTCACGATCATGGGCCGGATCGACGACGTGCTGAACGTGTCGGGCCATCGGCTCGGCACGATGGAAATCGAATCGGCGCTGGTGTCGCACGAGCTCGTTGCCGAGGCGGCCGTGGTCGGCCGCCCGGACGATACGACGGGCGAGGCGGTCGTCGCGTTCGTCGTGCTGAAGCGTTCGCGTCCGGAAGGCGAAGAGGCCGCGGCGCTCGCGAAGACGCTGCGCGACTGGGTCGGCAAGCAGATCGGGCCGATCGCGAAGCCGAAGGACATCCGTTTCGGCGACAACCTGCCGAAGACGCGCTCGGGCAAGATCATGCGGCGCCTGCTGCGCTCGCTCGCGAAGGGCGAGGCGATCACGCAGGACACGTCCACGCTCGAGAACCCGGCCATCCTCGACCAGTTGAACCGGTCGATGCAGCCCCGCCCGCTCCGCCGGGCGCTCCGCTTCGTCGCGGCGCCGGATCACAGTCGCGTACCCGCTCTCCACGCCGGGCACGCGGCCGCATTCCGGCCCGCACGACGCACCGCCGTGCGTTCCCCGACAGCACGGCAGACAGGCGGCATGCATTGATTCCGCCATCTCAGCATTGATTAGTCATACGTATTACAACACTCAACAAAACGGAGACAGACGATGAAGATAAAGACAGGGACGGTTTGCGCGGTGCTGCTCGGCGCGGCGGTGACCACGAGCAGTTTCGCGCAGAGCAGCGTGACGCTGTACGGCGACCTCGATGCCGCGTTGCTTTACACGAACCGTTCGCTCAACGCGACGACCGGCGCCAACGCCGGCCGCCAGTTCGCGCTGACCGACACGGGCATGACGCCGACCAACTTCGGCATGACGGGAACCGAGGATCTCGGCGGCGGGCTGCACGCGAAATTCAAGCTGGAGAGCGGCTTCAACATCACGGACGGCGCGTTCGGCCATTCGAACGGCAACTTCTTCGGCCGCCAGGCGTGGGTCGGGCTCGGCGGCGGATTCGGCGAGACGAAGGTCGGCCTGCAGTTCTCGCCGTTCGTGCTCGCGGTGCTCGGATCGGATCCTCGCAATGTCTCGCACTTCGGCGCCGCGCTGATCCCGTACGTCGACAACGTGCTCGTCACGGGCCTCTTCAACCCGAACGCGATTTCGTACACGAGCCCGACGATCGCCGGGATGACGGCCAGCGCGATGTTCGGATTCGGCGGAAAGGCCGGGGACTTCCAGGCGGGACGCCAGTATTCCGGCAGCCTCACGTATACGAACGGCGGCTTCATGCTCGACGCGGCGCTCTACGACGGCAACGGCGGCACGTCGCCGACGCCGGTTTCGAGCACGGTCGCGTTCGTCGGCCGTACGATCGGCACTGCATACACGTTCGGGCCCGTGACCGGCAAGGCGTCGTTTACGAGCTACAAGGTCGCCGGCTCGTTCAGCAACAACGTGTACAGCGCCGGCCTCGACTATCGCGTCACGCCTGCCCTCGACCTGAACACCGGCGCGTGGTACACGATCGATCGCAACGATTCGCACAATCATTCGCTGCTCGCCGCGGTCGGCGCCGATTACAGCCTGTCGAAGCGAACGGGCCTTTATGCGCAGGTCGGCGTCGTCAACAACCACGGCGCGATGGATACCGGCCTCGGCATCACGGGCGGCGCGTTGTTCGGATTGCCCGGCACGACGGTCGGCGCCAACGTCGGCATCCACCACGTATTCTGACGCGGCGCATCCGGACGGGCGATCGGCGCTCGCTCGTCCGGCCCCCGCCGTCGGAAGACGGCCGCCTCGAAAGCGGGGAACGCGGGAAACGCGCGGCGCTGGCCCGACCGTCCGGATTGCCGATCTAGACGTTTACCCGATCTCAAGTCGGCGGCCGCGCTGCCGTCAAGTCAGGAGCGCACGCCCAATATCCATCAGAGACCGGGCATGCGTGCCCACAAGGAGACCCAGCAACGTGAACCTCTTCGGAATCGGCCGCGGCCGCCGTTCATCGCGCGCGCTCGTCGGCGACATCGCCGAGCAGGCCGGCAAGCTCGGCATCGAGATCTGCGACGTGTCGGGCCACGTCGAGGAAGTCGCCGCCCGCGTCGCCAGGCAGGCCGAGGTCTGCCACACGCTGCGTGAATCGGCCGCCGTCACGCTGCGCGGCAACCACCGGATCGCCGAGGCCGCGCAGCAGGTGCGCACCGTCAGCGCCAATGCGTCGAGCGCGGTCCAGCAGTCGCAGCAGACGATCGAGGCATCGCTCGCCGACATCCACGGCCTCGTCGAAGGCGTCACCACGGTCAGCAACCAGATGGGCGCGCTGCGCGACGCGCTCGATCACGTGCGGGCCGTGTCCGAGGAGATCTCCGTCATCGCCCGCCAGACCCACCTGCTCGCGCTGAACGCCGCGATCGAGGCCGCGCGCGCCGGCGAGTCGGGCCGCAGCTTCGCCGTCGTCGCGGCCGAGGTCAAGAACCTGTCCGCGAAGACCGGGCAGGCGACGGCCCAGATCGAGACGACCCTCGCGCGCCTGGCCGAGCAGACCGAACACCTGATCGCGGAGGGAACCGACAACGCCGCGCGCGCCCATCGCGTCCGCGAGGGCACGCGCACGATCGGCGAGGTCGTGCATTCGACGGGGCACGCGATCACCGAACTCGCCGGCGAGGCCGAACAGATCGCGTCGCTGACGGACGAGATCGAGACGCAGTGCCACCGTCTCGAGGAACAGGTTGGCGAAATGGCGTCCGGCGTCGAGGATTCGAGCGACAACTTCTCGCAGGCCAAGGACCGGCTCGGCAACCTGCTCTCCGTCTCCGAGACGCTCATCGAACTCACGGCCGCGACTGGCATCGAATCGCCCGACACGCGCTTCATCGAAACCGCGCGGAACACGGCCGCCGCGATCGGCAAGCTCTTCGACGATGCGGTCGCGCGCGGCGATATCGCGCTCGACGCGCTGTTCGACGCGAACTACGTGCCGATTCCCGGCACCGATCCGCAGCAGTTCATGACGCGCTTCACGGCCTTCACCGATCGCGTGCTGCCGGCCGTCCAGGAACCTGTGCTGGAAATCGACGAGCGCATCGTCTATTGCGCCAGCTTCGACAAACATTGCTACCTGCCGACCCACAACCGGAAGTTCTCGCTGCCCCAGCGCGCGGACGCCGCGTGGAACGCGGCGAACTGCCGGAACCGCCGGATCTATACGGACCGGACGGCGCGCACCTCCGTGTCGCATACCAAGCCGTTCCTGCTGCAGACCTATCGGCGCGACATGGGCAACGGCAACTTCGCGCTGATGAAGGACGTTTCCGCGCCCATCGTGGTCGGCGGACGGCAATGGGGTGTCCTGCGGATCGGCTACAGCGCATGAACCGGCGATAGCAGGTCGCGCGCGCGGCGCCCGCACCGCCGCACGGAACGCCCCGCCCGGACAGATCGCACAGCGAGCGCCCGCTCCGGCGGTCTGACCTGCTTCGCCGCGTTTGTCTGCTCGTGGGCGCGATCGCCGCGATCGATTCCGTCGCGCTTACTGTTCGAGCCCCACCGCCAGCGGCCGCTGGTCGCTGCGGCCATGATCGTCGACCACCCGCACCGTAAAGCTGCCGGCCGTACGCGGCTGCCAGAACAGCGCGTCGCCCGGCGCGCTGCGGCCGACATACGCATCGTTGACGAACCAGTACAGCGCGTGCGCGCTCGCGTCGGCCGTCGCATTGAACGCGATACGCGTATCGTCCGTGCGCTTCACGCGCATCGCATACGTACTGCCGCGCAGCGGCGACGTGATGCGCGGCGGATCGCCGTCGACCTGCCCCGCATCGCGGCAGTCCGCGTTCTGCGGCGGCCGCCGGCGCGGAATGCCGGCCTGCGCGAACACCTGCTGCAGGTCCGACGGCCAGAACTCGAAGATCTCCGTGTGCGTACGCTTGCCGTCGTACGGCGGGCATGCGGCCTTCCCCGTCGCGTCGTCGATCACGACGGGCCGGTGCACGGTGCTCACGCGGATCGGCGACGTGCCCGGAATGAACCACGTCCAGCCCTGCTGCGGGCACCACTCGTTCGGCAGCTCGCCGCTCGCAAGGCAGATCCGCACGCGCTTCAGGCGCGGCGGCACCGCGCGCGGCGTCTCGACGAGCGAGCGCTCGGCGTTCAGCGCGTCGACGACCTGGAAGAACAGCGGCGCGGCCGCGTCGACGCCGACGAACGCCGTATTGGTCGAGTTGTCGAAGTTGCCGACCCACACGACCAGCACATACGGGCCGAACACGCCGGCCGTCCACGCATCGCGGAACGACCAGGACGTGCCGGTTTTCCAGTAGACGGGCACGCCCGACGGCTGCGCGCCGCTCGTCTCGTCGGGGCGCAGGTGCTGGCGCAGCATGTCCATCGTCATGTAGCTCGCCTCCGCGCTCAGCAGGCGCCGGCCGGGCGCGGCCGGTCCGTCCGCGCGCAGCCGCAGCGGCCGGAACTCGCCGCGATTCGCGAGCATCGCGTAGAGCGCCGCGAGATCCTGCATCGTCACTTCGCCGCCGCCGAGCACGAGCGCGAGCCCGTAGTGCTGCGCGCTCGCGAGCCGGCGCACGCCGGCTTCCTGCAGGAATCGGTAAAGATCGGGCGACTTGAGCTGCGACGCGACCCACACGGCCGGCACGTTGCGGCTGCGGTTCAGCGCGTCGGTTGCCGTGATCGGCCCGAGGAAATGGCCGTCGAAATTCTCCGGCGCATACGGGCCGAACGCGGTCGGCACGTCGCGCAGCACGGTCTGCGGATGCAGCACGCCCTGGTCGAAGCCGAGCGCATAGATGAACGGCTTGAGCGTCGAGCCCGGCGAGCGCCGCGCGAGCGTGCCGTTCACCTGACCGTCGATCGTGCGATCGAAGAAGTTCGCCGAACCGACCAGCGCCTTCACGCCCATGTCGCGCGTATCGACGAGCAGCGCGGCCGCGTTGCGCACGCCGCGCGTATCGTTGCGTGCCACGTAGCGCGCGATCTGCCGTTCGAGCGTGCGCTGCAGATCGAGATCGAGCGTCGTCACGAGCCGCACGCCGGCATCGTCCGCGGTCGTGCGCCACGCGCGGCGCGCGGCGAGCGCCTGGTCGACCGCGTGCGGCGCGTCGAACGGCAGCGCGGACAGCGGCCGCATCGCGAGCGGCAACGCGAACAGCGGCTTGAGCGACGCATCGCTCGGGTGTGTCATCAGCCAGCGCGCATACAGCCGGTTGCGCGACGCCGCCAGCGCGCGGTTGATCTCGTCCTGCCCGCCGCGCACGCGCCGCGCCGGGTCCTGCGGAATCACCGCGAGCGCGAGCGCCTCGGGCAGCGTCAGCGCGTCGGGCATCCGGTCGAAATAGACGACGCTCGCGGTGCCCGCGCCTTCGACGTTGCGGCCGTATGGCGCGTCGTTCAGATAGGCTTCGAGAATCTGCCGCTTCGAGTAAAAGAGTTCGAGCTGCACCGCGCGCGCGACCTGCTCGAGCTTGCCAGCCGGCGTGCGCGTGTTCAGCCGCCACAGCGAGCGCGCGAGCTGCATCGTCAGCGTCGAGCCGCCCTGCGGATTGCCGCCGCGCACATACGTGATCCACGCGCCGCGCGCGAGCCCGTACGGGTTGAAGCCCGGATGCCACCGGAACCAGCGATCCTCGTGCAGCATCACGGCTTCGACGAGCTGCGGCGACATCCGGTCGAGCGGCACCCACAGCCGGTAGCGGTCGTCCTTCGCGAGCGTCACGCGCAGCAGCCGGCCGTGCGCGTCGACCACCGCGACCGACGACGGCTTCCAGTCGCGCAGCGGCGGATGCGGCCACAGCCGGCACGCGGCCAGCGCGCCGAACACGAGCAGCGCGCCGGCGATCCAGTTCTGCCAGCGATGCAGCCAGCGGCCGGCACCGTGCAGCGCGCGCCGGAGCGCCGATGCGTCAGCCACGCGCGGGCGCTCCTCGCGCCCGGCACGGCTTGCAAGGCCGGTGCAGCCACACCGTCATCGCACACGCTCCACCGTCAGCGTCGTGCCGCCGGGCGCCTGCGCCTGCACGCGGCGGTCGTACATCGACTCGCCGTACGCGGGCGGCGCGACGAAGCGGCCCGCGTTGCTCGCCTTGATCCGGTAGACGAACTCGCGCACGTCGGTGGTCGCGGTGCCGTAGATCACCACGCGGTCCTCGCGCACATCCGCGAACTGCGGCTGCCACGTCGAACCCGTCACGCCGATCGGCGAACGCCACGGCGCATCGGCCACCGGCGCCGGCGCGCCGCCGCCCCCATTGCCGTCGCCGTCCTGCGTGTCGGTCGCGGGCGGCGGCGCAATCACCGGATCGAAGCCGCCCGGCAGCAGGTCGACGATCGCGATGTTGCCGACGTTCGCCGAGCCCGTTGCGCGGATCTTCAGGTGCACGTCGATCTCCTGGCCGAGCGTGATCCTGTCGAGCGGCTTGCCGTTCGTGTCGGTGTAGTCGCGCACGATCTCGAGCCCGTTCCTGATCGCCTTCGTCGACGTGCCGCGGTCGTAGCCCGACTGGCTCGCGACCCACCATGCGGGCAGCGCGCTGCCGTTCACGAGGTCGACGCGCGACGCGCCGGCCGCCCACGTGCCCGAGCGCACGAGGTTCGCCTGGATCGACGACACGTCCTTCGGCGCGACGCCCGCGCGCACCTCGTCGATCGCGAGCTGGTCGAGCTGGCCCGCGTTCGACGCCGCATACGCATCGAGCGCGAGGATCGTCATCGCCGACGACAGCGTGTTGTAGCGGTTGTCGACCAGCGGCGCGGCGAGGTTGTCCATCGCACGCGGCGACAGCTTGCGCACACGCTCGGGGAAGTGCTTCGCGAGCAGGTACAGCACGCTCGCGTCGCGCGTCAGCGGATCGATGTAGTAGCCGGTCGCGTAACCGTCGCCGGACGCACGCTTGCGTTCGAGCAGCACCTGCGGGCCCGCGATCAGCGCGGCAGCCTCCTTGTCCTGCTTCAGCAGTTGATACGACGCGGCCAGCCACGCGGCCGCGAGATCGTTCTTCCAATCGTTCGGATACGCATCCTGCAGGCGCTTCTGCACGGCCGCGAGGCTGTTGGTCGTCACGTTGCCCTGGCGCGTCAGCAGGTACACCGCGTATGCGCGCTGCCGCAGCAGGTCGAGCGAGCCGAGCGAATCGTTCGCCGCGAGCTTCTGCAGATACGTGTTGCCCGCGTCGAGCATGTCCTTCGGCACGGCCGTGCCGCGCTCGCGGGCATCGAGCAGCACGTGCATCGCGTACGCGGACACGAACGGATCGGCATCGGGCGTCGCGCTCCACAGGCCGAAGCCGCCCTGCGCATTCTGCCGGCTGCGCAGCACGCCGAGGAACTGCGCGATCGCGCTCGCGTTTGCCGCATCGGCACCGGCTTCGGGCGCATGCATCGCGCTCGTCAGCGCACGCACCGACAGCCACTTCGACGCGAACACGCGCGGCACGGCCGCGCTCACCATCTGCTCGCTGCAGTAGTGGTCGAAGTTGACGAGATACGACGACAGCCCTTCGGACAGCACGAGCGGTGCGGTCGAGATGCTCGCGTCGCGCGACGCGTATGCGTCGTACATCGGCCGCAGGTTCGGCACACTCGCCTTCTTGCCCGGATCGAGCCGCGCGATGTCGAGCTGCGTGCGGAACGCGGCGGCCGGCCGCACCGACACGTCGACGCGCTGCTGCGCGCCCTTCGCGCCGTAGCGCGCGCCGAACGACAGCATGCCCGAGCCGAGCCTGTCGGTCGCCTTCACGCGGAACAGCGCGACGCCCTCGTGCTGCGGCGCGAGCGCGACGTTCCGCGTCGCCGGCCCGATCACCTGCAACTGCGGGCCCGTCTTCAGCGTGACCGCGACCGGCACCGGCTGGTTGCCGACACCCGTCAGGTTGTTCGCGACACCGACGCTGACGTCGGCTTCGTCGCCCGGCGCGAGCGTCGTCGGCACGTTCGGCGACAGCACGAAATCGCCGCGCACCGTCGTCGCGCCTTCGAACGTGCCGACCAGGTCCGGCGACACCGACACGGCCATCACGCGCAGCTTGCCGTTGAAGTAATCGGGCACCGTGTAGCTCAGGCGCGTGTCGCCGTTCACGTCGACGATCCCCGACCAGTAGACGACCGGCTTGTCGCGCTTGCGCTTGAACGGGTTCAACTGGCGGCCGATCGCATCGTCGGCGTCGCCGCCGGGCGCGGCCATCGCCATCAGCTTCTCGAAGTCCGGCAGGATCAGGTCGAGGATCTGCGACGTGCCGACTTCGAGCATCCGCTTGCGGAAGAAGAACTTCAGCGGATCGCCGAGCTTGTAGCGCGCGACCTGCAGGATGCCCTCGTCGACCGCGAACACGACGACCTTCGCGGGCTTCGCCGAATGCACGGTGAACGTGGCGGTGTCGCCCGGCTTCACGAGCGCCGGCGCATCGACGCTCAGCGCGTTGCGGCGCGCGTCGAGGTTCACCGAGAACGGCACGACGCCGTAGCTCAGCGGGCTCATGAAGATCTCGTCCGACGACGGATCGCGGATGTATTGCACGTTGATGTAGCCGTTGCCCTCGAAGCCGGCCGGCACCGTGATGTGCTGGATCGAGCTCGTGGTATCCGCATGGAACCATGCGTGCGCATACACCTTGTCGCGCTCGATCGTGATCAGGCCGCTGCCCGCGTAAGGCGCGCGGATCGCGATTTCCACCTGCTCGCCCGGCTTGTAGTCGTGCTTCGCGAGGCTCACCTGCAGCTCGGCGTTGCGGTCGAGCGAGCGCGTGACGTTCGCGTCGCCCGCGACCGAATACTCGATCCGGTTCACCGCGGTGCCGTCCGCGCGGCGGATCACGAGCGCATAGCTGCCCGGCTTGTCGGTGCGCAGCGTGAAGTCGAGCCCGGCCGCCGGAATCGTCAGCGGCTTCTCGTCGACCGGTACTTCCTTCAGCCGGGAATCGTATTTGTACGCGCCGGAATCCTGCTTGGTCAGCACCGATACGTAGCGTTCCTCGACGAGCTGCGCGCGCAGGTCCTTCACGTCGATCGCCTTCGCGCCCGGATCGATCGCGACGAGCCGCACCGTGCGCGGGCTGCCGCGCTTCACGTAACCGAGATCGTCGGCCGACCTGTAGCCGACGAGCCAGTCGTTGTTCGACACGAGCGTCTGTGCGTTCGCGGCGACGTTGCGCCCGCCTTCCGCTTCATACGCCTTCGCCTGGAAGTAGAGCTGGTAGGTCGCGTCCGCGTACTTGTCGAGATCGAGGTCGAACTCGGCATGGCCCTTGTCGTCGGTCGTGCCGTCCTGCAGCGTCGTCGTATAGCCCTCTTTCGCGCGCCGTGCATCGAAGAAGTGATAGCCCTGCCAGCTACGGAACGACGGCCATACCGGGCGCAGCGTCAGCGTCGCCGCGACGCGGCGCTTCTCGGCCGGCGTGCCGAACAGGTTCTGCGCATCGACGATGCCCTTCAGCCCCTTCGGCTTCACCCACCCTTCGACGACCTGCTGCGACAGCTTCGCATCGACCTTCATCCGGTCGGGCAGGAACTCCTTCACCTGCACGGTCGTGCTGCCGATCGGCTCGGCACCCGGCTGGCCGTCCTTGACGATGTAGAGATTGACCGTCCACGCGCCGGTTGGCGCCGTTTCGGCCGTCGTATAGCCGAGCTCGGTGAAGCCGGTCGCGTCGACGGTCACCGGCTTGCGTTCGACGGTGATCCCGCGCGGGTCGACGATCTCCGCCTGCAGCGGCACGCCGGCCGGGCTGCGCGCCCAGCTCGCCGCGCGCACGATCAGGCCGATGTGGAACGGATCGCCGGGCCGGTACAGACCGCGATCCGAGAACAGGTACGCGGACAGTTGCCCCTGGCCCGTCGCGTTGCGTTCGCCGTCGACGTCGAAGCGCGAGAAGTCGAGCTGGCGGTCGCGGCCGGCCACCGGCAGGAACGACAGGTCGCCGTCCTTCTTCACGACATACAGTTGCGGACGCTTCTCGCGGTCGAGCCCCTTGAACGCGGGGAAATGCACGACGCCGTCGGCGCTCGTGGTCTGCGTAAACAGCGCCTGGCCGTTCACCGCGAGCACCGACACGGTTGCGCCCGCAACCGGGCGGCCGTTGCGGATCGACTGGATGAACACGTCCTGGCTGCCGTCCAGCGCGCGCTTGACCAGCATCCCGAGATCGGTCACGACGATCAGGCGCGTGTCGCCGAGCGCATTGTCGCTGTCGTCGCCGTTGCCGTGGCTGTCGCCCGAATCCGCGTTGTCGGACTGATCCTGGCTGCCGTCGCCCGACGATGCATCGCTGTCCTTCGCTTCGTCGGCTTTCTTCTTCTCGGCCGCCGGGTCGTACTTCGACAGGTGCAGCAGGAACACGCCGCGCTTGCCGCCTTTCAGGTACTGGCCGAGATCGATGCCTTCGTAATGCGCCTTGCCGGGTTCGCCGGCCGGGAACGCGCGTGTCTGCACGAAGCGCTCGACGATGTGATCCTCGCTGAACGAATACGACAGCTCGGGCCGCGCGTACGTGCCGTTGTTGAAGCTCACGAGATGCTGGAGCTGGTCGGGCACCACGCGGCCGATCTCGACCTTCATCCCCGGCAGGTTGCGCGATACGACCGACAGCCGCTTGCTGCCGCTCATCGACAGCAGCGAGCCGTCGGCCATGAAGCGCAGCAGCTTCGGATAGTCGGGCACCGTGAACGCGGTCGTCACCGGTGCGCCGAGCAGATAGCCGCCGGCCGATTTCAGGTCGCCCTCGAAACGCACGACGATACGGTCGCCCGGCGTCGCGTGATACTTGAAGCTTTGCAGCGTCGCGAAGTCGTTCTCGGTCGGCACCGCTGCGAGCGGCAGCGGCTTCGACTGCTTCAGCACCGCATCGCCGATGTCGGCGACGTTCCATTCGTACGGCGGATCGTCGTCCGACTGATCGACGCCCGGCTTGCGCTTCGGCAGCACCCATGCCTTCGCGCGCGCGGCGAGATCGGCGCTGCGCACGCCGTCGGACGTTTCCGCGACGAGCACCTGCTCGGGCTCGTAGCGCTCGTTGTCGACGAGCGTCGGCGCGACGTTGTCGATTGTCAGGCTGTAGAGCCCCGGCACACCGACCGACGCGTGCAGCACCGCCGGCGTGCCGTCGCCGCCGCGCGCGCTCTTCACGCCCTTGTCGACGTCGAGCCGCACCGACAGCGGATCTTTCGGAATCTCGAGCGACTGCGAATAGACCCACGCGCTCGTCTTCATCTTGTCGTAGTTGACCGTGTAGCGCAGCGGCGACACTGTCTTGCCGTCGCGGCCGACCAGCACGAGGCCGATGCGCTTCTCGAACCCGGCCGGATCGACCGGGTAGTTGAAGCGCACCTGCAGCAGCGCCTGCTTCTCCGCCGGATTGTCGGGGTTCTGGTAGAACTCGTCGTTACCCGACTGCGCAGTGAAGGCCGGCAGGTCGAACGCGAAATGGTCGTCGTGCATCGTTACCTGCGGCGCGAACACCTCGTGCACCGCGAAGCGCACCTCGACGTGCGCGCCGACCGGCCAGTCGGCCGCCGGCGTGAAGCGCAGCGTCTTGTCGTCGACCCACTCCCACGCGCCCTTCAGCGCGGGCGTCATCTCGATGCCCTGCCCGGCCGGCTTGCCGACCCGTTCGATCGGCGCGGCCGATCGAGAGAACGTCAGTTCGAGCGGATGCACGGTGATCTTCGGCTTGTCGCTGTCGTCGACCTCGTAGGTCGTGATCGCCGGCGCCTTCACGGTGAAGCCGACAGTCTCGGGCTCGGGCGGCTTCGGGCGATGCTTGAACCAGTATCCGCCGTAGCCGAGCGCGGCCGCGAGCAGCACGATGCCGCCGGCATGCCACGGGCGGCGGCGCACGGCCGCGGCGGTGATGCCCGCCCACGCGGGCGCCGTCCACGACACGTTGCCGACCAGCGGCCGCAGCACGCGGCCGAGCAGGCGCCAGACGAAGCCCGCCACGCGAATCGGCAGGAGCAGCAGGAAGCGCAGCAAATCCATTTTGTTATTTCCTTGTTCAAGGACGTGCTGCCGGCTTCGGCGGCGTTCCCCGAGATTTATTGGTCTGTGACGGCGCGGCCCTGGTTGCGCCGTAAATGCTTGGAATGGTTTGTTCGACCGAATGCTGGGCGCCATTATGGGTCAGAGCCGAAACGATGGAAATATCGGCGTGCCGGCGCGCAACGCAAGCGGATGACCGGCCGGTCGGACGGTAGTCCGCCCGCCTCCCGACCTCTGCACGCGGTGGCGCTGCGTTCGCTAGAATGCGCGGCTCGACGTGGTTCGTATCGAATTGAAAGGAAATCGCTTGAAACTCCCGTTCGAATGGCAGATCGGGCTGCGCTATGCGCGCGGCGGCCGGCGACGGCTTCGTGTCGTTCATTGCCGGCGCCGCGATGGCCGGCATCGCGCTCGGCGTCGCCGCGCTGATCGTCGTGCTGTCGGTGATGAACGGTTTTCGCACCGAGGTGCGCGACCGGATGCTGTCGGTGCTCGCGCATGTGGAAATCTTCTCGCCGTCCGGCGCGATGCCCGACTGGCGGCTCACCGCGCATGAATCGTTACAGAATCCTTCGGTGCGCGCCGTCGCGCCCTATGTCGACGCGCAGGCGCTGCTGACGAACGCGGGCAGCGTGACGGGCGTCGCGCTGCGCGGCATCGATCCGGTGCTCGAGCCGCGCGTGTCCGAGATCGCGCGCAAGCTGAAGACCGGGCGCCTCGACGCGCTCGTGCCCGGCGAGATGGGCATCGTGCTCGGCACCGCGCTGGCTGAAGCGCTGCACGTGAAGATCGGCGACCGCATCACGTTCTTCGCGCCCGGCAACGCGGCGCGCATCGGCGACGCGCTGCCGCGGTTCCGGCAGTTCAACGTGGTCGGCACGTTCGAGTCGGGCCACTACCAGTACGACAGCGCGCTCGCGTACATCCACATCCGCGATGCGCAGAAGCTGTTCAACGCGCCCGCGCCGACCGGCATCCGGTTGCGCGTCGACGATCTGCAACGCGCGCCGGACATCGCCATGGCGCTGTCGCGCACGCTGTCGGGCGATCTTTATATCCGCGACTGGACACGGCAGAACCGCACGTGGTTCGAAGCCGAGCGGCTGCAGAAACGCATGCTGTCGCTGATCCTGATGCTGATCGTCGCGGTCGCCGCGTTCAATCTCGTGTCGTCGCTGGTGATGACGGTCACGCAGAAGCAGGGCGACATCGCGATCCTGCGCACGCTCGGCGCGCCGCCCGGGTCGATCACGAAGATCTTCGCGATCCAGGGGATGACGATCGGCCTCGCCGGCACGCTGGCGGGCGTCGCCCTCGGCTGCGCGATCGCGGTGAGCATCCCGTGGGTGTTGCCGGCGATCGAGCAGTTGCTCGGCATCCGCTTCCTGACGCCGTCCGTGTACTTCCTCAGTTCGCTGCCGTCGAAGCTCGCGGCGATCGACGTGATCGAGATCGCCGCGGCCGCGTTCCTGATGTCGTGCGTCGCGACGCTGTACCCGAGCTGGCGTGCCGCGCGGGTGCGGCCGGCCGAAGCATTGCGCGACGAATAGGCGCGGCGGCCGGCGTCGGCATTACGCGATCTCGCGGAAACCGACGCTGCTGCCGTCGTCCGGCGTGTAACGGGCGAGCACGTCGAAGCCGACGTCGATGAGTTGCGCGTGCCTGCAGTACGTCTTCTGGCCGTGCCGTCGACGAAAACCGCCGCGCCCGACGACAGTTGCCGCGCGGTATCCGGCAGCGCGAGCGTGTCGCGCGCGCTGCCGGCCGACTGCTCCACCTTCAGCGGCGTGCCGTCCTGCGTGGTGGAGTGTCCGCCGGCCGCCGTGACCGGAATCGTCATTGCTCTCTCCTTTCAGGCTGTTTTTTTATTGCTTACGGATGGATTCCAACGAAGTCGAGACCGATGCCACCCGGACCGGCGACCGCATGCCGCGCACGATCAGAAACTTTGTTTGATACAAACTAAAAAAGTTTGACAGCAAGATTTCACTGAGATAAGTTTGCGCAAGCTTCCGGAAAGAAATCCGGCCAGCCATGCCGACACGCGTCGCGCGCTCCTGCCGTTGCAGCACCGTCGTTCGCAATACCCCCGCCTCATCGCATCATGCCGTTCCGTTTCATCCGAAACCTGAAGGAAGGTCGGGCATGTCCGTACTTGATTCGCACTCCTGCATTCACGTCTTGCCGCCGGCATCGCCTCAACAGCGCGCCCCGTACCCGCCGCTGCGCTGACGATTTCCGTTCGGGGCGACGCGATCGCCCCGACGCTCGCCGAGTGACGCGCGGTATGACGCGCACCGGCACCGGTCGTAACACCCGGGCGTCTCGCCCGGCGCTTTCGAAGGTGCAGTCCCGCTTCATCCGATGCAGCACCCGGCCAGGCCGCAGGGGGCACATATCGCGGACCGGCCGGCTCAGGACAATCACAACAACGAGGTCGACAATGAACATTCATCGAACCGGATTGCGGCGCGCGTGGCTTCCCGCGCTCGTTGCGGCCACGACGCTCGCCGCCTGCGGCGGCGACGACGGCGGCAGCGTGGCGGGTGCGTCAGCGCTCGCGCAGGGCCAACAGGAGGGGGCCGCCGCGTCGGCGGCCGATACGCAGTCGCTGGCGTCACGCATTTCGCCGTCCGGCGTCCCGTACGCCAATCCGGCCAGCGGCGGACGCTACCGGCCCGTGATCGCGAACGGCCAGGTGCAGCCGTCGCTGTCGGGCGGCACGATCGAGGAGAACGCGTGGGTCGACACGCCGGTCGATTCCGACGGCGACGGCACACGCGACCGCATCCACGTGCGTATCGTGCGCCCGGCCGAAACCGCGAACGGCGCACGCACGCCCGTCATCGTGCTCGCGAGCCCGTACTACGCGGGGCTCGCCGACAGCCCGAACCACGACGTCGACGTCGAGCTCGACGGCACGCCGCATCCGGCCGCGAACGCAGCCGCGTCGGCATCGACGTCCGCGCGCATCATGGCCGCCGCGCCGCAGACGCGGATGCTGCAGCAACTCGAAGCGGCCGCCGCCGGGCGCTCGTGGATCGAAGGCTATTTCGTGCCGCGCGGCTTCACGATCGTCTACGCGGATTCGCTCGGCACCGCCGGCTCGGACGGCTGCCCGACGATCCTCACGCGCGACGAATCGGTCGCGATGGCGTCGGTGATCCGCTGGCTCGGCCGCGACGCAACCGCGAAGGACGCAAGCGGCAAGACGGTCGTCGCGAACTGGTCGACGGGCCACGTCGGCATGTACGGCGTGTCGTACGACGGCACGCTGCCGAAGATGGTCGCGAGCCTGCGCACGCGCGGGCTCGATGCGATCGTGCCGGTCGCCGGCCTGTCGAACATGTACGGCTATTACCGCTCGGGCGGGCTCGTGCGCGCGCCGGAAGGCTATCAGGGCGAGGATGTCGACGTATATATCAAGGCGCTGCTGACGAACGCGCATCCGGAGCGCTGCACGCACCTGATCGACGAATCGTTGCAGAAGGAGGACCGCACGACCGGCGACTATTCGCCGTTCTGGGCCGCGCGCGACATCCCGACCGCGTTCGCGGTCGCGCCGGCGCTCGTCGCGCAGGGGCTGACCGACGACAACGTGCGCGTCGACCAGTCGACGTCGTGGTATCTCGCGATGCGGCGCCAGGGCGTGCCGACGCAGCTTTGGCTGCATCGCCTGAAACACACCGATCCGACCCGCGTGCCGGCGATGGCCGACGCGTGGACCGCGGAGGTGAACCGGTGGTTTACGCGCTACCTGATCGGCTTTGACAACGGCGTCGAACGCGATCCGCGCGCGGTGATCGAGCAGGCGGACGGCAAGCTGCTGAAGGAAGCCGACTGGGCCGCGCGCCATGCGACGCCGGTTTCGTATTTCGCGGGCGGCGACGGTACGGGCACCGGCACGCTGCTGCGGATGCCGACCGGCGGCCCGCTCGCACGCTTCACCGACGATGCACGCATTACCGCACTCACGCTGGCGAACGCGCCGACCGGCGAAAACCGCAGCCGCTTCGAGAGCGCGCCGCTCACGGCCGCGACGCGATTGTCCGGCACCGCAACGGCACGTGTCAGGCTGACCTTCACGGGTACGGCCAACGTGACGGCGCTGCTGGTCGACCGCGCACCGGACGGCACGGCGACGATCGTCACGCGCGCATGGACCGACCCGCGCAACCGGCTGTCCGAGTGGCTGTCGGAACCCGTGCTGCCAGGGATGCCGTACGACCTGAAGCTGACGTTCATGCCGCGCGACTACAGGCTCGAAGCCGGCCATCGGCTGGGTCTTGTCGTCCTGTCCAGCGACAACGAGGCAACGCTGCGGCCGACACCGGGCACGGGTCTGACGCTCGATCCGGCCGGCACGTCGGTGACGGTGCCGCTGGTTTCGTCCTGAGCGGGCGCGTGTGACTCAAGGCGGACGGCGACCGATGTCTCTTCGACATCGGCCGCCGTCCGCACTGCCTGATCGCCGCAAAACCTGATTCAACCGTGACTTAAACGGGCGTCAGCACCGGCTGCCCCGCGAAATGCCGCGCAGCGTTGTCGAGAAACTGCTGCACCGAACGATCGAGCGCCTCGGGCGACCAGCCGCCCATGTGCGGCGTCAGCACGACGCTGTCGAGATCCGTCAGCGCGCGCGGCGGCTCCGGCTCGCCTTCATACACATCGAGCCCCGCGCCCGCGATGCGCCCTTCGCGCAGCGCATCCGCCAAAGCAGCGGTATCGACAACACTGCCGCGCGACACGTTGACGACAAAACCGCCGGGGCCGAGCGCATCGAGCACCGCGCGATCGATCAGGTGCCGCGTGCCCGCGCCGCCCGGCGTCGCGACGATCAGGAAATCGGCCCACTGCGCGAGCGCGTCGAGCCGGTCGAAATAGCGGTAAGGAACGTCCTTCGCCGACCGGTTGTGATAACCGATCTCGATGTCGAAGCCGGCCGCGCGGCGTGCGCACTTCTCGCCGATCTTGCCGAGCCCGACGATGCCGAGCTTCTTGCCCGACACGTTCGGCGGCATCGGCAGCCCCTCGCGCCACACGCCCGCGCGGGTTTTCGCATCGAGCCGCACGACGCCGCGCACTGCCGCGAGCAGCAGCGCGAACGCGTGATCGGCGACGCAATCGTCGTTGGTACCGGCGCCCGTCACGACCGTGATGCCGCGCGCCTTCGCATGCGCGACGTCGATATGCTCGTAGCCGGCGCCGAGCGCGCTGACGAACGTGAGTTGCGGAAGCCGGTCGATATCGGCAGCGGCGAGGCCCGTGCTGCCGTTGGTCAGCACCGCGCGAATCGTGCCGCCGGATTCGGCGATCGCGCGTTCGCGTTCTTCGGGAGTCGGGGCATAGCGCACGTCGAACGACGCGGCGATCTCGCGATGCGCGTCGCCGCGCAATGCGATGAGAACCAGCAGCTCGGGCTTCATGTCAGCAATTGTCCGCAGGCGGGAACGGATTTCAGTGTAACAAGCCGGCGTGACGGATGCGGGTTATCCCCACGCGGGCTGTGGGCACGCCGCCGCACGCGGTTTGCCAAAGCCCGCTCAGTCAAGTAACTTTCGGCGTACGCCCCCGTCCTGGAGATTGGCTCATGAAGCTCGCCCTGCCCGCCCGGATCCTGGGCCTCGCGTTCGCCGCCGCGCTCGTCGCGCCCGGCGCGCACGCCGACACGCCCGTCGTGGTGTCGTCGAAGATCGACACCGAAGGCAACCTGCTCGGCAGCCTCATCGCGCAGGTGCTGAAAGCCCACGGCATTCCGGTCACCGAAAAGATCGCGCTCGGCACGACGCCGATCGTGCGCAAGGCGCTCACGAGCGGCGAGATCGACATCTATCCCGAATACACGGGCAATGCCGCGTTCTTCTTCAACAAGGCCGACGATCCGGTCTGGAAGGACGCCGCGAAAGGCTACGACACCGCGAAGCAGCTCGACTACACGGCCAACCATCTCGTGTGGCTCGCCCCGGCGCCCGCGAACAACACATGGGGCGTCGCCGTGCTCGCACCCGTCGCGCAAGCGCAGCACCTGAAGACCTTCTCCGATTTCGGCAAGTGGGTCGCGGGCGGCGGCAAGCTGAAGCTCGCCGCGTCGGCCGAATTCGTGAACAGCGCGTCCGCGCTGCCGTCGTTCGAGAAGGCATACGGCTTCAAGCTGAAGCCCGAGCAGCTCGTCGTGCTGTCCGGCGGCGACACGGCCGCGACGATCAAGGCCGCCGCGAACCAGACCGACGGCGTGAATGCGGCGATGGTCTACGGCACCGACGGCGGCATCGCGTCGAGCGGCCTCGCGGTGCTCGACGACGACAAGCACGTGCAGCCCGTCTACGCGCCGACGCCCGTGATCCGCGAAGCCGTGCTGAAAGCGCATCCGCAGATCGCCGATTACCTGAAGCCCGTGTTCGCGAGCCTCGACCTGAAGACGCTGCAGGCGCTGAACGCACGCATCCAGATCAACGGCGAGCCGGCGGCCGGTGTCGCGAAGAGCTACCTGAAATCGAAGGGCTTCGTTAAATGACGGGTCGCGCGGCGGCGTCCGCGCGGCGCGTGACACCCGACAAGGTCGGCATCCTGATCGGGGTACTGACGATCGTCGCCGTGCTCGGCCTGCCATTCTCGGTGCTGCGACCGAACCGGATCGCGGCCGGCGCCGATCTGTCGGTGTTCGCCGCGCTGCCTGCGGTGCAGGGCGCTGCGCTCGCCGCGCTGTGGAGCGTCGGCGCACTGTGGGCGATGACGGCGAGCCGCCCCGCGTGGCGGCTCGCGGCAGGCTGCACGTGGCTCGCGACGCTCGCGTATGCGGTCGGTGCAGCGGCGACGCACGTCGTCGCGCCCGACGACATGCTCGCGCGCGTGTCGCCCGCCGCCGGTGTCTGGCTGCTGTTGTTCGCATGGGCCGTGCTCGTCGCCGACGCGCTCGCGCGGCTCGCGTTCGGCCCGTGGCGGCGCCTCGTCGCGCTCGTCGTCGCGATTGCAGCGATCTCGGTGCCGCTCGCGAGCGGCTGGTGGGACGGCCTTTCCGTGATGCGCGAATACGCGGTGCGCAGCGACGATTTCTGGCGCGAAGCGATCCGGCACGTATCGCTCGCGGGCGGCTCGGTCGCCGCCGCGCTCGTCGCGGGTGTGCCGCTCGGCATCGCATGCGCGCGCGTCGCGGCGGTGCGGACCGTCGCAATGCCCGTGCTCAATATCGTGCAGACGATCCCGAGCATCGCGATGTACGGGCTGATGATGGCGCCGCTCGGCCTGCTTGCCGCACACGTGCCGCTCGCGGCCGCGCTCGGCATCCGCGGGATCGGCGTCGCGCCGGCCGTGCTCGCGCTGTTCCTGTATTCGCTGCTGCCGATCGCATCGAGCGTCGTGGTCGGGCTTGGGCAAGTGCCGCCGCATGTGACCGAAGCGGCGCGCGCGATGGGCATGACGCGCGCGCAGCGGCTGCTGCGCGTCGACCTGGTGCTCGCGCTGCCGGTGATCCTGAGCGGCGTGCGCATCGTGCTCGTGCAGAACATCGGCCTGACCGCGGTCGCCGCGCTGATCGGCGGCGGCGGGTTCGGCACCTTCATCTTCCAGGGGATCGGGCAATCGGCCGCCGATCTCGTGCTGCTCGGCGCGATCCCGACGATCGCGCTCGCACTGGCGGCCGCCGTCGTGTTCGAAGCCGCGACGTCGCTCGCGAAGGGGCGTGCAGGATGATCGAGATCGAACGGGTCGGCAAACGCTTCGGCGACGTCGTCGCCGTCGACGACGTCTCGCTGACGATGAAGCGCGGCACGATCACCGCGCTCGTCGGCGCATCGGGCAGCGGCAAGTCGACGCTGCTGCGCATGATCAACCGGCTGATCGCGCCCACCAGCGGCACGATCCGCATCGACGGCGTCGATACGGCGAGTGTCGCGCCCGAGCAGCTTCGGCGCGGCATCGGTTATGCGATCCAGGGGCACGGGCTGTTTCCGCACTGGAGCGTCGCACGCAACATCGCGACCGTGCCGCGCCTGCTCGGCTGGCCGTCCGATCGCATCGGCGCGCGCGTGAACGAACTGCTCGAACTGTTCCATCTCGCGCCGGCCGAATTCGCGGACAAGCTGCCGCACGAACTGTCGGGCGGCCAGCAGCAGCGCGTCGGCGTCGCACGCGCGCTCGCGGCCGAGCCCGCGATGCTGCTGATGGACGAACCGTTCGGCGCGCTCGATCCGATCATTCGCGGCAAGGCGCAGGACGACCTGTTTGAGTTGCAGCGCCGCCTCGGCATCACGGTCGTGATCGTCACGCACGATATCGAGGAAGCGCTCAAGCTCGGCGACACGATCGCGGTGATGGACGGCGGACGGCTGCTGCAGGTCGCGCCGCCGGCCGAGATTCTCGGCAAACCGGCGGCCGGCGTCGTCGAACAGCTCGTCGCGGGCGTCGACCGGCCGCTGCGCCTGCTCGCGCTGACGCCGATCGACGCGGTAGCCGAACCCGGTCATGCCGACGGCGAACCGATCGCCGCGACGCGCACGCTGCGCGATGCGGTGTCCGAGCTGCTATGGCGCGGTGTCGATGCGCTGCCCGTCGACGATGGTGGCGGACGCAACGAACCCGGCGCGCGGCGCATCACGCTCGATGCGATCCGCGCGCATGCGAGGAAGCCTGCATGACGACGCCGGATGCAACGCGCGGCGCGCGGCCATCGCGTTCGCCCCTTCCCCGCAGCCTTCCCGCGTTCGCGGCGCGGGCTGCTGCGCTCGCGCTGCTGCTCGTGCTGCTGTTGCGCCCCGCATGGCTGCAGGGGCTGTTCGCGCCGTTCTCGGACAACGGCGCGCCCGTCATCTACGATCGCGCGAGCCTGCTCGACCTCACGCTCGCGCATCTCGGCACGGTCGCGCTGTCGAGCCTGATCGGCACGATTGTCGCGGTCGCAGCCGGCATCTTCGTCACGCGGCCGGCCGGCACGGATTTCCTGCCGGTCGCGCGCAGCGTCGTCGACATCGGCCAGACCTTCCCGCCGGTCGCGGTGCTCGCGCTCGCGGTGCCGGCCGTCGGCTTCGGATCGAAACCCGTGCTGATCGCGCTCGTGTTGTACGGGCTCCTGCCGATTTTCGAAAGCACGATTGCAGGGCTCGAAGACGTGCCGCGCGACGTCGTCGATGCCGCGCGCGGGATGGGAATGAGCGGCTGGCAGCAGCTGGTGTCGGTCGAGCTGCCGCTCGCGTTTCCGGTGATCGTCAACGGGATCCGGCTCGCGGTCGTGATCAATCTCGGCACCGCGACGATCGGCTCGACGGTCGCCGCGCGCGGGCTCGGCGACGTGATCATCGCGGGCCTGCAGACGTCGAACACCGCGTTCGTGCTGCAAGGCGGCGTGATCGTCGGGCTGCTCGCGGTGCTCGTCAGCGACGCGATCGGCGCGATTGCGCGGAGGGCGACCGCGCGGAGGGCGTAGGCGGTTCGCGTCGCTTTCCCGTGCACGGGGAAATGAGGATACGATCCCGGAACCGACGGTGACATTTATCCGGACTCCGATGCGTGTCCATGCAACGATCGGCCCGTCGATCATCGCAGACCGACACAAGCCTACACGTCGCTTTCATTCGAGCCGGCGCTCGACCACCGGTGACGATTGGCCGATATACTATGCGCCTCACATTTCCCAGCATTCCACCATGCGACGGTTTCTCTGGCTGATCGTGCTTTCGCTCGGCATCGCGCAACAGGCATCGGCG
The DNA here is from genome assembly GCF_018417535.1 of Burkholderia pyrrocinia. NCBI lineage: Bacteria > Pseudomonadati > Pseudomonadota > Betaproteobacteria > Burkholderiales > Burkholderiaceae > Burkholderia > Burkholderia pyrrocinia. The sequence goes on along the minus strand of NZ_CP070978.1, from coordinate 2,738,802 downwards.
CAGCAAGTGCCCGCGCTGCCTGCATCCGCGCCCGAAGCGGCCGCATCGGCACCGTCCGTCGCATCCGCGCCACTCGCCAACGCCAACGATCAGCCGAACGAAGAAAACCGCCGCATCACGTCCTACCTGACGAAGAAGTTCGGCGTCGCGAAGGAACGGGCCGCGAAGCTCGCCGATATCGTGAGCGTTACTGCGACGAAATATTCACTGCCGCCGGCACTCGTTTACGCCATCATTTCGATCGAATCGCGCTTCCAGGAAAAGGCGCGCGGCCAGCACGGCGCGACGGGGCTGATGCAGGTCGTACCGGCCGCGCATCGCGGCCTGCTGCGCAACGTGAAGGATCTGACCGAGCCGAACGCGAACGTCGAAGCCGGCTCCGCGATCCTGTCGGGCTATGTGAAGGCAGCCGGCGGCAACGTGCAGGCCGGGCTGAAGAGCTATGGCGGTTCGAACGCGTATGCGGCAAAGGTGATGCAGCGGGTCGATTCGTTCCGGTTCGTGCTCGAACCCGACGACGACGCGAAAGCCGGGAAAGCCGCGAACGACACGAAGGCACGGATGGTGCCGGTCAGCGAATCGTCGTCGACATCGACGTCGGCTCGCAACACGCGGTAAGCGCGACCGCGCACTCCCCCTTTTGCGACTTGTCCTGCGCATGCGCTACGCAATCCGACACGCTGCCCGCCTTCTCGCCGTCGCCGCGCTGGCGAGCGGCGCTGCGTCCGCGTTCGCCGCGGTCGATTGCGAACAGCAGGGGCCGACGATGGACGCGGTGCGAAACTGCATCGTCGACAACAGCAATCAGGAAGTGGAGCGCGCGTACCGGTCGCTCGAACGCAAGACCCGGCAACGCAACCCCGATGCCGCGAAACAGCTCGCAAAATCGCAGGCGAGCTGGCTCGGCTTCGCGAGCGACACCTGCAATTACGTAAAGACCGCCAATCCGCAGCAGATGATTCCGGACGACGCATGGATGAACTGCTGGGTCGACTTCGGCCAGGCGCGCGTGCGCATCCTGAAAAAATGGGAAGCGCAGGGGAACGCGCCGCAACCTGCGCACAACTGACCGGCGCCCGGATGCCCGCGCCGCCGGATGTCACGCCTGCGCAAAGTGCGCGCGCAGAAACTCGATGAAAATCTGCGTCTTCGCGGGCAGCAAGCGCGTTTCCGTCATCGCGTAGACGGGAACCGGCGTGCCCTCCCATCCGGGCAGCACGCGACGCAACCTTCCTGCGGCCACGTCGTCGGCCACAATTTCCTCCGTCATCTGGATAATCCCCGCACCGTGCACGGCCAGTTGCCGGATCATGCCGACGCTGTTCACGACGAACCGCCCGCCCACCGGCACCTCGACCTCCCGCGCGCCGTCATGCAGCGTCCACGCATCGACGCGCTGCACGCTCAGGCACTGATGCTGCTTCAGGTCGTCAGGCTCGCGCGGCTCGCCCGAGCGCTCGAGATAGCGCGGCGACGCATACAGATGATTGCGGAACGTGGCGAGCCGCCGCGCGACGAGTTGCGAATCCGCCGATTCGCCGATACGGATCGCGACGTCGAACGGCTCGCTCACCAGATCGACGCGCCGTGACGTCAGCTCGAAATCGAACGTCAGCTTCGGGTAGCGGTTCGCGAATTCGACGATCAGCGGCGTCAGGTAGATCACCGCAAAATCGACCGGAAACGACGCGCGCAGCACGCCCGCCGGTTCGGCCAGCAGTTCGCCGAGCTGCTCGTGCGCGAGCCGCGCCTCGTCGACGATGCGCTTGCAGCGCTCGAAATACAGTTGCCCGGCCTCCGTGAGCTCGATCCGGCGCGTCGTGCGATGCAGCAGCCGCAAGCCGATCGCCTTTTCCAGCGCGCCGATCCGCCGCGACAGCGTCGAATTCGGCATGCCCAGCGCGTCGGCCGCACTGCGAAAGCCCTTCGCCTTCACGACCTCCACGAACAGCGCCATGTCGTTCAGTAATTCCACACCCACCGCTCCATCAATGGATCAATGTTATCCAAACTACCATATTTATCTCGAAAAAGAAGCAATGGATGATGTATCCATGGCGGCAAGGCTGGCGCAACGGTGCGCGGCCGGCGCCCGATACGGCATCGCCCCGGTGCCGTTACCCGACCCTCAAGGAGCACGCATCATGGACGCACTGTTCACCCCGGCCCGTGTCGGCCGCTACACGCTGCAGAACCGCCTGGTCATGGCACCGATGACGCGCAGCCGCGCCGCGTTCGACGGCACGCCCGGCGAACTGGCCGCCGAATACTATGCGCAGCGCGCGGGCCTCGGCCTGATCGTCAGCGAAGGCACGCAGCCGTCGGACGACGGCCAGGGCTACCTGACGACGCCCGGCATCTACACCGATGCGCACGTCGCCGGCTGGAAGGCGGTCAGCGACCGCGTGCATGCGCGCGGCGGCCGTCTGTTCATCCAGTTGATGCACGTGGGGCGCATGTCGCACCCCGACAACACGCCGCATCATCGCCAGGGCGTCGCGCCGTCCGCGATCGCGCCGGGCGTGCCGATGTTCACGGTAAAGGGGATGCAGGAGATTCCCGCGCCGCGTGCGCTGACGACGGACGAAGTGCGCGAGACGGTGAACGACTTCCGCGTTGCCGCGCGCCGCGCGATCGAGGCCGGCGCCGACGGCGTCGAGATCCATGGCGCGAACGGGTATCTGGTCCAGCAGTTCTTCGCGCCGAACGCCAACACGCGCACCGACGCGTACGGCGGTACGATCGAGAATCGCGCGCGCTTCGCGATCGAGGTGGCCGAGGCGATCGCCGACGAAATCGGCGCGGACCGCACCGCGATCCGCCTGTCGCCCGGCACCACGTTGTGGGGGATCGACGAAGGCGCGGAAGGGCCGGACCTGTATCGCCACCTGGCGACGCAGCTCGACCGGCTCGGCCTCGCGTACCTGCACGTGATGCACCAGGGCGACGAGCCGCTGCTCGCGGACCTGCGCGAGCGCTGGAGTGGCACGCTGATCGTGAACCGGCCGGGCCGCACGCGCGACGCGATCGGTACGGATGTCGCAGCGGGCATTGCCGATCTCGAAGCGTACGGCCAGATGGTGCTCGCGAATCCGGATTTCGTGACGCGGCTGAAGACGGGTGCGCCGATGAACGACGCGCAGCGCGACACGTTCTTCGGCGGCGACGCGCGCGGGTATGTCGACTATCCGGCGCTGAGCGGCGCGGCTGCGGCGTAACGCATCCGCGCAGGGCAATCGCTGCGACACGCTGAATCCGGTGTCGCAGCGTCGCCCGCCAACCGTCCGATATCAGAGAAGATCGACGTTTACCTTGGATATCATGGGGGCAATACGCAGCGTACGGTCTGCCTGAGCACACACGTACTCCGAAATATTTCGCACCCAGGCACGCTCTTCGCCTGCATAAGCCTCCAACTCCGCCAACTCGGGAGCCAGTTTCCTCGCCAGCGTCGCCATCTTTGTCATTTCACGTGCGACGAACGATGGCCGGATTTGCGCGCGATGCGCAAAGTCCGCCAGGGCAAAAGCGGTCAGCTCCTCCATTCGGAACACATCCCCGTAAGCCATCGCCATATCCTGGACATACGCGTCACCATACACGTTGACGCAAACGAGATCGTAAAGCGGCGCCGGATCGAGACCGCCGCTGCTGACGAAAAACGAAATATTCTTGCCGTGCGCGTCGCTGTTGCCGATCAGCAATTGCAGCAGCGCCCAGCGCAGCATCGCCGAACGTGCGGCCGCCGGAGTCTCGAGACACGGTGTCAAGGAAAACAGCTTCTCGAAGCTCACGCCCTCGCGAATATTACGTACGTCCGCGTTGTTGCCGAGGTTGCGTTCGTATTTGAGTGTCGCCGGCAAATCCAGCGCCTGACATCCGTCGATGATATGGAGACGACGAACCGCGCGGACGCGTTGCGGATCGTCCGGTTCGGTCGTCGCGATCCGGTCGAATCGTTCGATGAGCAGAATGGGTTCCGGGATGCGCCGCATCTCGACATGAGCCACCGGCAGCCCCATTCGGGCAGCCAGCGTCATGCAGAAATGCTCGTTCGCGACCATGAACGGAGCATGCGGGTTGCTGGACTCGGGCTTCAGGATATGCGTGCTGCTGAGCCGCCCCTCGACGAGCGCGAATTGCTCGCCCTCGACCAGCACCTGAAGCTTGTCCTGATGACCGGCAATCGATAGACGGACCTGATTGTCCCAGACGGGAAACGGAATCGCATCGCGCTTGCGAATGCGGTCGCTCAACTCCTCCGCGGATATCACGCGCCGCACCGATTCGTGGGCCTCCGGCGCCTGCGCATCGGCATTGTCGTCGGGGAAAAAGCTTAACGCGCCGACAGGCTCTTTCCCGAGCATGCGGATCAAACCGAAAACATTGTCCTTCGAGATCTGATACATCGCCGCGGCCACTTCGAGTGCGCGGCCCTCGGGCAACAGGTTGCCGATGAAGCGCTGGACCGCACCGGCAGGAGGTGGACCTCCATCGAGAGGAATGCACGGCGACAATGCAAATGCGTCGGCGCGCGCCTGCCACGTCGGATCGTACGAAAATCCGTAATCATCCTGACGGGCATCGTAGGTCAACCGGCCGACAGGCGAGCCGTTGGTCGAAATGCTCAAGCGATGGGCCATCAGGCCACCTCCTGCGACCCCGCCGGATTGGCTTGTGATGCCATATATTCGTGTAACGCCTTGCGTGCCGCAGGCACTTCGCGTTTCGGCACGACGAGCAAATTGAGACCCAGGCCGTCGAGTACCTTGAACAATTTGTCGAGGCTCACGGCGCGACCGTTTTCCAGCCGCGACAGCACGTCCTTCGAGACGCCGAGCATATCGGCCGCGTCGTCGATCCGCATCTGGTTCTGCGCTCGCCGGTTGCGGATGAGCGCACCCAGCGCGGCCAGATCCAGTGCCAGCGGGTCGGGTGTCGCAATCGGGCGAGGTAAGGTACGGGCCATAATTCCGGAATTCCAGGAACAAAGAGCCGCCGGTGAGGCCGGTCGACATTGTTACGAAAATACCGGAATTATACCCGCGCAAACCTGAAGCCACCAATTATTCCTATATTTCAGGAACAAAGGCACCCGCATTCACTGGATGCTTATTGTTCTCATATTTCAGGAACTATGCATCTCGGCAAACGACCCGACGGCACTGTCGTCGGCATCAAAACTGCCCCGCCGCCCCCGTCCACCGCAAGTAATCCCCGCGCGTCCAGTCGAGCGACACGCCGACACGCTTCGTCCCCGGCCGGATCTTCGGCTTGTACACCGACAGCGTCAGCGACTCCAGCGCGGGCCATTCGCGGAACGACAGCACCGCGATATCGGCGACGAGCGTCTCCAGCAGCCGCGTATGCGGCTTGTGCGACAGAAACGCCGCGACGCGCGTGCAATAGCCGTCGTAATCGATCCACTCGCCCTGCTCGCTCGGCTCGCAGCGATAGCCGAGCCGCGCATCGATCACGATCGGCTGCGGCGCTTCATGCTCGTGCGCGTGAATGCCGATCCGCGCGGGCACCTTGAGTTCGTCGACGAACACGCTCCAGCCGCGTCCGCGCAGGCGCGGCGCGTCGATCGCCACGAACGGTTCGTCGAACGGCTTCATGACGCGAGCGGCTCGGCCGCGTCGAGCATGATGCGCACGAAATAGTCGGCGAAGCTGCGGCGCAGGACGATCTCGAACGCATCGTCGCCGGTCGGGATCAGCACGATCGACGACTTGAAGTAATGCGACTGCGCGCACTGGCCCGGCTTGAACGCACGCGGATGGAGATCGAGCGGGCAGCCGCGCGCGAGCACGTCGCGCACGCGTTCGCCGCTGATCTCGACCACCGTGTAGCCGCTGCCGACGTCGACGGCCGCCGCATACGAACCCTGCACGGCCTCCGCCAGCTTTGCCTCGAGCACGCCGGCCGGCACGGGCCCGTTCGATCGCACGAGCCATTCGTCGGGGCCGAGCCACAGCACGTCGTACTCGGCACCGCGCGCGACCGTGTTCGGCGCCGCGGGCGGCCGGCAGCCGACCACGCGCTCGAACGCGCTCACGAATGCCGGATCGCTCAACTCGCCGCGCACGTTGACGAGATCGAGGAACGGCCGCTCGCGCAGCGTGAACTTCTTCGATGCGCGCGCCTGGTGCGTCTTCAGCACGTCGGCCGCGCCGACGAACGGCGATTCAAGCGTCACGCCGCCCGCGCCCGCCACCTGCGACTGGTTTCTCGTTTCATTCCACATGCTGGCGCACCCCTTCGGTATCGTAGAAAACCGGGCTCGAGATCTTCGCGGTGATGCGCTTGCCGTTGGCCAGCGGAATCACGACGCTCTCGCCCATCTTGTTCAGGCCGCCCTTCACCACCGCGAGCGCGATCGAGCGCTTCAGGATCGGGCTGTAGTAGCTCGACGTCACGTGGCCGATCATCGGCGTCGGATCGACCGCCGACACCTGCGTGTCCTTCGCGACGATCTGCGCGCCTTCCGGCAGCACGAACTGCTCGTCCTCGGTCAGCAGGCCGACGAACTGCTTGCGGCCTTCCTTCGTGGTGTCCGAACGCGCAAGCGAACGCTTGCCGAGGAAGTCCTTCGACTTCGCGACGACCCCGCCCATCCCGAGGTCGTACGGCGTGACCGAACCGTCGGTATCCTGGCCGACGATGATGTAGCCCTTCTCCGCGCGCAGCACGTGCATCGTCTCGGTGCCGTACGGCGTGATGTCGAACTCGGCACCGGCCGCCATCAGCGCTTCCCACACCGCGCGGCCCGCGTTCGCCGGCACGTTCACTTCATAGGCCAGCTCGCCCGAGAAGCTGATCCGCATCACGCGCGCCTTCGCGCCCGCGACGGTGCCGTTGCGGTAGCTCATGAACGGGAACGCTTCGTTGCCGAAGTCGATGTCCTGGCACACCTTCTGCACGACCTTGCGGCTCTTCGGGCCGACCACCGCGAACGTCGCCCAGTGATCGGTGACGGACGAGAGCCGCACCTTCATGTCGGGCCATTCGGTCTGCAGCCAGCGTTCGAGCCACGTGAGCACGCGCGCCGCGCCGCCCGTCGTGGTCGTCATCATGAAATGCTGGTCGGCGAGGCGCACCGTCACGCCGTCGTCGAACACCATCCCGTTCTCGTCGAGCATCAGCCCGTAGCGGCACTTGCCGACTTCGAGCTTGTTCCACGGGTTCGTGTACATCCAGTTCAGCAGCTTCACCGCATCGGGGCCCTGGATGTCGATCTTGCCGAGCGTCGACGCGTCGAGGATGCCGACGCTGTTGCGCACCGCGAGGCATTCGCGCTTCACGGCCGCATGGAGATCCTCGCCGTTCTTCGGGAAATACCACGGCCGCTTCCAGTTGCCGACGTCCTCGAACAGCGCGCCATGCTCGACGTGCCATTCATGCACGCAGGTCTTGCGGATCGGGTCGAGGAAATCGCCGAGCTCGCGGCCCGCGAACGTGCCGAACGTCACCGGCGTGTAGTTCGGGCGGAACGTCGTCGTGCCCGTTTCCGGAATCGTCTTGCCGAGCGCCTGCGCGAGGATCGCCATCCCGTTGATGTTGCCGAGCTTGCCCTGGTCGGTGCCGAAGCCCATCGCCGTATAGCGCTTCACGTGCTCGACCGACTCGAAGCCTTCGCGCGCGGCGAGCAGGATGTCGGCGGCCGACACGTCGTTCTGGAAGTCGACGAACTGCTTCGGCCCGCGCGCCGCGGCCTCGCGGCTGCCGACGAGCCACAGCGGCTGCAGTGCGCCTTCGACGGTTTCGGCGACCTGCGGCGCGACCGGGCGCTGCGCGGCCGAGAAGCCCGCCGCCTTCGCCGCTTCCGCGCCCGCATCGACCGCGAGCCGCAGCGCACGCGCCAGGCCGAATTCGCCGGCCGCCGCACCGATGCTCGCCTCCGCCTGCACGGGCTTGCCCGGCAGGAAGCAGGCCTTCTCGTCGTTCCAGCAGGCCTTGCCGCCCGACTGCGCGAACAGGTGCAGCACGGGGCTGAAGCCGCCCGACATCGCGACGAGATCGCACGGCAGCGTCTGCAGCTTGCCGCTCACCTGGCCGTTCGTGCTGGACGCGACGTCGACCGACGATACGCGCCACTTGCCCGAAGCGGCCGTCACGACCGCGCCGCTCATTACCGTCACGCCCTGCCGCTTTGCGGCGGCCGGCAGCGCGCCGTTCGACGATGCGCGCGAATCGACGACCGTCACCTTCGCGCCGCACGCCTTCAGGTCGAGCGCGGTCTGGTACGCACGGTCGTTGTTCGTGAACACGACCGCGTTGCGGCCCGGCAGCACGCCGAAGCGATGCACATAGGTGGACACGGCCGACGCGAGCATCACGCCAGGCAGATCGTTGTTGCCGAACACGATCGGACGCTCGTGCGCGCCGGTCGCGAGGATCACGCGCTTCGCGCGGACCTTCCACAGCAGCTCGCGCGTGCCCTTGCGCATCGACACCGGCAGGTGCTCGGTCAGGCGCTGCGTGACCGTCACGAGGTTGTGGTCCTGATAGCCGAACGCGGTGCTGCGCGACAGGATCGTCACGTCGGGCAGCTTGCGCAGCTCGGCCTCGATCTTCTCGACCCACTGCAGCGCGGGCTTCGCGTCGATCTCGGCGCGGCACGACAGCAGGCTGCCGCCGAGCTCGCGCTGGTCGTCGACGAGGATCACGCGCGCGCCGGCCACGGCCGCCGCATGCGCGGCCGCGAGACCCGACGGGCCGCCGCCGACGACGAGCACGTCGCAGTGCGCGTAGCACTTGTCGTAGCGATCGGCGTCGAGCGCCTCGGGCGCCTTGCCGAGGCCGGCCGCCTCGCGGATCTTCTCTTCATACTTCGGCCACATCTTGCGCGGCCACATGAAGGTCTTGTAGTAGAAGCCGGCCGGCAGGAAGCGCGAGAACTTCTGGTTGATCGCGTACTTGTCGTTCTCGAGCGTCGGCTCGGCGTTCACGCTCGTCGCGACGAGCCCCTGGTACAGCTCGATTTCGGTCGCGCGCGCGTTCGGCACCGTGTACGGGCCCGATTCGAGCTGCACGACGGCATTCGGTTCCGCGACGTCCGCCGTCACGATCCCGCGCGGACGGTGGTACTTGAAGCTGCGCGCGACGAAGTGCACGCCGTTCGCGAGCAGCGCGGACGCGAGCGTGTCGCCCTGGAAGCCCTGATACGTGCGGCCGTTGAACGTGAACGTCAACGGAATCGCGCGATTGATGCGGCCACCGGTGCCGAGGCGGTCTTTCTGGCTCATTTGCTCGTGCCCTCTTCGTGTGCGTTGCCGGCGGCCGCGCCGCCGAACTTTTCGTAGCCCTTGATATCGTAGGTCACCGTGTCGCGCGTGGCCTTGAACCAGCGGCGGCAACCCTGCGCGTGCAGCCATTGCTCCTTGTGCAGCCCGCGCTTGTTCTCGCGCATGAACACGTACTCGCCCCATTCGCGGTCGGTCATGTTCTCGTTATTGACGGGGCGCACGATGTCGGCCTCGCCGCCGCACGAGAATTCGGATTCGGCGCGCGGCCCGCACCACGGACATTCGATCAGCAACATGTTTCTTTCTCCTGGCTGTGGTGAGGGGGTTAGTGCGCGACAGCGGCAGCGCCGTGCTCGTCGATCAGGTGGCCCGTGTAGAAGCGGTCGAGCGCGAACGGCGCGTTCAGCGGATGCGGTTCGTCGCGCGCGATCGTGTGCGCGAACACCCAGCCCGAGCCGGGCGTCGCCTTGAAGCCGCCGGTGCCCCAGCCGCAGTTGAAATAAAGGCCCTTCACGTCGGTCTTGGTGATGATCGGGCACGCGTCCGGCGACACGTCGACGATGCCGCCCCACTGGCGGTTCATCCGCACGCGCGAGAACACCGGGAACATCTCGACGATCGCCTGCAGCGTGCTTTCGATGATGTGGAAGCTGCCGCGCTGGCCGAAGCCCGTGTACTGGTCGATGCCCGCGCCGATCACGAGGTCGCCCTTGTCGGACTGGCTGATGTACGCATGCACCGCGTTCGACATGATCACCGAGTTGACGACCGGCTTGATCGGCTCGGACACCAGCGCCTGCAGCGGGTGGCTTTCGATCGGCAGACGCACGCCGGCCATGTCGGCGAGCGTCGTCGTGTTGCCGGCCGCGACCACCGCGACCTTCTTCGCCTTGATGAAGCCCTTCACCGTATCGACGCCGACCACCGCGCCGCCTTCGCGGCGAATGCCCGTCACCTGGCAGTTCTGGATGATGTCGACGCCGGCGCGGTCCGCGCCGCGCGCGAAGCCCCAGGCCACCGCGTCGTGACGCGCGACGCCCGCACGGCGCTGGATCGATGCGCCGAGCACGGGATAGCGGCTGTTCAGGTTGATGGTCGGCTCGATTTCCTTGATCTGCGCGGGCGTCAGGAATTCGGCATCGACGCCGTTCAGCCGGTTCGCGTTGACGCGGCGCTCGGTGTCGCGTACGTCCTGCAGCGTGTGCGCGAGGTTCATCACGCCGCGCTGGCTGAACATCACGTTGTAGTTCAGGTCCTGCGACAGCCCTTCCCACAGCTTCATCGCCTTCTCGTACAGCGCGGCCGATTCGTCCCACAGATAGTTCGAGCGCACGATCGTCGTGTTGCGCGCGGTATTGCCGCCGCCGATCCAGCCCTTCTCGAGGATCGCGACGTTCGTGATCCCGTGTTCCTTCGCGAGGTAGTACGCGGTCGCGAGGCCGTGGCCGCCGCCGCCGACGATCACGACGTCGTATTCCTTCTTCGGTTCCGGGCTCTTCCACTGCTTTTCCCAGTTCTCGTGATACGAGAGGCCGTTGCGGAACAGGCTGAATATCGAGTAGCGGCTCATTTTGATGGACCCTTCGTTAGCATTCGATGACGTTCACGGCGAGACCGCCGCGCGACGTTTCCTTGTATTTCGTCTTCATGTCGGCGCCGGTCTCGCGCATCGTCTTGATCACGGAATCGAGCGACACGTAGTGCTGGCCGTTGCCCTTGAGCGCCATGCGCGATGCGTTCAGCGCCTTGATCGCGCCCATCGCGTTGCGCTCGATGCACGGGATCTGCACGAGCCCGCCTACGGGATCGCAGGTCATCCCGAGGTTGTGCTCCATGCCGATCTCGGCCGCGTTCTCGACCTGGTCGGGCGTACCGCCCATCACGGCGGCAAGCGCGGCCGCGGCCATCGAGCACGCGACGCCCACTTCGCCCTGGCAACCGACTTCCGCGCCGGAGATCGACGCGGTTTCCTTGTAGATGATCCCGATCGCCGCGGCCGTCAGCAGGAATTCGACGATGCCGGCTTCGTTCGAGCCCGGCACGAACTTCACGTAGTAGTGCAGCACCGCGGGAATCACGCCGGCCGCGCCGTTGGTCGGCGCGGTGACGACGCGCCCGCCCGCCGCGTTTTCCTCGTTGACGGCCATCGCATACAGGTTGACCCAGTCGAGCATCGACAGCGGGTCGCGCAGCGACTCTTCCGAACGCGCGCGCAGATGCCCGTTCATCTCGGCCGCGCGGCGCTTCACGCGCATCGGGCCCGGCAGCTCGCCCTCGACCTTGCAGCCGCGCTCGACGCATGCGGCCATCGTGCGCCAGATCGCGAGCAGCCCGGCGCGCACTTCGTCGGCGGGGCGCAGCGCGCTTTCGTTGCGCAGCATCAGCTCGGCGATCGACAGCCCGTGTTCGCGGCACTGGCGCATCAGGTCGTCGCCGGTGCGGAACGGATAGGGCACCTCGACCGCCGCGCGCACGCCGTTCACGCGATCGCCGTCGCGGTTCACGACGAAGCCGCCGCCGATCGAGTAATACTCTTTCTCGACCAGCAGCTGGCCGTGTTCGTCGAATGCCTGGAAGCGCATCCCGTTCGGGTGCACGATGCTCGTGCCGCTCATCAGCTTGCGATAGAAGCCGATGTGCTCCTTTTCCTCGAAGCGGACCGTCTGCTTGCCGAGCAGCGACAGCGACTTCTCCGCGCGGATCGCGGCAAGGCGCGGCTCGATCAGGTCGGGATCGATCGTGTCGGGCAGGTGGCCCTCGAGGCCGAGCAGCACGGCCTTGTCGGTGCCGTGGCCCTTGCCGGTCGCGCCGAGCGAGCCGTACAGCTCGACCCGCACGCGGCGCACGAAGCCGAGCAGGTTCGCGTCCTCGACGTGCGACGCGAAGCGGCACGCGGCGATCATCGGGCCGACCGTATGCGAACTGGACGGGCCGATACCGATCTTGAACAGGTCGAACGCGCTGACGTTCATCTGGCTTCCTCTGGGTGGCATGCGTGGAATGACGTTGGGCACCAGTACATCAAAGCGTAAAATCGGCCGATAGAACAAAAACGGCATCGACGTGGGATACCGCCGCCAAGCACCGTGCCGACCGGCCCGAAAGTACGTTTTGGCGATGGTTCGCGACGGAAAACCACAAGTCCGGCCCGGGCCGATCGGCGACGCTGGCTTCATCCGCGCCGCCTCGGCAGCCGTACCCGCAAACAGAGTGAAACGAGTGAGACCGCCTGCCCGGCGTGACGAGATTGGCCGCGATGACACCCGACGTACCCGCTTCCCCCCTCGCAGAACCCGCGCCGCGGCGCATCCGCTTCGGCATCGTGCTGCTGCCGAACTTCACGCTGACGGCCTTCTCGGGCTTCGTCGACATGCTGCGGCTGTCGGCCGACGACGGCGACTACAGCAAGCCCGTGCGCTGCGCGTGGAGCGTGATCGGCGAGACCCTCGCGCCGGTGCGCGCGAGTTGCGGGATCCAGATCACGCCGTGGGAGACGTTCGACGCGGCCGAACCGTTCGACTACGTGGTCGTGGTCGGCGGGCTGCTGCATTCGGGGCCGCAGGCCGGCCCTGAAACGCTCGACTTCATCCGCCGCGCGGCGGCCGGCGGCGCGACGGTCGTCGGGATCTGCACCGGCGTGTTCACGCTGATGCGCGCCGGCGTGCTCGACGGCTACCGCACCTGCGTGAGCTGGTTCCACTACTGGGATTTCATCGAACGCTTTCCGGCCGCCGACCCCGACCTGCTGATCGCCGACCGGCTGTTCGTGATCGACCGGCGCCGGATCACGTGTTCGGGCGGCCGCGCGTCGATCGACGTCGCCGCCGCGATCCTGTTGCGCCATTTCGACCACGCGACCGTGCAGAAGGCGCTGCGCATCCTGCTGGTCGGCGAGATGCAGAAAGGCAATGCGCCGCAGCCGCATCCGCCGGGCCTCGAACCGGCGACGCACCCGAAGGTCAAGCGCGCGATTCTTCTGATGGAACAGCATGTCGGCCGCGCACTGTCGCTCGACGAGCTCGCGAACAAGCTCGACCTGTCGACGCGGCAGCTCGAGCGGCTGTTCAAGGCCGAGACGGGCAAGAGCCCGCAGGCGTTTGCGAAGCAGGTGCGGCTGCGCACCGCTGCGTGGCTGCTGACGAGTTCGGACCGGACCGTCGCCGATATCGCGTCGAGTTGCGGGTTTGCCGATGCGTCGCACCTCGGGCGCGAATTCCGCAAGCAGTTCGGCGTGCCGCCGGCGACCTATCGGGAGCGCGGCGCAGAAGCGGCGGAAGGCGGCGTGGCAGCGGCGGTCGATCCCGTCGAGGACATCGCCGACTGACAGCCGCGGGCACCCCGTCGCGCTTCCCTGATCGACCCATCGCAAGGCGATACCTGATCCGACCGCGCCGGTTTCGATTCAATTGGAACCGGTTTCAATCAACTTGACCGACGTTGCCCGCCGTTAATCGAGGGTTATTCCGGATGCTGCATTCTGCTCAAATTTGTATGATGACCACATCACCTTACAAACCTGAGCGCCATGTTCGAGAAGATTCCCGCCCGTGCGATGAGCGACCACGTCGCGCAGCAACTGCTCAAGCAGATCGAAGCCGGCAGTTTCTCGGCCAGCGGCAAGCTGCCGACCGAAGCCGTGCTCGCGCAGGAATTCGGCGTGAGCCGCACCGTGATCCGCGAGGCGATCTCGCGGCTGAAGAACGAAGGCGTGGTCGAGCCGCGCCAGGGCAGCGGCGTGTACGTGAACCAGCACGGCGCGATCCGGCCGCTGCGAATCGACTACGCGGAAGCCGTCGAGGCGAACTCGCTGCCGCACCTGCTCGCGGTGCGCCGCGCGATCGAGGCCGAAGTCGCGGCCGAAGCCGCGCTGCACCACTCCGCCGACGACATGGCCGACATCGACGACGCACTGCGCAAGATCGACGATGCGGTGGCCGAAGGGCGCGACGGCGTCGCGGAAGACGTCGCGTTCCATCGCACGATCGCGGCCGTCACCGGCAACCCGTATTTCCTGAAGACGCTGCAGTTCCTGAACCAGTACCTCGAAGCCGGCGTGAAGGTCACGCGGCGCAACGAAGCGACGCGCGAGGATTTCTCGCGCCAGGTGCGCGAGGAACACGCGGCGATCGCCGACGCGATTCGCTCGCGCGACCCGATGGCGGCGCGCAACGCGGCGCGCACGCACATGTATAACGCCGCCCGCCGTCTCGCGGAAGCCGGCATCTGCTGAAGCCGGCGGCGCCCGCCGCCGCTGTTGTCCAGAACCTCTCCCGAATCGATCAAGGTTGACCATGTCACGAAATGTTGGAGTCATCGGCCTCGGCGCGATGGGCCTCGGCGTCGCCCGCTCGCTGCTGCGCGCGGGCCTGCGCGTGCACGCATGCGACGTGCGCGACACCGTGCTGCAGGCGTTCGCCTCCGAAGGCGGCGTGGCCTGCGCGACGCCGGCCGCACTCGGCGCGCAGTGCGACGTCGTCGTCACGCTCGTCGTCAATGCCGCGCAGACGGAAACGGTGCTGTTCGGCGAGCACGGCGCGGTCGCGGCGATGAAGCCGGGCGGCGTCGTGATCGCGAGCGCGACCGTCGCGCCCGAATTCGCGGTCGCGCTCGGCGCACGCATCGAGGCCGCCGGCCTGCAGATGCTCGATGCGCCCGTGTCGGGCGGCGCCGCGCGCGCGGCATCCGGCGAGATGACGATGATGACGTCGGGCCCGGCCGCCGCGTACGCGGGCTGCGAGGACGTGCTCGCCGCGATCGCCGGCAAGGTCTATCGCCTCGGCGACGCGCACGGCATCGGCTCGAAAGTGAAGATCATCAACCAGTTGCTGGCCGGCGTGCATATCGCGGCGGCCGCCGAGGCGATGGCGCTGGGCCTGCGCGAAGGCGTCGACGCCGACGCGCTGTACGACGTGATCACGCACAGCGCCGGCAATTCGTGGATGTTCGAGAACCGCGTGCCGCACATCCTGAACGGCGACTACACGCCGCTGTCGGCCGTCGACATCTTCGTGAAAGATCTCGGCCTCGTGCTCGATACCGCGCGCCGCAGCAAGTTCCCGCTGCCGCTGTCGGCCACCGCGCACCAGATGTTCATGAGCGCGTCGAGCGCCGGCCACGGCGGCGAGGACGATTCCGCCGTGATCAAGACCTTCCCCGGCATCACGCTGCCGCCCGCCCGCTGATTCGAACGACGTTCCCGCCATGACCGCTTCCGCTTTCCGTCCCCTGCTCGGCTGCATCGCCGACGATTTCACCGGCGCGACCGATCTCGCGAACATGCTCGTCAAGAGCGGCATGCGCACCGTGCAGACGATCGGCGTGCCCGCCGACGGCGCCGCAGTCGACACTGCAGTCGACGCCGATGCGATCGTCGTCGCGCTGAAGTCGCGCACGATCCCCGCGGCCGATGCCGTCGCGCAATCGCTCGCCGCGTACGCATGGCTGCGCGCGCAAGGCTGCCGGCAGTTTTTCTTCAAGTACTGCTCGACCTTCGACTCGACCGACGCGGGCAACATCGGGCCCGTCGCCGACGCGCTGCTCGATGCGGCCGGCGGCGGCTTCACGATCGCATGCCCGGCATTCCCGGAGAACGGCCGCACGATCTATCGCGGCCACCTGTTCGTCGGCGACGTACTGCTGAACGAATCGGGCATGGAGAACCATCCGCTCACGCCGATGCAGGACGCGAACCTCGTGCGCGTGCTGCAGCGGCAGACGCAGTCGCCGGTCGGCCTGATCCGCTACGACACGATCGCGCTGGGCGCGGCCGCGGTGCGCGCGCGGATCGACCAGCTGCGCGCGGAAGGCGCGCGCTTCGCGATCGCCGACGCGCTGTCCGACCGCGACCTCTACGTGCTGGGCGAAGCATGCGCGGGCCTGCCGCTCGTCACCGGCGGCTCGGGCGTCGCGCTCGGCCTGCCCGCGAATTTCCGCCGCGCGGAATTGCTGCCCGAGCGCGACAACGCGGCATCGCTGCCGCGCATCGACGGGCTGTCGGCCGTGCTCGCCGGCAGCGCGTCGAAAGCGACCAACGCGCAGGTCGCCGCGTGGCGCGCGACGCGGCCGAGCTTCCGCATCGATCCGCTCGCGGCGTCGCGCGGCGAGCCCGTCGTCGATGAAGCGCTCGCCTTCGCGCGCGCGCACCTGCCGCAGCCGGTGCTGATCTACGCGACCGCGACGCCCGACGAAGTGAAGGCCGTGCAGCAGGCGCTCGGCGTCGAAGCGGCCGGCCATCTCGTCGAAAGCACGCTCGCGGCGATCGCGCGGGGCCTGCGCGAACTCGGCGTGCGCAAGTTCGTCGTCGCCGGCGGCGAGACGTCCGGCGCGGTCGTGCAGGCGCTCGACGTGAAGTCGCTGCAGATCGGCGCGCAGATCGATCCGGGCGTGCCGGCCACAGCCACGATCGATGCGCAGCCGCTCGGCCTCGCGCTGAAATCCGGCAACTTCGGCACGACGGACTTTTTCGACAAGGCGCTGCGCGCGCTGGACGGAGCCGCATGATGAGCCAGGAAGCGAAACTGCGCGAAGAGATCTGCGTCGTCGGCGCGAGCCTGTACGCACGCGGCCACGCGGTCGGCAGCGCCGGCAACATCAGCGCGCGCCTCTCCGACGGCTGGCTGATCACGCCGACCGACGCGTGCCTCGGCCGGCTCGACCCGAACGACATCGCGAAGGTCGGCGCCGACGGCCAGCCCGTCTCGGGCGGCAAGCCGTCGAAGACGCTCGCGCTGCATCGCGGCATCTATACGCGCAACGCGGAAGCGAACGGCGTCGTCCACACGCATTCGACGCACCTCGTCGCGTTGACGCTCGCAGGCGTGTGGCGCGATACCGACGTGCTGCCGCCGATCACGCCGTACTACGTGATGAAGGTCGGCCACATCCCGCTGATCCGATACCGCCGCCCCGGCGACCCGGCCGTCGCGGCCGAAGTCGCGGCGCTCGCCGGCCAGGTGCGCGGCGTGCTGCTCGACCGCCTCGGCCCCGTGATGTGGGGGCCGTCGGTGTCGCACGCGTCGTATGCGCTCGAGGAGCTCGAGGAAACGGCACGGCTGTGGCTGATGACGAACCCGAAGCCCGAGCCGCTTTCCGACGCGGCGCTCGACGAACTGCGCCAGACCTTCGGCGCGCGCTGGTAACGCGGCGCGCACCACATACCGATTCCCATGCCCGCCGTGTGCGCGGGCCCTTCCGTCAGCACACACAAACGATCCGGCGGCCTATGCGCCACCGGCACACGACATCCTTGGAGACGACGATGACTGCTCTCGACGCGGCCGCAAGCCGCTCGCCCGCCGCGACCGCCCGTTCGGCCGAACTGGACCGCACCTACAAGAAAGTGTTCTGGCGCATCGTGCCGTTCCTGATGCTCTGCTACGTGGTCGCGTATCTCGACCGCGTGAACGTCGGCTTCGCGAAGCTGCAGATGTCGCAGGATCTCGCGTTCAGCGAAACCGTGTTCGGGCTCGGCGCGGGAATTTTCTTCCTTGGCTACTTTCTGTTCGAACTGCCAAGCAACCTGCTGATGCACCGGCTCGGCGCGCGCATCTGGATCGCGCGGATCATGATCACGTGGGGCCTGCTGTCCGCGCTGTTCGCGTTCGTGAAGACACCGACGCAGTTCTACGTGCTGCGCTTCCTGCTCGGCCTCGCGGAAGCCGGCTTCTATCCCGGCGTGATCCTGTACCTCACGTACTGGTTCCCGTCGCATCGCCGCGCGAAGATCATCGCGGTGTTCATGTCCGCGATCCCCGTATCGGGCATCTTCGGCAACCCGCTGTCGGGCTGGATCATGGAGCGCTTCCACGGCGGCTCGGGCTTCCACGGCTGGCAATGGATGTTCATGATCGAAGCCGTGCCGGCCGTGCTGGTCGGCATCGCGACGATCCTGTATCTCGACAACAGCATCCGCGGCGCGAAGTGGCTCGACGAGCGCGAGAAGCAGCTCCTCGAAGAGGAAATCGCCGCGCAGCCGCAGGAACAGCAGCAGCACGGCCATTCGCTGAAGGCCGTGTTCTCGGACCCGCGCATGTGGTGGATGTCGCTGATCTACTTCGCGTTCGTCACCGGCCAGTACGGCCTCACGTTCTGGATGCCGACGCTCGTGAAATCGACCGGCATCACCGATACGCTTCAGATCGGCCTGCTGTCCGCGATCCCGTTCCTCGTCGCGATCGTCGTGATGAACCTGTTCGGCCACAGCGCGGACAAGCGCCGCGAACGCCGCTGGCACCTGATCGTGCCGGCGCTGATGGGCGCGGTCGGGTTTGCGGTCGCCGCGTCGTACTCGCACAATACGGCGGTGTCGATCGTGTTCCTGTCGCTCGCGGCGGGCGGCGTGCTGACCTGCGCACCGCTGTTCTGGTCGCTGCCGACCGCGTTCCTCGCGGGCTCCGCGGCCGCCGCCGGGATCGCGATCATCAACTCGATCGGCAACCTCGCCGGTTTCGCGAGCCCGTACGTGATCGGCTACCTGAAGGACGTCACGCACAGCACGTCGTCCGGCATGTACGTGCTGGCGGCCATGCTCGTGATCGGCGCGATCGCCGTGTGGCTCACGCCCGCGAAACTCGTGAACCGCTGAGCCACTGAGCCACTGAGCTGCCATTCGACGCGGGGCGCGGTACGCCCCGCCCCCTTCATTCACAGGACCCGCTGCCATGCCACGCTTCGCCGCCAACCTCTCGATGATGTACAACGAGCACGCGTTCCTCGAACGCTTCGCCGCTGCCGCCTACGACGGCTTCAAGGCCGTCGAGTACCTGTTCCCGTACGACTTCGCCGCCGAGGACATCCGCGCGCGCCTCGACGCGCACAACCTCGAACAGGCGCTGTTCAACGCACCGCCCGGCGACTGGGCCGCGGGCGAACGCGGTATCGCGTCGCTGCCGGGCCGCGAAGACGAATTCCGGCGCGGTATCGACCAGGCGCTCGACTACGCGCGCGTGCTCGGCAACAGGAAACTGCACGTGATGGCCGGCATGGTCGCGCCGGGTGCCGACCGCGCGCGCCATCGCGACACCTACCTGTCGAACCTGCGGCATGCGGCGCAGGCCGCCGCCGCACACGGCGTCACGATCCTGATCGAACCGATCAACCAGCGCGACATGCCCGGCTATTTCCTCAGCCGCCAGGACGACGCACAAGCGATCTGCGCGGAAGTCGGCGCGCCGAACCTGAAGGTGCAGTTCGACTGCTACCACTGCCAGATCGTCGAAGGCGATCTCGCGGTGAAGCTCAAGCGCGATTTCGCGGGCATCGGCCACATCCAGATCGCGGGCGTGCCCGAGCGCCACGAGCCGGATCTCGGCGAACTCAACTACCCGTACCTGTTCGAGCTGATCGATGCGCTCGGCTACGACGGCTGGATCGGCTGCGAATACCGCCCGAAGGCCGGCACGTCGGAAGGTCTCGGCTGGATCAAGCCGTACCTGTGATTCAAGCATTCCAAAGAGGATAACGACCATGAAAGTACTGATCACCGGCGGCGCCGGCTTTCTCGGCCAGCGTCTCGCGCGCAAGCTGCTCGAGCGCGGCGAACTGACCGGCCCCGACGGCCGGATCGGGAAGATCGACGAGCTGGTGCTGCTCGACGTCGTCAAGGGCGGCGATTTCGGCGACGCGCGCGTGACGTCGATCGTCGGCGACATCGCCGATCGCGCAGTGCTCGAACGCGCGATCGACACGCAGACCGGCGCGATCTTCCACCTCGCGGCGATCGTCAGCGGGCAGGCCGAAGCCGATTTCGATCTCGGCATGCGGATCAACCTCGACGCATCGCGCACGCTGCTCGAAGTGTGCCGCGCGCGCGGCCACCAGCCGCGCGTCGTGTTCACGAGCTCCGTCGCGGTGTACGGCGGCGCATTGCCCGACATCGTGCAGGACGACACCGCGCTGAACCCGCAATCGTCGTACGGCGCCGAGAAGGCGATCGCCGAACTGCTGCTGTGCGACTACGCGCGGCGCGGCTTCGTCGACGGCCGCGTGCTGCGGCTGCCGACCATCAGCGTGCGGCCCGGCCGCCCGAACGCGGCCGCGTCGTCGTTTGCGAGCGGCATCATCCGCGAGCCGCTGAACGGCGAGGAAAGCGTGTGCCCGGTACCGGGTTCGACGCGGCTGTGGCTGCTGTCGCCGCGCGGCGCGATCGAAGCGCTCGTCGCCGGCTGCGAAATCGACAGTGCCAAGCTCGGCGACAAGCGCGTGATCAACCTGCCCGGCCTGTCGGTGTCGGTCGACGAGATGATCGAAGCGCTGCGCGAAGTCGCGGGCGACGACGTCGTGAAGCTGATCCGCCATGCGCCCGACGAGCGCGTCGAGAAGATCGTCGGCAGCTGGCCGGGCCGCTGGGACACGACGCGCGCGGAAGCGCTCGGGCTGAAGGGCGACACGTCGTTCGCGGACGTGATCCGCAGTCATATCGCGGACGAACGACGCTGATTCACGCGTCGCGCCGCCCCGGCGGATACGCACCCGCCCGGGCACGCACGCATCGTCGTCGGGCCGCGTCAGCGCGGCCTGGCGGATTCCTCGATGCTCAGCGAAGCACGCTTCGCGCCGCCCGGTCGTTTCGCCGAACCGGCCGCCCACTGCCACGCCAGCAAGCCCGGCAGATAGAACAGCAGATCGCGCACGCGACGGGCGCCGGCCAGTGCAAGACAGGTCGGCGCATCAAACCCGAGCAGCCCGCCGATCAGCACGAACCCGCCCTCCTGCACGCCCAGACCACCCGGCATCAGGAACGCAATGCTGCTCACGAGCTGGATCAGCGCCTCGATCGCGAGCGCCTGCGCAAAAGTCGGATCGGCGCCGAGGAAGTAAAGCGCGAGCCAGATTTCCAGCGCATAACCCGCAAACTGCAGCGTCTGCCATATCCCCAGATAGCGCACGACGATGCCGGTCTTTCTCCAGATCATCCGGATCGACTGATCGGTGCGCGCCGATTCGCCGACCAGCGCAACCACCTTGCCGCTGGTGATCCGGTTGATCACGCGCATCGCGCGCTCGAACGGTCGCGCATGCTGCACCAGCGCGAACAGCAGCAACACCGGCACCAGCGCGGCCATGCCGATGGCGAGGTGCGCGGCCACCTTCGCGGCGTCGGACGACACATGTTCGAGCACGTAGCCGATCGCGATCAACGCGAATATCAGCTGGCTGATCAGCGTGAGCTGCATGTCGGCGACGAGGCTGGCCACGGCCGTTGCCGGTCGCACGCCCGCCTGCCGCAGCAGCCCGAACGACACGACCTCGCCGCCGATCCGCGCGACCGGCAACAGCCCGTTGATCGATTCGCGGATCCAGACGAGCTTCAGCATCGTCGCGAACGACGGCCGGCGCGGGCCGCGGATCAGCATCCGCCAGTCCCACGCGTTTGCGAGCATCGGCAGGATGTGGGCCAGCGCAGCGACGAGCAGCCCCGCGCCCGCGATCCGCAGCCGGTGCAGGATTTCCAGCGGATGCTCGCGCCAGATCAGCCACACCGCGAGCGCCAGCCCGGCCAGCGCCGCCGCGCGCCCCGCATGCCGGAGCCGTGCCTCGTGACGCGCGGACAGCCGGTCCGCGTCGGCGTTGGCGGGGTTCGTCTCGGTCGTCATGACTCACCCGCCGGCGACAGCAAGCCTTCCCGGTCGACGCGAAAGCGCGTGCCGCGCCAGACGACGTGCGACGAGAAGAAGCTCGACACGAAAACCAGGAACTGCAGGAGATCGACGAACGGCAGCCAGAGGGCGCCGCGCAGGCCGGCACCGGTCGCACGGCTCGTTTTCAGCATCAGCAGCGCCCGCGCGGCGAGCGCGGCGACCGTGAGCCAGCAGGCGGCGAGCGTGCCGCCGGAGAACAGCACGGCCAGCAGCGCGAGCGGCACCGGGTGCATCAGCACCGACCCGGCGTGACCGAGCCGGTCGGCCGCGCGGATCGTGCAACTCCAGCGCAATTCGTGCGCGTACAGCTTCGCGAACGTCTCTTCGACACAGGCATGCCCGACGACGAACGGCGGGATGACGACCTGCGCACCGACCTGCCGTACCGCTTCGCCGAGCGCGTGATCCTCGGCCAGGTGATGCGCGAAACGCGCGAGCCCGCCGATACGCTCGAGCGTCGCGCGCGTGATCGCAATCGTCTGCCCAAAGCACGGCCGTGCACGCCCGATGAACAGCCCGGTAATCACACCGGGCAGGAAATGGTAGTTCGTCATCGCGACGGCGACACCGGGCCAGAAACCCGGCGACGCGATGCCGCGATACACGCTCGTCACGATACCGACTTCCGGCTGCTGTAGCGCGCCGACGACGGCACGCAGATAATCGCGCTCGACCAGCACGTCGCTATCGGCGAGACACAGCACCGAATGCTCGGCGTGTTCGAGCATGTTGACGAGATTGGCGATCTTGCGGTTCGGCCCGTACAGCCGCGCATCGGCGACGACCTTGATGTTCGCGTCCGGATAACGCGCACGCAGCGTCTCGACGGCCGCGAGCGCCGCATCGCCCGCATCGTGCACACCGAACAGGTGCTGTACCGGCCCCGGATAGTCCTGCACGAAGAAGCTTTCGAGATGCTGTACGAGATCCCATTCGTCGCCGTGCAGCGGCTTGGCGACGGTGACGCCCGGATAATCGCGCGGCACCGCCGGCGCCCGGGAAAAGAACCTGCCGACCAGCACACTGGCTGTAACCGTGTAGGCAATGCCCAGCAACACGCCCAGCCCGCAGACGATCGACATTGCCCCGGCCAGCGCGTGCAGCACATGCAGCAAAACCATGCTTCTCCCCAGTGATGGCCCGACGACCGTGATGCCCGGGGCCGGCACGCGCGAAGGCGGGCTCACCCGTGCACGCCGCCGTATCGATTCCCGTTGAGCCGGATGTGAAGGACGACCAATCGACGATACGCGCAATCAGATGACACAACTACCGTGCGGCGATCGATTCCGGTCACGCGCACATAGCCGCACACGACCGCTGCCCTGAACGCCGCGCCGGCAAGCTTACGGGCCGACAGGATCGCGGTCGCGACCGCGACGACGGTCCAGATGCGGAATGTCATCGTCGTGAAAAACGCTTCGGGTATGCGCAACGCAAACAACGAAACCAGCACGATACACTGAATGAACATGCCGGCGAGCGCGGCGATCAGCAGGTAGGCGCGCCATCGCTCGATCGTCGAGGGTGCCATCAGGAATGAACCTCCCGTGCAGGCGACCTGGATCGATTTGAAATCAAACTGAAGGGTCGCGGATTCGTGGGCCGGTGCGTACGGTGCGTGCCGGACGCGGCAAACCCGGATCGGGATCAGGGGAGAAATGTCGTGGCCGATAGTAGCGGGAATGCCGGCAGCAAACCTTAAGCGTTCTTCAGAATCGGGCGATGTTCGAGACGGCTCAATTACAATCCGTTGCATGGCGTGCACAGTCAGGCTCGTACAATCGCAGACGTCTGCACACGAATCGACCATGCGACTCCTCCTTGTTGAAGACGACGACCTGATCGGCAGCGGCCTCGAAATCAGCCTGAGCCAGGCCGGCTATCACGTCGACTGGCTGCGCGACGGACACGCTGCCGCAGCCGCGCTCGCGACGACGCGCTTCGCGCTCGTCGTGCTCGATCTCGGCCTGCCCGGCAAATCGGGAACGGAACTGCTGCGCGCGTTGCGCGATGCGGGCGATACGGTGCCGGTGCTGGTGCTGACCGCGCGCGGCACCGTGGCCGACCGCGTCCGCGGCCTCGACGACGGCGCGGACGACTATCTCGCGAAACCGTTCGAACTGTCCGAGGTGCTCGCCCGCTGTCGCGCGCTCGTGCGTCGCTCGCAGGGCCGCGCCGGCGACGAGATCGTGTGGCGCGACATCACGATCGACCTGACCACCCACACGGTGACACGCGACGCGTCGCGCGTCGCTCTCACTTCGCGCGAATGGGCCATCCTGGTTCAACTCGTCAGCCACCCGGGCAGCCCTCAGTCGCGGGCGCGTCTCGAGGACGGGCTGTACGGCTGGCAGGAAGGCATCGAAAGCAATGCGATCGAGGTCCATGTGTCGAACCTGCGCAAGAAGCTCGGTGCGGATTTGATCCGCACCGTCCGCGGCATCGGCTACGTTGTCGACCCGCCATGATCTCGCGGTCGATACGACGCCGCGTTTCGCTGATGGCGCTCGGCTGCGTGACCGTCGTCTGGCTCGTCGCGGTGTTCGGCAGCTTCCGGCACGCGACGCGCGAGATCGGCGAATGGGAAGACGCGCGCCTCGTCGAATACGCGTCGCTGCTCGTCAATCTCGCCCCGGTCGACCTCGACCGTCTCGCGCGCTTCCCGCCCGATGCGCGCGTCGAGCTGGCGCCCGGCAATTCACGATCCGGCCCTGACAACGACGGCGATCGCCTGCCGCGCGACATGCTGTTCGAGGTGCGCGACGCGCAGGGCAACGTCGTCGCGTCGAACCTGCCGGCCGCCGCCGCAGGTTTGCCCGACGCACGCGATCCGCGCGGTGCGCCTGAAACCATCGTCATGCGCGACGTGCCGTGGCGCACGCACACGTTGCGCGACAACGCGTCGGGGCGCTGGGTGCGGGTGATGGAAACGGTCAACACGCGCAGCGATCTGGCGACCGGCATCGCGCGCGGCATCGTCTGGCCGCTGATCGTCGCGCTCCCGGTGCTGGCGCTCCTCCTCTGGTACCTGATCGGGCGCAGTCTCGCGCCGTTGAAGACGCTGTCGACGCTGATCGGCGCGCGCGATGCGCGATCGCTCGAACCGCTCGGCATCGCCACCGTGCCGGAGGAAGTGCGCACGCTGGTCGACGCGATCGACCGCCTGCTGGCAAGGCTGCGGCAATCGATCGTGCGCGAGCGCGCGTTCACGTCCGATGCGGCGCACGAACTCAAGACGCCGCTGGCCGCAATCAAGGTTCAGGCCCAAGTGGCGATCGCGACCGACGATCCGGCGCGCAAGCAGCTTGCGATGCAGCGTGTCGTGCAAGGCGTCGACCGCAGCGCGCGTCTCGCCGAACAGTTGCTGCTGCTCGCGCGGCTCGACGAATACGAACGCATTCCGACGCGCGCCGTCGTCGTCCGCGAACTCGTCGAAGCCGCCATCGATCGCCATCTGGCAAAGGCATCGGACAAGGCCATCGACATCGTGACCGGCAGCGCATCCGAACGCGCGATCGAGGCCGATCCGATCCTGATCGGCATCCTGCTCGACAATCTCGTCGACAACGCCGTCAAGTACGGCCGCCGCCGCGGACGTATCGAACTCGGCGTGCACGACGACGGCGCGCTGCAACGCATCGTCGTGCGCGACGACGGGCCGGGTGTCGCTCCCGGCGAGCACGAACGGCTCGGCGATCGCTTCTATCGCGGCAGCGGCACGCAAGCGCCCGGCAGCGGGCTCGGGCTGTCGATCGTCACGCGCATCGCGCAATACTTCGGCGGCACCGTGCAATTCGAGACCGGCATCGACGGCCATGGCCTGGGCGTCACGATCGCGCTGCCGTCGGCGAACGCGGCCGGAACGATGCCGCGCGATGTGCCGGCCGACGAGCATGACGACCGATCGCGCGCGATGCCGCGTGCTTAACGTTTCGTTAAGGATTCGACCGTAGAATCCACCCCACCGATACCATCCCTGTCGCTCGTCTGGAGTTTTCATGGCCACGCCCGCCCGCTATGACGCAGTTGCACGTTTTCTTCACTGGCTGATCGTGGCGCTGGTCGTCGCGCAGTACGCGATCGGCTGGACGATGCCCGATGTGCATCGCGACACGCAACCGATCGGCCTGATCGCCGCGCACCTGCTCGTCGGCACGGCGCTGATCGCGGCGATGGCTGGCCGCGTGCTGTGGCGCGCGACGCATCGCCCGCCTGCAAGCGACCTGTCGCCCGCGATGCGCGCGCTGTCGGGTGTGACGCATTTCGCACTCTACGCGCTGCTGATCGCGGTGCCGCTGCTCGGCTGGATCAACGCATCGTCGCGCGCATGGGCCGTGACGCTGGTCGGTGTCGTCCCGTTGCCGGCGCTGTCGGCGGCCGGCTCCGGATTCGGTCACGCGATGGGCGACGTGCACGGCATCCTCGCATGGGTGCTGTTCGCCGGCATTTGCCTGCACGTGGCAGCCGCGCTGGCACACCGGTTCGTGCTGCGCGATCGGATCGTGCAGCGCATGATGCCGTGGTGATCGCCTCTCGCCTGTTTGAGCGCACCATCGCGGATATGAGCCGGGCTGTTCGAGTTCGCGATATCTTCGGTCTGCCTTTTCATCTCGCGATCAACCTGCCCGCCCATCGGGACCGGTTGGCGAGATGATCGCGACGCCGCGCGAAGCGGCGTGCGATGAGCGGTACTGCAGCCGTTGCCCTTCGTCCAGGTCGAGCGGCGCGAACGGCATGCGGATTGCCGTACCGCGAACACGACGGCCAGAAGCCACACACGATCATATCGACTCCTAGTTGCCGGTCTGCGCCGGCATAGCGGGGGCCGGTGCATGCGCGGCAGAGGCGGCCATCCTGGCTCGATCCTGCTCGGCGAGCTTCGCTTCCGCGGCCTGGATGTCCGCCGGATACTCGCCGTCGTCGCCCTTCGCCGGGTCGTACCCGGCTGCTTCCAGGCGCATCAGCTCGTCGCGAACCTGCGCGCGCGTCAGCGGTGCGGCCGATTGCGCGAATGCCGACTGACCGACGATCATTCCGATCATTGTCAGTACTGCGATATATGTTTTCATCATGAACTCCTTCAATGTTCCGTATCGATCAACCGCTGTGAATGCCTGACCTGCGAACGCAGGCGGTTGTATCAGCTTCCGAAATAGATCGTGCAGAAGCTCGCGGGGCCGACGCACGCGGCCTGGCGCTGGCGCGGCGACGTCGCCGCCGGCTTGCCCGCTTCGGATGAAACGGCCGGATCGCTGCCGACCGCCGTGTTGGACTGACGCTGCGGCATCTGTTCGGCCTGCCGCTGGAAGAGCGGGCTCACGTCCGGATACGACGTATCGGTCACGAAGCGCAGCCCGTTGTTTTCAGCGTCGATCAGTTCCTGCCTGACCTGCGCTCGAGTGAGTTCCTGTGCCGACGCTTGCGTCGCAATACCCGCGAGAGACATCGCCACCACCGTGGCGGCCACCAGCCAATGCTTGTTCATGGTTTACTCCTTCAGAAGTCAACGAGAAGATGTGCTACACCCGTATGACGACGGAGGGGGTTCGTTTATTCCCGCGCATTGTGGCTCGGGCCGTTTGTGTTTTCCGGCTTTCCGGGCCGCTTGCGTCGACCGGTCATCAAACTGTCATTCTTTCGTCAGCCGGCGTAACCTGACGTAACGCAGCGCCCGTCGCGCTTCGGGCAGACTGACGACACTTCATACGGATCGCCGATCGATCGACCATGTCCGCCGCTTACGACTATGCAGCCGGCCTGCTCCGCACGCTGTACGACCGCCATATCGACGGCGACGCGGTGCTCGATACGGCGGCGTTCCCGGATGCCGGGCGTTTCGTGCGCGCATGGCCTGCCATCCGCGCGGAAGCGCTCGCCGTGGCGCGCGACATGCCGCGTATCCCGCGCTTCCACGAGATCATGCGCGAGCAGTACGACATCTCGGCCAACGATGCGCGCGACTGGCGGATGTTCATCATGCAGGCGTACGGCCACCCGTTCCCGCGCAACCTGGCGCGCTGCCCGACTGTCGCGTCGATCGTCGCGGCGTCGCCGGACGTGCTGTCCGCATCGCTGTCGTTTCTCGCACCGGGCAAGCACATTCCGCCGCATCGCGGGCCGTTTCGCGGCATCCTGCGCGGCTATCTCGTGCTGTCGATGCCGAAGCGCGCGGACGGCACGCCGGCCGCCGTGCTGAAGGTCGATGGCCGCGAACATCGGCTCGACGAAGGCCGCTTCCTGCTGTGGGACGATACGTTCATGCACGAGGTGTGGAACGACAGCGGCGAAGTGCGGATCGTGCTGCTGCTCGATATCCGCCGGCGCGGGATGCCGCGTTTGCTCACGTGGCTGTCGAATGCGGTGATCGGTGTCGTGCGGCTCGGGATTCGGGTGCGGGGGCGGTCGATTCCGGTTTAGCGAACCGTTCGGCGCACACGCCCATCGCAATCAACCCTCACGCGCGAGACGCGTCAGAACCTCCGCGAGCGCTTGAATCGTGGGTTGCGCGGCGCGCTGCACCGGAAACACGAGGTAATAGCCGAGACCGTTGCGCACCACATCGGAAAACGGTGCGACCAGCGTTCCGGCTTCCAGCCGATCCGCCGCCATGCGTGGATCGCCGATCGCGACGCCGTGCGCCTGGGCAGCCGCCGTCAATGTCAGTTCGAGCGTATCGAATACGAGGCCGGTGCCCGGGTCGATCTGCGTCGCGCCGACGGCATCCAGCCAGCATCGCCATTCGTCGCGATTGCGCGCGGGATGCAGTAGCGTCACATGCGCGAGATCGGCGATCGACTTCAGCGATGCACCGGTCTCGCGCGTGCACATCGGCGTGAGGCACTCGTCGAACAGCGGAATCGCCACCATTCCGGCCCAGCTTCCGGTGCCGCGCACGACGATTGCATCGAAATCGGCGTCGGTGAAATCGGGCGTGTCGTCCGCCGACGTGTGAACACGCAGCTCGGTCCGCGGCAACGCATGATTGAGCGCCGAAAGCCGCGGCAACAGCCAGCGGATCGCGAACGTGGAAGGCAACCGCACCGTGAGGGTCGACATGCAATGCGCATGGGCGTGCGAGTGCCGCGCGAGCTGCGTGAGTATGTCGACGGCCACCGTCAGCAACGCGCCGCCCTCCGTGGTCAGCGTCAATCCCGACGGACGGCGCACGAACAACGCACATCGGTAGTGCGCTTCCAGTTGCTGCACCTGACGGCTCACGGCGCCCTGGGTCCGGCACAAATGCTCGGCTGCCCGGTTGAAGCTGCCAAGTTCGGCGGCGGCGACAAAAGCCTGGAACGCGGTCAGCGGCGGCAGCGCACGCGTGAGGTCCGCCAGCGGATATGCGCGGGCTGCATACCCGGGTTGCGGATTTTTCGTTTGTTCGGTCATCGCTGCATCGCTATCGTGGTTGAGCCGATCGCACTCGCGGTCGCGGATGGCTCGTCAACAATCAGCGGAGAAATACCATGGTCACGTCGTCCGACGCACTATACACGCGGCAGGTCGATACCTATCTGAAAACGCTCGAACGCGGCGACATCGCCGCAATCTGTGCATTGTTCACGCCGGATGCGCGGATATTTTCGCCGTTTCTCGGCTGGATGGCGCCGCAGCCCTTCTTCGAAAAGGTCGCGTCGGCATCCGGACAGAGCCGCATCACGCCGATCGACATCTGCGTCAGCACTACCGGCGCACGTCGGGCCACCGGCTATTTCGTCTACGACTGGGGACTGAAGGACGGCTCCGCGGTGCAATTCGAGTGCGTCGACGTGTTCGAATTCGACGACGATGCGCGCATCGAGCGCATGATCATCGTCTACGACACTCACCCGATCCGCAGCACGGTCGGCGACAAGTACGCGTAGCGGATACGTGCCGACACGCATCGCCGTCTGCTGCACCGCAATGCCGCAAACCACGAAACGTTTCGCCTACACTACAGAACCGACGCCGCCGTCCACGCCCCGCACGGCTCCCTTCCGGTTACTCGCCATGGCTCATCTCTTCTTCGCCGCTTCGATTCAGCGGCACATCGAAACGCCCGAACGCGACGTCGATGCGCGTTCGATCAGCGAAGCGTTTGAAGCCGTCTTCAGCGAGCAGCCGCGACTGCGCGGCTACATCGTCGACGACCAGGGCGCGCTGCGAAAGCATCTCGCCGTGTTTATCGACGGCCGGCCGATACGCGACCGGGAACATCTGTCGGATCCGCTTGGCGGCGCGAGCCGCGTGTATGTCGTTCAGGCGTTGTCGGGTGGATAAGGGGTCGTACCCACCCGCGAGCAGTGTATGGAACCCGAGCAAGCGCTGAAGCGCCAATCCGGGTCGACAGGAGACACTCGAAATGAATGACCGATTGCTTGTCGCAACCCGCAAGGGCCTGTTCGTTCTTCATTCCGACAAAAACGGCGGCTGGACGCTCGGCGACCCGCACTTCGTCGGCGAGCCGGTCAGCATGGCGCTGGCCGACCCGCGCGACGGCACGCTCTATGCCGCGCTCAACCTCGGCCATTTCGGCGTGAAACTGCATCGCAGGCGCACAGACGCAGCCGCATGGGAAGAATGCAGCGTCCCCGTCTATCCGCCGCAGCCTGCCGACGAACCGCCCGCCAGCGCGCATGCAAGCACGGGCGACGCGGACGACGAGCCCCCCGGCCCGCCCCGGCCGCCCTGGACGCTTCAGCAGATCTGGTCGCTCGAAACCGGCGGCGCCGACGAGCCGGGCGTACTGTGGGCCGGCACGATACCCGGCGGGCTGTTCCGCTCCGACGACTACGGCGACTCGTGGGTGCTCAACCGCCCGCTGTGGGATCGCCCGGAACGCGCCGAGTGGGGCGGCGGCGGGTACGACGCGCCGGGTATCCATTCGGTGATGGTCGATCCGCGCGACAGCCGGCACGTGACGATCGGCATCTCGTGCGGCGGCGTCTGGCAGACCGTCGACGGCGGCGCGACCTGGCGCGTGACCGCCGACGGCATGGAAGCCGACTACATGCCGCCCGAGCGGCGCGGCGAGCCCAACGTGCAGGACCCGCACCGCGTCGTGCAGTGCGCGGCCGACCCGGACGTGCTGTGGACGCAGCATCACTGCGCGATCTTCCGCTCGACCGACGGCGCCGAGCACTGGCGGCGGATCGAGGCACAGCCTTCGAGCTTCGGCTTCGCGGTCGCCGTGCATCCGAACGAACCGGACACCGCGTGGTTCGTGCCGGCCGTGAAGGATGCGTGCCGGATTCCGGTGAACGGCCAGTTCGTCGTCACGCGCACGCGCGACGGCGGCCGCAGTTTCGAGCGCTTGTCGAACGGGTTGCCGGCCGCGCCGGCGTACGACCTCGTGTATCGGCACGGGCTCGCGGTGGACGATTCCGGCACGCGCCTCGCGATGGCATCGACGACCGGCGGGTTATGGACGTCCGGCGATGGCGGTGACAACTGGCAGATGGTGTCGGCGCATTTGCCGCCGGTGTACTGCGTCAGGTTCGGGTGACGGCGGGCAACCGGAACCCGATACGTTCGAGTTCCCGCTCACTCGCCCGATCTCACCTCGACGTGCTCATCGGCGCCATCCGCGCCACCGCCGCACGCGTCTGCGCGATCTCCGCTTCGAGCCAGTCGAGAAACCGCCTGACCTGCGGCTCGCGTTCCCGCCCGGGTCGACACAGCGCGACGAAGCGTGCGCCGGCAAGTCGCACCGACCGCTCGATCGGCGTCAACGCGCCGCGCTCGACATGCTCGGCCGCCAGCACGGAGCTGAGCAGCCCGACGCCCTGCCCGTGCAACACCGCCTGCAACGCGTAATGCTCGTCGTCGTAATGCCGGAACACCGCGCGTTCGAGCCATGCTTCGCGGCCCGCCGCACGACACCACGAAGCCCAGTCGACCGACACCGGCAGCGGCGTATCCCACTCGGTCTCGATCAAATCGAGCCGCTCGTCCGAACGATTCGCATCGAACCCGGCAGCCGCATACGCGCCGAAATACTCGTCGATCAGCGCAATCTCGTGCAGCGCCGGGAACGTGCGCGACGTCGCGCGAATCGCGAGATCGATTCGCGCGTCGCGTTCGAGATCGGCGAGCGCGTTGCCGGTTTCCACCTTGATGTTCAATTGCGGATCGACCTGCCGGAACCGGCCGAGACGCGGAATCAGCCACATCGCGGCAAACGCGGGCGTGGTGGTCAGCACGAGCGTGCGCTCGTCGGCCGCTTCGGGCCGCACCGCGTCGAGCCCGCGACTCAGCGCAAGCAACGCATCGTGGCTCGTTCGAAACAGGCGCTCGCCCTCCTCCGTGGGCCTCACGCCGCTCGCGCCGCGCTCGAACAGCAGCACGCCGAGCCGGCTTTCGAGCGACTTGATCTGGTGCGACACGGCGGCCGGCGTCACGGACAGTTCGTCCGCGGCGGCCTTGAACGTGCCGAGCCGCGCCGACGATTCGAATACACGCAATGCGGTCAGGGGAATTTTCGAGAACACGGGGCCTCGCGGGCCGGATGCGGCCGGGTTGAATTCGATTCAATCGGGGTGAGATTAGGTGAATTGAAGCGGGCGCGCAACGCGGATAGCCTTGCGGAACGTCGCGGCACGGTGCCGCGGCGGTTGC